>NZ_LWGL01000080.1 GCF_001722485.1 Cellulosimicrobium cellulans | reverse complement strand
CGGGACGGACGGCACGGACCAGGACCCGCGCCGCGTCGCCTACGACGTCCCGGCCGACGAGGACACCGCGGCGCTCGCCCGCCGCCTCGAGGCCGAGCTCGCGCAGTCCTACGCGTCTCTCGTCGCGACCGCCGCACCGGCGTCGCGCGAGGCGCTCCTCGCCCTGCTCACAAACTCGTGGCAGGCCGCGCTCGCGTGGGGCGCAGCCCCGGTCGCCTTCCCCGGTCTCCCCGAGCAGACCGCGCCCTGAGCGCCGGGCGGGCGGTCGCCGCGCCCGCCCGGGGAGCCGTCAGCCGAGGAGCGCCTCGACGCGCCGCACGACCTCGTCGACGGCGTCCGCGACCGGCACCTGCTCGGCCTCGCCCGCGCGCGGGCGGACCTCGACGACGCCGTCGGCGAGCCCGCGGCCCACGACGAGCAGCAGCGGCACGCCGAGCAGCTCGGCGTCCTTGAACTTCACGCCCGGCGAGACCTTGGGGCGGTCGTCGTAGACGACCTCGACGCCGCGCGCCACGAGCTCGGCGGCGAGCCGCTCCGCCTCGTCGAACACCGACGCGTCCTTGCCCGTGGCGACGACGTGCACGTGCGCGGGCGCGACGTGCGCGGGCCAGGCCAGCCCGGCGTCGTCGTGGTTGGCCTCGGCGAGCGCCGCGAGCACGCGCGTCACGCCGATGCCGTACGAGCCCATCGTCACGACGACCTGCTTGCCGTTCTCGTCGAGCACGGTGAGGCCGAGAGCCTGCGCGTACTTGCGGCCGAGGGCGAAGATGTGACCGATCTCGATGCCGCGGGCGAGCTCCAGCGGGCCTGACCCGTCGGGCGCCTCGTCCCCGGCGCGCACCTCGGCCGCCTCGACGGTGCCGTCGGCCGCGAAGTCGCGCTCGGCGACGAGGTCGAACACGTGCCGCCCGTCCTCGTTGGCACCGGTGATCCACCGCGTCCCCGCGACGACGCGCGGGTCGAGCAGGTAGCGCACCGAGTGGCGCACCGGCTCCCCGTGGGCGGCCGCCTCGGCGACGTCCGCGGGGACGGGGGCCTCGCGCGGCACGTTCGGGCCGAGCACCTGGGGGCCGATGTAGCCCTTGACGAGCTCGGGGTGGGCGGCGAAGTCCGCGTCGGTCGCCGGCTCGACCTCGGCGGGCTCGAACGCCGCGCCGACGCGCTTGAGGTCGACCTCGCGGTCGCCGGGGAGGCCGACGACGACGATCTCGCGGCGCCCGTCCGGGTGCGTGAGGGCGAGCACGACGTTCTTCAGCGTGTCCGCCGCGGTCCAGGGCCGGTCGGCGCGCGGGTGGTGCTCGTTGGCGAACGCGACGAGCGAGTCGATCGTCGGCGTGCCCGGCGTGTCCTCCACGTGGGCCGCGGGCGCGTCGGCGTAGTCGACCGCCTCCGGCACGGGCGTGACGACGGCCTCGACGTTGGCGGCGTAGCCCCCGGGCGAGCGGACGAACGTGTCCTCGCCGATCGGCGTCGGGGTGAGGAACTCCTCCGAGCGGGAGCCCCCCATCGCGCCCGACGTCGCCGCGACCACGACGTACTCGAGCCCGAGGCGCTCGAAGATGCGCCGGTACGCGGCGCGCTGCGCCTCGTAGGAGCGCTCGAGGCCCTCGTCGGAGACGTCGAACGAGTACGCGTCCTTCATGACGAACTCGCGCCCGCGGATGAGGCCCGCGCGGGGCCGCGCCTCGTCGCGGTACTTCGTCTGGATCTGGTAGATCGACAGCGGCAGATCCTTGTACGACGAGTACAGGTCCTTGACCAGGAGGGTGAACATCTCCTCGTGGGTGGGCGCGAGGAGGTAGTCGGCCTCCTTGCGGTCCTTGAGCCGGAAGATGTTCGGGCCGTACTCCGTCCAGCGGCCCGTCGCCTCGTACGGCTCCTTGGGCAGCAGCGCCGGGAAGTGGACCTCCTGGGCGCCGGCGGCGGCCATCTCCTCGCGGACCACGGCCTCGACCTTGCGCAGCACGCGCAGGCCGAGCGGCAGCCACGTGTAGATGCCGGGAGCCGCGCGGCGGATGTAGCCCGCGCGCACGAGAAGCTTGTGGCTCGCGACCTCGGCGTCGGCGGGGTCCTCGCGCAGCGTCCGGACGAAGAGGGTGGACAGGCGCAGCAGGTCGGCGGAGGGGGCGGCCGCGAGGGACGCGCGCGACTCCCCGGTGACGGAAGACATGCGCCCAACCCTACCGGCGGGGAGGATGAGCCCATGCCCGAGCTGCCCGAGGTGGAGGCCCTCGTCCGGTTCCTCGACGACCGCGCCACGGGGCACGCCGTCGTCGCCGCGGACGTCGCGCAGATCGCCGCGCTGAAGACCTTCGACCCGCCCGTCACGGCGCTGGTCGGGCGCGTCGTCGCCGGGGCCCGGCGGCACGGCAAGTGGCTCGACGTCGTGCTCGCCAGAGCCTCGGCCGACGGGCCCGCCGAGCCCGACGACGAGCTGCACCTCGTCTTCCACCTCGCCCGCGGCGGGTGGCTGCGGTGGTCGGAGAAGGTGCCGACGACGCCCGTGCGCCCGCGCCTCGGGGGCGGCGGCGGGGGCAAGGTCGCCGCGCTCGCGCTGCGCGTGCGCCTCGACGACGGCTCGGGGTTCGACCTCACGGAGGCCGGCACGCGCAAGCGCCTCGCGGTGCACGTCGTGCGGGACCCGGGCGAGGTGCACGCGATCGCGACGCTCGGCGTCGAGCCGCTCGACGCCGCCTTCACGCCCGACGTGCTCGCCGGCCTCATGGCCGCGCGCAACCAGCAGGTCAAGGGCCTGCTGCGCGACCAGTCGTCGATCGCGGGGATCGGCAACGCGTACTCCGACGACATCCTCCACGCGGCCCGGACGAGCCCGTTCAAGCTCACGCGGTCGTTCACGCCCGACGAGGTCGCGCGCGTGCACGCCGCGGTGGGCGAGGTGCTGGGCGAGGCCGTGGCCGCGGCGTCGGGCCGGCCCGCGGCCGAGCTCAAGGACGCCAAGCGCGCCGGCATGCGCGTGCACGGGCGGACCGGGCTGCCGTGCCCCGTGTGCGGGGACGAGGTGCGCGAGGTGAACTTCGCGGACCGCAGCCTGCAGTACTGCGCGACGTGCCAGACCGGCGGTCAGGTGCTCGCCGACCGGCGGCTGTCCCGGCTGCTCAAGTGAGCCGCCGTCCGCAGGGCACGGCTCAGGAGGGGCTCAGAAGAGGACGGTCGCGTACGTGCCGACCTGCTCGAACCCGACGCGGCGGTACGTCGCGAGCGCGCGCACGTTGTAGTCGTTGACGTACAGCGACACGACCGGCGGTCGCCCCGCGCCGTCCGGGACGGCGCGGGCGAGCTCCACGACGGCCGCCATGCCCGGGGCGGACAGCCCTCGGCCCCGGTAGCGCGGGTCGACCCACACGCCCTGGACCTGCGCGACGCGCTCGGTCACCGCGCCCAGCTCCGCCTTGAACACCACGTGCGCGCCCGTCCCGGTGCCGTCGACGCGGACGAACGAGCGGCCGGCGGCGACGAGCGAGCGCACGCGCTCCTCGTAGGCGCGCCCGCCGCCCTCGACGGGCGAGTAGCCCACCTCCTCGGTGAACATCCGCACGCACGCCGGCAGCACGACCGGGACCTCGGCGGGGACCGAGCGCCGCACGGACGTGTCGGGCGCGACGTCGGGCGAGCGGTCGATCGCGAGGGACGGCTGGGTCGCGCGCACCTCGCGCGGCGCGGGCCAGCTCTCCGCGAGCGTCGCCCAGAGGGCGAGCACCGCGTCGCGCTCCCCCACGACCGACGACGACCGGCGCCCGGCACGTCGCGCGAGCGCCGCGAAGCCCGCGACGGCCGCGCGGCGGGCCGCCTCGTCGAGCGTCCGCGGGACGACGGGCACGAGGTTCGCGCCCGCCCAGCACACGGCCTCGAGCGGCCCCTCGGCGGGGAAGCCCCACGCCTGGCCGCCCGCGGCCCGCAGGCCGACCCGCAGCGCCACCTCGAACCGCGCCGCGGCGAGCGCCGAGGCGACCGGGTCGGCCGCGCACACCGCGAGCGCCTCCGCGACGTCACCGTCGCCCAGCTCGCGCGCGTCGGCCCCGGCCCGCGTCCGCAGGGCCGGGACCGACGGGCGCCAGCGCGACACGGCGTCAGCCGACGGTGACGACCGGGGACCCGGCCTGCGCGTCGTTCTCGGGCGTCATCGTCTCGGCGATGCGCATGGCCTCCTCGATGAGCGTCTCGACGATGAGGGCCTCGGGGACGGTCTTGACGACCTCGCCCTTGACGAAGATCTGGCCCTTGCCGTTGCCGGACGCGACGCCGAGGTCGGCCTCACGGGCCTCGCCCGGGCCGTTGACGACGCAGCCCATCACGGCGACGCGCAGCGGGACCTCCATGCCCTCGAGGCCGGCGGTCACCTTCTCGGCGAGCGTGTAGACGTCGACCTGCGCGCGGCCGCACGACGGGCACGAGACGATCTCGAGCTTGCGCGGGCGCAGGTTGAGGGCCTGCAGGATCTGGTTGCCGACCTTGACCTCCTCGACCGGCGGGGCCGAGAGGGAGACGCGGATCGTGTCGCCGATGCCCTGGCTGAGCAGCGCGCCGAAGGCCGTCGCCGACTTGATGGTGCCCTGGAAAGCGGGACCGGCCTCGGTCACGCCGAGGTGCAGCGGCCAGTCGCCCGCCTGGGAGAGCAGCTCGTACGCGCGGACCATGACGACCGGGTCGTTGTGCTTGACCGAGATCTTGAAGTCGTGGAAGTCGTGCTCCTCGAACAGCGACGCCTCCCACACGGCCGACTCGACGAGCGCCTCGGGCGTCGCCTTGCCGTACTTGGCGAGCAGGCGCGGGTCGAGCGAGCCCGCGTTGACGCCGATGCGGATCGAGACGCCCGCGTCGGACGCGGCCCGCGCGATCTGCTTGACCTGGTCGTCGAACTTGCGGATGTTGCCGGGGTTCACGCGCACGGCGGCGCAGCCGGCGTCGATCGCGGCGTAGACGTACTTCGGCTGGAAGTGGATGTCGGCGATCACGGGGATCTGCGACTTCTTCGCGATGGCCGGCAGCGCCTCGGCGTCGTCGGCGCTCGGCACGGCCACGCGGACGATGTCGCAGCCGGACGCTGTGAGCTCGGCGATCTGCTGGAGGGTCGCGTTGATGTCCGTGGTCGGCGTCGTGGTCATGGACTGGACGCTGATGGGGGCGTCGCCGCCGACCTCGACCTTGCCGACCTTGATCTTGCGGGTCTTGCGGCGCGGCGCCAGGACCGGCGGCGGGGCGGCGGGCATTCCGAGGCTGATGGGTACGCTCACGCCCCTAGTATCCCCCGCACGAGGCGGGGTGCCGCACGTCGGGGCTGTCCGGGACGTCACCTTCCCCACGGGTCCGGGACATCTTCGCGGTGCCTCCACGAGCGCGGCGTGGGCGCGCCGGGAACGCGCCGGGGACGCGGCGCGTGCGCTACGTGAGCCGGACGGGGTCGACGACGTCGGCGAGGATGAGCAGCGCGCCGACGCCGACGAGCACGACGAACATCACGTACGCGACGGGCATCATGCGCGCCACGTCGGCCGGCCCGGGTCGCGGCCGTCCGCGCACGCGCGCGACGGTGCGCTTGGCCCCCTCGTAGACGGCGTTGACGACGTGTCCCCCGTCGAGCGGCAGGAGCGGGATGAGGTTGAAGACGAACAGCGCGACATTGAGCGCGGCGAGCAGCAGGAGCATGGTCACGACGCGGTCGAGCACCGGGTTGTCGGCCCCCGCCACGTCGGCCGCGACACGGCCGACCCCGACGACGCTCATGACCGAGTCCTGCTCGCGCGGCGCGTCGGTGAACGCCGCCTGGGCGGCCTCGGCGACCTTGACGGGCAGCGTGACGATGATGCCCGCGGTGCCGCTCACCTGCTGCCACGTCGCCTCGACCGCCGTGCCGACGCCCGCCGAGCGGCGCTCGACCGTGGGCGAGAAGCCCATGTAGCCGACGGGCTCGGTGACCGGGTCGCCCGCGTCGTCGACGACGGGCGTGCCGTCCTCGGCGACCACCTGGCGCTCGACCTCGACGGGCGTGACGTCCAGCTCGACCTGCTCGCCGTCGCGCTCGACGACCACCGGCACCGTCTCGTCGGCGGCGCCGCGGATCACCCCCGACAGCTGCTCCCACGACGTGACGGGAGCGCCGTCGAACGACACCACCTCGTCGCCGGGCCGCAGGCCGGCCGCCGCCGCGGGCGACTCCGGGTCGTCCCCGGCGCACTCGGAGCCGTCAGCCGTCACGGTGTCGGTCACGCACGGCGTGACGGTGCCGACGGTGGTCGTCGCCGTCGGCAGGCCGATGCCGACGCTCACCACCAGCATGAGGACGAACGCGATGAGGAGGTTCATGAACGGCCCGCCGAGCATGACGACGGCCTTCTTCGGCGCCGAGAGGTTGTAGAACGCCCGGTGCTCCTCGCCCGGCCGCACCTCCTCGGTGCTCGCGTCGCGCGCGTCGGCGACGACCTGGGCAAAGAACCCGTTCCCCCGGGGCCGCGCACCGGCCGGCGCGGGCGGCATCATGCCCACGAGCCGCACGTAGCCGCCGAGCGGGACCGCCTTGATCCCGTACTCCGTCTCGCCCTTGCGGCGAGACCACAGGGTCGGGCCGAAGCCGACCATGTACTGGCTCACGCGCACGCCGAACTTCTTCGCGGGGACCATGTGGCCCACCTCGTGCAGCGCGATCGAGACGAGGATGCCGAGCACGATCACGAGGATCCCGATCAGCGTCGCCATAATTCCGTCCTCACAGTGTCACGGGTGGTGCGGGTGATGTCTCGGGTGGTGGTGATGGTGCGTCTCGCGCCGAGCCGGCCCCGTCAGTGCCGGGCGAGCAGCTCGTCGGCCCGCGCCCGCGCCCACTCCTCCGCCGCCGACACGTCGTCCAACGTGACGGCGTCACGCGGGGTTCCCGCGTGCGCGGCGAGGACGCGCTCGACCGTGGTGACGATGTCACCGAAACCTGCGCGTCCGCTGAGGAACGCGGCGACCGCCTGCTCGTTCGCGGCGTTGTACACGGCCGGGTGCGTCGCGCTCGCCGCGACCGCCTCGCGGGCGAGCCGCACGGCGGGGAACGCCGCGTCGTCGAGCGGCTCGAAGGTCCACGACGCGGCCTGCGTCCAGTCGCACGGCGGCGCGACGACGTCGAGGCGCTCGGGCCAGCTCAGGCCGAGCGCGATGGGCAGGCGCATGTCCGGCGGCGACGCCTGCGCGATGGTCGAGCCGTCGACGAACTCGACCATGGAGTGCACGACGGACTGCGGGTGCACGACGACGGTGATGTCCTCGACGTCCACGTCGAACAGCAGGTGCGCCTCGATGAGCTCGAGGCCCTTGTTCATCAGGCTCGCCGAGTTCACGGTGACGACGGGGCCCATCGCCCACGTGGGGTGGGCGAGCGCCTGGTCCACCGTCGCGGCCTTCACGGCGTCGGCCGACCAGCCGCGGAACGGACCGCCCGACGCCGTGAGCACGAGGCGCCGCACCTCCGTGCCCGCCCCCGACCGCAGGCACTGCGCAATCGCCGAGTGCTCGGAGTCCACCGGCACGATCTGGTCGGGCCGACGCTGGGCCGCGCGCACGAGCGCGCCGCCTGCCACGAGCGACTCCTTGTTCGCGAGCGCGAGCGTCGACCCGCCCTCGAGCGCGGCGAGCGTCGGCCCGAGGCCGACGGACCCCGTGATCCCGTTGAGCACGACGTCGCTCCCCCGCCCCGCGAGCTCGGCGGCGGCGTCCGGTCCGGCGAGCACCTCGGGGAGCCTTCCCGCGGTCCCCACCGCACCGGCGAGCGCCTGCTCCAGCGCGCCCGCCCGCGAGGCGTCCGCCACCGCGACCGCGCGCACGCCGAGCTCCGTCGCCTGGCGCGCGAGGAGGTCCACATCGCCGCCGCCCGCGGACAGCGCCTCGACGCGGAACCGCCCGGGGTGCGCCCGGACGACGTCGATCGCCTGGGTCCCGATCGAGCCGGTCGAGCCGAGGATCGTCAGGGTGCGGGGAGCGGTGGCCGGGTCGTGCATGGCTCCATCCTCCCAGGTCGCGGTCAGCGTCGTGTCCACTCGAGCGTGTACCGGAAGAACAGCCGACGGCGCACGCGCACGCCCGGCAGCACGGCCCGTGCCGCACGGGCGACCTCGGCGACGGAGAGCACGGGGTCGCGGACCGGCATGCCGGGCGCGTCGGGGCCAAGGTCCCCCGGGCGCGCGCGCCGCGGGTGCTTCACGAGACCGACGAGCGGGTTCAGCAGCGCCGAGACGACGTCCACGGCGACGTCGAGCGGCGAGTCCACGCGGGCCAGACCCACGACGAGCAGGCGCCCGCCGGGCGCGAGGAGGTCGCGCGCGTGCGCCAGGGCGTCGCCGAGGCCGAGGTGGTGGTCGAGGTGGTGGAGGACGGCGACCATCGTCACCGCGTCGTAGCGGCCGTCCGCCGGAAGGTCCTCGAACGCGAGCTGCCGGACGGTGACGCGCGGGTCGTCGCCGAGGCGCGACCGCGCCGCCGCGACCATCCTGGGGTCGGCGTCGATCCCGTCGACCGCGGACGCCGTGTCGCCCAGCCGGCCGAGCAGCCGGCCGAGCAGCACGCCCGCACCGCACCCCACGTCGAGCACCGCGCGCGCCCCGCGCGGCACCCGGCGCAGCACCCACGGGTGGAAGTGCTCGTTGTGGTTCCACGGGTGGCGGGCGTTGGCCACCGCGAGCACGGCGACGGCGCGTCGCACGAGCGGGTGCGACGCGGTGCGCGGGTCCGTCGTCACGGCGTCGTCCCGACGCCGGTGGGCGTCGCCGTCACTCGACGCCGAGCAGCACCTCGATGGCCCGCGCGAAGAACGCGTCGACGGGGCCCTCGGCGTAGCCGTCGCGGCCCCGCGCGCGCCGGAACGTGGCGGCGCGGATCTCCGCCGCGGTGATCGGCACCTGGCGGTCGAAGTAGGCCACGAGCCGGTCGCACAGGTCGTCGACGTCGTCCGTGTCGTAGGCCGGCTTGCCGCGCTCGCCGGGGGCGAACTTCTCGCCGTCGGGCCGGCCCAGGCGCCCGTAGAGCGTGCGCGCGCGCTCCGCGAGCGCGTTCATCCAGGCCTGCTGCCCGTGCGCCGCGACGTACTCCGCGCGCTGGCGCGCGATGAACGCCCCCTCGAGCCGGTCGAGCGCCGCGTCCACCTCGTGCGTGTCGTACCCGCCGCGGACGAGGTCGAAGACGGACGTCTGGATGTCGGTGCTCGTCAGACGGTCCGTCGCGCGCCCCTCGTAGACGTCGCGCGCGTGCTCGAAGAAGTCGTCGACCTCCTCCGGGTCGTACCCGTTGCGCGTCTTCGCGACCGTCGTGAACAGCGAACTCACTCGTCCTCCTCTGCAGCGAGCTGCCCGCAGGCGCCGTCGATGTCGCTGCCGCGGGTGTCACGGATCGTGGTCGGGATCCCGTGCCCGCGCAATCGTGCCACGAACTCCGCCTCGACGGCAGGGTCGCTGGCCGTCCAGATCGACCCCGGCGTGGGGTTGAGCGGGATGGGGTTGACGTGCACCCACCCGCGCCCGCGCGCGTTGAGCTTCTCGCCCAGCAGGTCCGCACGCCACGCGTGGTCGTTCATGTCCTTGATGAGCGCGTACTCGATGCTCACGCGCCGGCCCGTGACCTCGAAGTAGTGGCGGGCGGCGTCGAGCGCCTCGTCGACGCTCCAGCGCGTGTTGATGGGCACGAGCTCGCCGCGCAGGTCGTCGTCGGGGGCGTGCAGCGACAGGGCGAGCGTCACCGGGATGCCCTCGTCCGCGAGCTTGCGCATCGCGGGGACCAGCCCGACCGTCGACACCGTGATGTTGCGCGCCGACATGCCGAGGCCGTCCGGCGCGGGCGCGACGAGCCGGCGCACCGTGCCCATGACCGCCTTGTAGTTGGCGAGCGGCTCCCCCATGCCCATGAACACGAGGTTGTTCAGGCGCGCCGGGCCGCCCGGGATCTCGCCGTCGGCGAGCGAGCGGGCCGCGGCGCGCACCTGCTCGACGATCTCCGCGACCGAGAGGTTGCGCGTGAGGCCGAGCTGGCCGGTCGCGCAGAACGGGCACGCCATGCCGCAGCCGGCCTGGCTGGACACGCACAGCGTCGAGCGCTGCGGGTAGCGCATGAGCACCGACTCGACCTTGGCCCCGTCGAACAGGTGCCACAGGGTCTTGACGGTCGTGCCGCCGTCGGCCTCCATGCGGCGCGCCTCGGTGAGCAGCGGCGGGAAGAGCGCCCCGGCGAGCGTGTCGCGCGTCGCCTTCGGCAGGTCGGTCATCGCCTCGGGGTCGCGCGTGAGGTGCGCGTAGTAGTGCGTCGCGAGCTGCTTGGCGCGGAACGGCTTCTCGCCGAGCTCGACGACGGCGTCGCGCACCTCCTCCGGCGCGAGGTCCGCGAAGTGGCGCGGCGGCTTCCCGCGGCGCGGCGCCGACATGACGAGCGGCAGCGGCGTCGACTCCGCCGACGGGCGCACGGAGCGCGCCGTCGGCGTGGGGAGGTCGGCAGGGTCGGCAGGGCGGTCGGACGGACGGGCGGTCTGTCGGACGGTCATGGGAGGAGGTCCAAGCGTGGGGGGCGGCGGCGCGCCGTCACGCTGCCACGGTGAGCAGCACGTAGACGAACGGCGCGGTGAGGAGCATGGAGTCGAGGCGGTCGAGGATGCCTCCGTGACCCGGCAGGAGCGACCCCATGTCCTTCAATTCTAGGTCCCGCTTGATCATGGACTCGGCGAGGTCCCCGACGGTCGCCGTGAGCGGCGTCAGGACGCCGAGCGCGACGCCGAGCAGCGGGCTCGCACCGAGGCCGACGACGACCCCGACGACGCCCACGGCGGTCGCGAGGACGAACGAGCCGGCGAGGCCCTCCCACGACTTCTTCGGGCTGACCGACGGCGCGAGCGGGTGCCGACCGAAGAGGACGCCCGCGACGTACCCGCCGACGTCGTTCGCCACGGCGAGGAGGATGAACAGCAGGACGCGCACGCGGCCGTCGTCCTGCGCGAGCAGCAGCATGACGAACCCGGCCATGAACGGCAGGTACGCCGCGGCGAACGTGCCCGCGGCGGCGTCGCGCACCGCGGGCGTGCCCGAGCCGTCGATGACCCGCCACACGACCACGCCCGCGACCGTGAGCATGAAGGAGACGAGCAGCGCCTCGGGACCCGAGTAGTACGACGACACGAGGATGCCGGCGGTGCCCACGAGGAGCGGCAGCACGGGGACGTGCAGGTCGCGGCGCTGCAGCGCCTTGCCGAGCTCCCAGACCGCCGCGCCCACGGCGAGCACCGCGAGCGCGACGAACGGCTCCGGCCGGAAGGCGAGGCTCGCGGCCACGGCGACGAGCAGTCCGAGGCCGACGGCGATCGCGACGGGCAGGTTGCGCCCGGCGCGCGGAGCACGACCGGGGGCCGGGACCCCGACGGGCTCCGGGCCGACCGTGCGGCCGTCGGTGGGGTCGCCGGCGGCGGACGGGTGGAGTTCTGACATCGGCTGGTGCGCTCGGTCCGAGGAGGGCCTCAGACCTCGAGCAGCTCGCTCTCCTTGCCGGCGAGCAGCGCGTCGACCTGGTCGACGTGCTGCTTCGTCAGGCCCTCGAGCTCCTTCTCGGCACGCGCGACCTCGTCCTCGCCGGCCTCGCCGTCGCGGACGATGCGGTCGAGCTCCTCCTTGGCGCGGCGCCGCACGTTGCGGATCGAGACGCGCGAGTCCTCGGCCTTCTGCTTCGCGAGCTTGACGAAGTCGCGGCGACGCTCCTCGGTGAGGGCGGGGAGCACGACGCGGATGATGTTGCCGTCGTTCGACGGGTTCACGCCGAGGTCGGAGTCGCGCAGCGCCTTCTCGATCGCCGTCATCGCGGACTTGTCGAACGGCGAGACGATGACCGTGCGCGCCTCGGGCGTCTGGAAGGACGCGAGCTGCTGCAGCGGGGTCGGGGCACCGTAGTAGTCGACCGTGATCTTGTTGAACATCGCGGGGTTGGCCCGGCCGGTGCGGATGGCGGCGAAGTCCTCCTTGGCCACCTCGACCGCCTTGTCCATCTTCTCCTCGGCCTCGAGGAGGGTGTCGTCGATCACCCAGTGCTCCTTACGTCAGTCGGTCCTGCGAGCTGCTCGTCAGTCCGCGGTGACCAGTGTGCCAATATTCTCGCCGACGAGAGCCCGGGTGACGTTCCCCGGCTCGCCCATGCCGAAGACGCGCATGCGCACGTCGTTGTCGCGGCACAGGCTCAGCGCGGTGGCGTCCATGACGCCGAGGTCGTTGACGAGGGCGTCGGTGTAGGTGAGGTGGTCGAGCCGCACGGCCGCCGGGTCCTTGCGCGGGTCGGCCGTGTAGACGCCGTCCACGCCGTTCTTGCCCATGAGGACCTCCTGGCAGTGCGTCTCGAGGGCGCGCTGCACGGAGACGGTGTCCGTGGAGAAGTACGGCATCCCGGCGCCCGCGCCGAAGATCACGACGCGGCCCTTCTCGAGGTGGCGGATCGCCCGCAGCGGGATGTAGGGCTCGGCGACCTGGCCCATGGTGATGGCGGTCTGCACGCGCGTCTTCACGCCGGCCTGCTCGAGGAAGTCCTGGAGCGCGAGGCAGTTCATGACCGTGCCAAGCATGCCCATGTAGTCGGCGCGCGCCCGGTCCAGGCCGCGCTGGGAGAGCTCGGCGCCGCGGAAGAAGTTGCCGCCGCCCACGACGATCGCGACCTGCACGCCCTGCTCGACGGCCGCCGCGATCTCCTGGGCGACCCTCTGCACGACGTCGGGCGCGAGCCCGATCTGGCCGCCGCCGAACGTCTCCCCCGACAGCTTGAGGAGCACGCGCCGTGCGGGAGCGCCCGCGCCGGGGCCCGTGCTCGTCGGCTCGCCTGTCGTCATGTCGCCACCTGTCCTTCGTCGTCGCCCGGCCGGGCCGGTGCGCAGCGTCCGCGGTCGCGGGAGGGCTGCTCCTCGGGGTGCTGGTCCGCACCGGGGCGCCGCTTCGCTCGGTGCCCGGGTGCGGCGTGGCCCGACCCTCCCGCTCGGGAGGGCCGGGCCAGCAGGCGTCAGGCGCCGACGCGGAAGCGGACGAACTCGGTGATCGAGCCGCCGGCCTCGGAGACGACCTGGCCGACCGTCTTCTTCGGGTCCTTCGCGAGCGGCTGGTCGACGAGGACGACGTCCTTGAAGAAGCCGTTGAGGCGACCCTCGACGATCTTCGGCAGCGCGGCCTCCGGCTTGCCCTCGTTGCGCGAGGTCTCCTCGGCGATGCGGCGCTCGTTCTCGACCGTCTCGGCGGGGACGTCCTCGCGCGAGAGGTAGGTCGGAGACATCGCGGCGACGTGCTGGGCGACGTCCTTCGCGACGGCCTCGCCGGCCGCGTCGGTCGCGACGACGACGCCGATCGACGGCGGCAGGTCGCGCGCCGTGCGGTGCAGGTACGCGGTGACGCGCTCGCCCGCGACGCGGGTCACGCGGCGCAGGACGATTTTCTCGCCGAGCGTCGCGGCCTGGTTGTCGATGACCTGCTGGACGGTCTCGCCGTCGGCGTCCGCGGCGAGCGCCGCGTCCGCGTCGCGCGCACCGGCGTCCGCGGCCGCCTTGAGCACGCGGTCGGCGAGGCCGATGAACGTGTCGTTCTTCGCGACGAAGTCGGTCTCGGAGTTGAGCTCGATGAGCGTCGCGACCTGGCCGCCCTCGGCGTCGCGGATGTCGACCGCCACGAGACCCTCGGACGTGGAACGGCCCTCGCGCTTGGCGACGCCCTTCAGGCCCTTGACGCGGATGATCTCGAGCGCCTTGTCGGCGTCGCCGCCGGCCTCGTCGAGAGCCTTCTTGACGTCGAGCATGCCGGCGCCGGTGCGCTCGCGCAGCGCCTTGATGTCAGCGGCGGTGTAGTTCGCCATGGTGGAGGATCCTCACTCGTGGTTCGTCACGGGTACGTGCTGGGTGGTGATTCCGGGGCCGCACGGCGCGCCCGGGCACGACGCGGGGTGCGCGGCGGATGTTCCTCGCCGCGCACCCCACGGTGTCACTCGGTCTTCTCGGCCTGCTCGGTCGTCGGCTCGCCGGCCGCCTCCGCGGCCGCGTCGACCGCGGGTGCCGCGTCGGCGCCGGGGGCCACGGCCTCCTCGGCGCCCGACGCACCCTGCGTCGGGGCGGCCTCGGCCGGCTGCTCCTGCGTCTCGAGCTGCTGCTCGGCGCCCTCGAGGAGCTCGCGCTCCCACTCGGCGAGCGGCTCGGCGTCGGTCTCCGCGCCGGCCTCGGCACCCGTGCGGCCCGAGTGGCGCTGCATGAGGCCCTCGGCGGCGGCGTCGGCGATCACGCGCGTGAGCAGCGTGACGGAGCGGATGGCGTCGTCGTTGCCCGGGATCTTGTAGTCCACGACGTCGGGGTCGCAGTTCGTGTCGAGGATCGCGACGATCGGGATGTTGAGCTTGCGCGCCTCGTCGACGGCGAGGTGCTCCTTGTTGGTGTCCACGATCCACACGGCGGAGGGGACCTTCGCCATGTCGCGGATGCCGCCGAGCGTGCGGGCGAGCTTGTCCTTCTCGCGGCGCAGCACGAGGAGCTCCTTCTTGGTGAGCCCCGAGCCGGCGACGTCGTCGAAGTCGATCTCCTCGAGCTCCTTGAGGCGCTGCAGGCGCTTGTGCACCGTGGTGAAGTTCGTGAGCATGCCACCGAGCCAGCGGTGGTTCACGTAGGGCATTCCGACGCGCGACGCCTGCTCGGCGACGGGCTCCTGGGCCTGCTTCTTGGTGCCGACGAAGAGGATGGTGCCGCCGTGGGCGACGGTCTCCTTGACGAAGTCGTACGCACGGTCGATGTACGACAGCGACTGCTGCAGGTCGACGATGTAGATGCCGTTGCGCTCGGTGAAGATGAAGCGCTTCATCTTCGGGTTCCAACGGCGGGTCTGGTGCCCGAAGTGGACACCGCTCTCGAGGAGCTGGCGCATGGTCACGACGGCCATGACACGTCCTTTCACCGCGCAGCCCGGGATCCTCCCGGCGCACGCGCGCTCTCGGCGACCCCCTCGCGAGGAGGCCGCGCCTGCGGTTGTCGGTGCGGTCCACGGCGGATCGCACCCCTGGCGCCACCCGTGCCGACGCCCGCTCGCACGTCGTGCGGGCGGGACCGACGCCGGACGCGGCCCGCGGGCCTCGGACGTGCCGGGGCTGGTGCGGGAGCGTGGCGCGCGAAGTCGACCGGCGTGGCCCGGCCGCCTCGTCGTCGACGACGCCGGGGCGTCGTCGACGATCAGAAGGCGCACGGTCGTGCCGATCGCGCGGCCCAGTCTACCCGACGCCCGCCGCGCCACGGACGGCACGCCGGAGGTGTCCGGCGCCGTGAGCAGGACGGTCGACCACAGACCACATGCCCTTCGGTTCCCCGTCCCGTCGTCCACAGCGCGTGGTCGACGAGCGCACGCCGCCGCTCCGGACCACGGCATCCTGCGTGCCATGGGGACCACCGTGCAGACCTCCGCCCGCCCCTCGCGGCCCCGGAAGGCCGTCCGCGCGCTCACCGCGGCCCTCGCCGTCGTCGTGACGGTCGCCGGGGCGGCACCCGGTGCGGCCGCGGGCGCTCCGCCGCACG
>NZ_LWGL01000008.1 GCF_001722485.1 Cellulosimicrobium cellulans | reverse complement strand
GCGCTCCGGCGGCCCGGGCGGGCGCTCCGCCGACGTCATGGCAGCGACGCGGCCTCGCCCAGGCCCGCCGCCGCCGCGTAGGCCGCGATGAGCACCGCGAGCAGGACGACGCCGACGACGAGCACCGGCAGCCCGCCCGGTGCGGGCAGCGGCTCGCGCCGGCGCAGCGCGCGCTCGTTGCGGCGCCACGTGACGAGCGCGTACACCGCGCAGGCTGCGCCCACGAGGCACGCGACGGCGGCGACGAGGTCCACCAGGCCGGGCAGGTCCGCGAACGTCGAGAACGACGTCAGCGCCACGCCGCCCGCGACGAGGCCCACACCGGTGCGCACCCACGCGAGCGCGGTGCGCTCGTTGGCGAGGCTGAACCGCGCGTCGGGTTCGGTCCCGACGCCATACACGGACCGGGGGCGCCGGTGGTCCCCCGGCTCCGCGTGCTCTTCCGCCACGTCAGCCGACGCGGTCCAGCACGACCGGCGTGCGCTCCACCGCGGTCCCCGGCGGCGCGATCTCCCACGCGCCCTCGAGCGCCTCGACCGCGCGGCCGAAGCGCTCGGGCGTGTCGGTGTGCAGCGTCATGAGGTGCTGGCCCTTGCGCACCGCGTCGCCCGGCTTGGCGAACAGCTCGACGCCGGCACCGGCCTGCACCGCGTCCTCCTTGCGCGCGCGCCCGGCACCGAGGCGCCAGGCCGCGACGCCGACCGCGTAGGCGTCGAGCCGCGACAGGACGCCGTCGTGGTCCGCCACGACGTGCTCCTTCTCCCGCGCAGTCGGCAGCGGGGCGCGCGAGTCGCCGCCCTGCTCGGCGATCATCTGCCGCCACTTGTCGAGGGCGCGGCCGCCGACGAGGGCGTGGTGGACGTCGTCGGGGTCCTGCGGGCGGCCGGCGGCGGCGAGCATCTCGACGGCGAGGGCGACCGTGAGGTCGACGACGTCCTGCGGCCCCTCGCCGTGCATGACCTCGACCGACTCGCGCACCTCGAGGGCGTTGCCCGCAGTGAGGCCGAGCGGGGTCGACATGTCGGTGAGCAGCGCGACCGTGCGCACGCCCGCGTCCGTCCCGAGGTCCACCATCGTGCGTGCGAGCTCGCGCGCCGCGCCGAGGTCCTTCATGAACGCGCCCGACCCGACCTTGACGTCGAGGACGAGCGCGCCCGTGCCCTCGGCGATCTTCTTGCTCATGATCGAGGACGCGATGAGCGGGATCGACTCGACCGTCCCCGTCACGTCGCGCAACGCGTACAGCAGGCGGTCGGCGGGCGCGAGACCCGACCCCGCCTGGCAGATGACCGCCCCGACGTGCTCGAGCGCGTCCATCATCTGCGCGTTGGTCAGCGCCGCGCGCCAGCCCCGGATCGACTCGAGCTTGTCGAGCGTGCCGCCCGTGTGGCCGAGGCCGCGCCCGGACAGCTGCGGGACCGCGACGCCGAACGACGCGACGAGCGGCGCGAGCGGGAGCGTGATCTTGTCCCCCACGCCGCCGGTCGAGTGCTTGTCGACCGTGGGTCGCGACAGCGACGTGAAGTCGAGCCGCTCGCCGGACGCGATCATCGCCTGCGTCCAGCGGCCGATCTCCGTGCGGTCCATGCCGTTGAGGAAGATCGCCATCGCGAGCGCGGCCATCTGCTCCTCGGCGACGACTCCGCGCGTGTAGGCGTCGACGACCCAGTCGATCTGCGCGCCGTCGAGCAGCCCGCCGTCGCGCTTGGTCCGGATGACGTCGACCGCGTCGAACGGCTCCGCCGCGGGCGCCGCCCCCTCCGGCCCCTGCGCCCCCTCGGGACCGCCCTGCGGCGCCGCGCCCTCGTTGTCCTGGGTCGTCACGACCGCTCCTCCAGATCGTCGGGCCCGAACGCGTCGGGCAGCACGTTCCTCATCGTCGTGATACCACGGACGGTGTCGACCAGCAGGTCGGGGCCGCCGTGCTCCCACAGCAGCTGGCGGCAGCGCCCGCACGGCATGAGCGTCGCCCCGTGCTTGTCCACGCACGCGAACGCCACGAGCCGGCCCCCGCCGGAGCCGACGAGCGCGCTGACGAGCGAGCACTCGGCGCACAGCGTGACGCCGTAGGCGGCGTTCTCGACGTTGCACCCGACGACCACGCGGCCGTCGTCGACGAGCGCCGCCGCGCCCACCGGGAAGCCGGAGTACGGCGCGTACGCGCGCGTCATGATCTCGCGCGCCGCGCCGCGCAGCGCCTCCCAGTCGACGGCGGTGGCGTCCTGCCCGGCGCCGTCGCGGTCGCCCACCGCGCGCGTCGCGCCCTCGGACCCGTTCGTCATGCCCACCTCACTTGATGTACGGGATGCCCTCGGCGGCGGGCGCCCGGACGCGTCCCACCAGGCCGGCGACGGCGAAGATCGTCACGACGTACGGCGTCATGAGCATGATCTGGCTCGGGATCGGCGTCCCGACGATGCCGAGGACCGTCTGCAAGTTGTCGGCGAAGCCGAAGAGCAGCGCCGCGGCGAGCGCGCCGACGGGGTTCCACCGGCCGAGGATCATCGCGGCGAGCGCGATGAACCCCTTGCCGCCGGTCATCTCCTTGCCGAAGGCGAGCCCGGCCGCGACCGTGAAGAACGCGCCGCCGAGGCCGGCGACCGCGCCGCCGAGGATCGTGTTCTTCACGCGCGTCGCGTTGACCTTGATGCCGACGGTGTCCGCGGCCTTGGGGTGCTCGCCCACCGCGCGCAGGCGCAGGCCCCACCGGCTGCGGAACAGGAAGATCTGGAGCACCACGACGGCCGCGTACATGAGGTAGACGAGCAGCGTCTGGCGGAACAGGACCGGTCCGACCACGGGGATCTGCGACAGCACCGGGATCTCGATGACGGGCAGCGGGGTGCGCGCGTTCCACGTCGCGGAGTCCTCGGTGAGGACGGTGGAGTACAGGTAGCTCGTCACGCCGACGACGAGCACGTTGAGCACGACGCCGACGATGATCTGGTTGACCCAGTAGCGGACCGAGAAGATCACGAGCAGCACGCCGACGAGCGCGCCCGCGATCGGCGCCGCGACGAGCCCCGCGTACGCGCTCGACGTCACGGACGCGACGACGGCCGCGAGGAACGCGCCGGCGAGGAGCTGGCCCTCGATCGCGATGTTGACGATGCCCACGCGCTCGCACAGGACGCCGGACAGCGCGCCGAAGACGAGCGGCACGGCGAGGAACAGCGACCCCTGCAGGAGCCCGGTCAGCGGGATGGCCGACTTGCCGGCACCGGCCCAGCACAGGAAGGCGAGGACGACGAGCACGCCGAACACGACGGGCAGCCACATCCCGACCTTGCGCCGGTCGACGGCCGCCCAGAACGACAGGCCCGCGAGCATGAGCGCCAGGATCGTGAGGAACAGGGCGGCGCCGGTGGAGCTCACCGTGACAGGCTGGATCTGGAAGAAGTCGCCCGCGGTCGAGAGCCGGAAGGTCGTGGTGGTGCCGCCGTCCGGCAGGATCACGAACAGCAGGAGCGACAGCAGGCCGACCACCGCGTACGTGACGGGGGCGCGCCAGCTGATCGGCGTGAGCGGCTTGCTCGCGGCGCTCCTCGAGGGGGCGGGTGCCGGGGGCGTCGTCACGGCGGTCATGCGCCGGCCTCCTGGGTCGTCGGGGTGGTCGTGCGCGTCGCGCGGCGCCGCGCCGCCTGGCGCTCGGCCCGCGTGGGACCGCCCGGCGTCGGGAGGCGGAAGATCGCCCGCACGAGCGGCGGGGCCGCGATGAAGAGCACGATGAGGGACTGCACGACGAGGACGATGTCGATCGGCGTGCCGGTGCGGGCCTGCATCGCGAACCCGCCGGCGCGCAGCGCGCCGAAGAGGAGGCCCGCGAGCACGGTGCCGAGCGGGCGCGAGCGGCCCAGCAGCGCGACCGTGATCGCGTCGAAGCCGAAGCTCGCCGCGACGCCGGCCGTGAGGACCTTCTCCGTGCCGAGCACCTGGGCCGAGCCCGCGAGACCGGCGAGACCGCCCGCGAGGGCCATGACCCACACGGTGGCCCAGGCCACGGACATGCCGGCCGTGCGAGCGGCGTGCGGGTTCTCGCCGACGGCGCGGAAGCGGAAGCCGAGCGTCGAGCGCTCCATGAGCCACCACACGCCGACGGCGGCGAGCAGGGCCAGGACGAACCCGAGGTGGAGGCGGAAGCCCTCGCCCAGCAGGAGCGGGAACGTCGCGCTGCCCGGGATGGGCGGGCTGATGGGGTTGGAGCTGCCCTCGCGCTGGAACGCCGGGGTCGTGAGCAGGTAGGCCACGAGGTAGACGGCGATGTTGTTGAGCATGATCGTGACGATCACCTCGTGGGCGCCGGTGCGGGCCTTGAGGACGCCGGCGATGCTCGCCCAGATCGCGCCGCCGAGCGCCGCGCCCAGCACCGCCAGCACCAGGTGCAGCCCCGGCGGCAGGTCGAACGTGAACCCGATGAAGCCGGCGAAGATGCCGCCCAGGATGATCTGCCCCTGCGCGCCGATGTTGAACAGGCCCGCCCGGAACCCGATGCCCAGGCCGAGGCCCGCGAGGATGAGCGGCACCGAGACCGTCATGGTCTCGGTGAGCGGCCGCAGCGCGCGCTCGAGGTCGGGCGCCGCGACGTTGACGACGGACCCCTGGAACAGCGCGATGTACGCGCCGAAGACGGCGTCCCAGATCGCCTGGAGCGTGTCGGTGGGCCGGGCGAAGAAGTAGGTCGCGGCCTCCTGGACCTCCGGGTCGGCGGCGGCGATGAGGACGCCGCCGATGACGAGCGCGGCGACGATCGCGAGCAGGGAGACGAGCCAGCTGCTCTCGAGCATCTCCCGCAGGATGCTCTGCCCTGCCGGCCGCTCGGCCTTCGGGACGTCGCTCGGCGGTGCGGCCGTCGGCGGGACGGTGGGCGTCCCCTCGTCGTCCGCCATGGGCTGCTGGCTCACGGGGTCTCCTCCTCACGGGACGTGGCGGCGGTCGTGTCCGGGGCGGGGGCGCCCGACGGCGCGCCGCCCGCCTCGCCGAGGGTCGTGTGGTGCCGGGCGGCCTGGACGACCGCCTCGTCGAGCGGGACGCCGGCCATCATGAGGCCGAGGACGTCGCGGTCGGTGTCGCCGGGGACGACCCCGACGACGCGCCCGCGGTACATGACCGCGATCCGGTCGGCGAGCGCGACGACCTCGTCGAGCTCGGTCGAGACGATGATCACGGGCGTGCCCTTGTCGCGCTCGGACACGATGCGCTGGTGGACGAACTCGATCGAGCCGACGTCGAGACCGCGCGTGGGCTGGGAGGCGATGAGCAGGCGCAGCGGCCGGGACATCTCGCGCGCGAGGACCACCTTCTGCTGGTTGCCGCCGGACAGCGTGCCGGCCGGGGTCTCGACGGACTGGGTGCGCACGTCGAACTCGACGACGCGCTGCTCGGCGTTGCTGCGGATCACGCTGCGGCTGAGCGCGCCGCCGCGCGAGTACGGGGCGGACGAGACGAGGTCGAGCACGAGGTTCTCCTCGACGGAGAACGTGCCGATGATGCCGTCGGTGCTGCGGTCCTCCGGGACGTAGCCGACGCCCGCATCGAGCACGTCGGAGACGCCGCGGCCCACGAGCTCCTTGCCGTCCAGCGTGATCGAGCCCGCGACGGGCCGGCGGAGCCCGACGATCGTCTCGGTGAGCTCGGTCTGGCCGTTGCCCTGCACGCCCGCGACGACGAGGATCTCGCCGCGCGCGACGTCGAGGTCGACGTCGTCCACGACCGCGGCGCCCGTGTCGTCGAGGACGGTGAGGTCGCGGACCTGGAACGTCGCGTCCCCCGGCCGCGCGGGCTCCTTCGCGACGCCGAGCTCGACCGACCGGCCGACCATGAGCGACGCGAGCTCGGTCTCGCTCGCGGTCGGCTCCGCGGTGCCGACGACCTTGCCGCGGCGGATCACGGTGATGCGGTCGGCGATCGCGCGGACCTCGCGCAGCTTGTGGGTGATGAAGACGATGGACGTCCCCGCCTCCTTGAGCTGGCGCATGATCGCGATGAGCTCGTCCGTCTCCTGCGGGGTGAGCACGGCGGTGGGCTCGTCGAGGATGAGGACGCGGGCGTCGCGCGAGAGCGCCTTGATGATCTCGACACGCTGCTGGACGCCGACGGGGATGTCCTCGACCAACGCGTCCGGGTCGACCTCGAACCCGAAGCGGTCGGAGATGTCCTGCACGAGCCCCCGCGCGCGCCGGGCGTCGATGAGGCCGCCGCCGCGCACCGGCTCGTGGCCGAGCGCGACGTTCTCGGCCACCGTGAACACGGGGACGAGCATGAAGTGCTGGTGCACCATGCCGATGCCGGCCGCCATGGCGTCGCCCGGACCGGCGAACTGCACGGGGCGGTCGTCGACGAGGATCTCGCCGTCGTCGGGGTCGTACAGGCCGTACAGCACGTTCATGAGCGTGCTCTTGCCGGCGCCGTTCTCCCCCAGCAGGGCGTGGATCTCGCCCGGCTCGATCACCAGGTCGATGTGGTCGTTGGCGACCAGGGACCCGAACACCTTCGTGATCCCGCGCAGCTCCAGCTTCACCGGTCGGCCTCTTCCGTTCGTCCGCCTCGTCCATCGAACCGCACCCCGGTGCGCACGTCGCGTCGTGCCGGCCGGCTGCCGCTCGTCGTGGGGACGCCGTGCGCGCCCCGCTGATCAGGACGATGGCCCGGGCGTCCGCCCGGGCCACCGTGGGGCGCGGCCGGGCCCGAGGGCCCGGCCGCGCGGTGCTCGTGACCGGTCGTCACGGAGCGTTCGGGGTCTCCACCACCAGGTCGCCCGCGATGATCTGCTCCTGGTACTCGGCGAGCTTGTCCTGCAGCTCCACCGGCACCGCGTCCTCGAAGTCGTGGAACGGCGCGAGGCCGACGCCCTCGTTCTCCAGCGTGCCGACGTACGGCTCGTTGGTGAAGCTGCCCTCGGCGGACTCGCTGACCGTGTCGAACACGGCCGGGCCGATCTGCTTCATGACCGACGTGAGGATGATGCTGCCGTAGTCGGTCGTGAGGTAGCCGTCCGAGTCGACCCAGATGAGCTTCGCGCCGGCGCCCTCGGCGGCGGCCGCCGCGCCGAGGCCCACGGGGCCCGCGACCGGCATGATGATGTCGGCGCCCTGGTCGATGAAGCCCTGGGTGACGTTCTGGCCGTTCGCCTGGTTCTCGAAGTCACCGGTGAAGGTGCCCGTCTGGGCCTCCTTGTCCCAGCCGAGGAGCGTGACGTCGGTGCCGTTGTCCTCGTTGTACTTCGCGACGCCGTCCGCGAAGCCGTCCATGAAGATCATCACGGACGGGATCTGGAGGCCGCCGAAGGTCGCCACGGTGTCGGACTCGCTCATGCCCGCGGCGAGGTAGCCCGCGAGGAACGCGGCCTCCGCCGTGTTGAACAGGATGGGCTTGGCGTTCTCCAGCTCGACGGGGTTCTGCTCCGCGTCCGAGAACGGCGAGTCGATGAGCGCGAAGTTCGTGTCCGGGTTGGCCTCGGCCGCCGCCTGGATGGGGTCCTCGAGGAGGAACCCGACGCCGATGACGAGGTTGCAGCCCTGCTGGACGAGGTTGTCGATGTTGGGCCCGTAGTCGGTGTCCGCCTGGGACTCGACCTCGTGGACCGTGATGCCCAGCTCCTCCTCGGCCTGCTCCAGGCCCTCGTAGCCGGCCTGGTTGAAGGACTGGTCGTCGAAGCCGCCCTGGTCGGAGACCATGCACGCGGAGAAGTCGGAGTTGCCCCCGGTCGCCTCGCCGCCACCGCCGGTGGTCTCGTCGTCCTCCGGCGCCGCACCGCACGCCGCCAGCGCGAGCGCGGCGACCGCCGCGAGCGCGGTGACCTGAGTCGCTCTCTTCACCTTCTTGCTCCTGTCGCTGTCGTCTTCCGGGCCGCGCAGGGGTGGACCCCTGGGACTCCCCGCGCACCGTTGCGCGGGAGGACCGGTCCGTCGGCCTCCATGAGACGGAACACTAGCCAGCCCCGTGTGCCGCGCACGTTGCGCGGCGGTTGCGCGGCCACTTCGTTATGCAAGCGTCATCGCCCGTCTCAGCCCCGGCGGACGAGCGTCCACGTGGCGGACCGTCAGAGGTCGCCCGCGGCGTCCGCGCGCTCGACCGGACCGCCGCCGAGCGCGACGCGCGCGAGGAGGCGCACCCCGGCGTCGATCGCGCGCTCGTCGACCTGGAGGTCGCCCTGGTGGAGGTCGTAGGAGCGCCCGCCCGGGGTGCGCGTGCCCAGCCGCGCCATCGCGCCCGGCACCTTGGTGAGGTACCACGCGAAGTCCTCGCCGCCGAGCGACTGCTCCGTGAGCGTCACCGCGTCGGGCCCGAGGACGTCCCGCGCGGCGGCCTCGAGCAGGCCGGTGCAGCGCGCGTCGTTCTCCACCGGGGGCACGCCGCGCGTGTGGTGCACCGTCACCTCGACCTCATAGGGGGCCACGACCTGCTCGACCGCGTCGTGCAGGACCTGGCCGGCGAACTCCCACGCGCGCACGTCGAGGCAGCGCAGCGTCCCGCGCACGGTGCCGGTGCTCGGGATCGCGTTGTGCGCCGACCCCGCGTGCACCGCTCCCCACGTGAGGTTCACGCCCGACCGCGGGTCGAGCCGCCGCCCGAGCACCGCGGGCACCTGCGTGATGACCTGACCGAGCGCGTACACGACGTCGCCCGTGAGGTGCGGGCGCGAGGTGTGGCCGCCGGGCGACGCGATCGTCACCGACACCTCGTCCGAGGCCGAGGTGATCGGGCCGATGCGCGTGCCGACCGTGCCGACGTCCGTCTTGGGGTCGCAGTGCACGCCGTAGATCTCGTCGACCTCGTCGAGCCCGCCGGCCGCGATGACGTCGAGCGAGCCGCCCGGCTGCACCTCCTCCGCGGGCTGGAACACCAGCCGGACACCGCGGCGCAGCCGGCCCTGCACGTGCAGGTCGGCGAGCACGAGGCCGGCGCCGAGCACGACGGTCGTGTGGACGTCGTGGCCGCACGCGTGCGCCACGCCGCTCACGGTCGACGACCACGGCAGGGCGCAGCGGTCCTGCAGCGGCAGCGCGTCGATGTCCGCGCGCAGCGCGACCCGCCCGGGCGCCGGGACGCGGGTGCCGCCGGGGCCGGGGACGAGCTCGCCAGGCGCGGGGCCGAGGTCGCAGACGAGCCCGGTGCCGGGCAGCAGCCGCGGCTCGAGCCCGGCGCGCTCCAGGCGCCCCGCGAGCAGCGCCGTCGTGCGGGTCTCGGCGCGCGAGACCTCGGGGTGGGCGTGGATGTCGCGGCGCGTCGCGACGAGCTCGTCGGCGTACCGCGCCGCGGACCGGGCCAGCAGGTCGGCCGTCACCGTCCGCGCGCTCACAGGAGCTCGTCCATCCCGAGCTCGCGCACCGTGTCCACCATGGACTTCACCTGCTGCGCGCGGGCCCTCGTCGTGACGAGGAGCGCGTCGGGCGTGTCGACCACGACCACGTCGTCGAGCCCGAGGACCGTGACGACCCGGTCGGCGGCCGGGACGACGACCGACCCGGCGCTCTCGCGCCGCACGACCCTGCCCGTGTCGCCGAGCACCTTCGACCCGGCGTTGTCCACCGACGGCAGGAGCGCCGCGAGCGAGTTGAAGTCGCCGACGTCGTCCCAGCCGAACGTGCCGGGCACGACCGCGACGCCGCCCACCGCGGCGACGGGCTCGGCCACCGCGTGGTCGATCGCGATCTTCTCGAGCGCCGGCCACGTCGCGGCGAGCACCCGGTCGCGCTCCGGCGTGTCCCACGCGGCGGCGACGGCGCGCAGGCCGTCGTGCAGCTCGGGCCGCTGATCCGCGAGGTGGCCGAGCAGGACCGAGGTGCGCACGATGAACATGCCCGCGTTCCACCGGTACTCCCCCGACGCGAGGTAGCGCTGGGCCGTGGCGGCGTCGGGCTTCTCGGTGAAGCCGCGCACGTGCAGCGCGGACGGCGCCCCCTCGACGCCGAGCGCGTCCCCGCTGTGCACGTAGCCGAACGCCGTGGACGGCCGCGACGCCGCGATGCCGATCGTCACGACGTACCCGGCACGGGCCGCCTCGACCGCCTCGCGCACCGACGACTCGAAGGCGTCCTTGCCCGTGATGACCTGGTCCGCGGCGAACGACCCGAGCACCACGTCGCCGTGCCGCTGCTCGAGGACGGCCGCGGCGAGCCCGATCGCCGCCATCGAGTCGCGCGGCGAGGGCTCCGCGAGCACGTTCCCGGCGGGCAGCTCCGGCAGCTGCGTGCGCGCCGCCGCGACGTGCCGGTCGCCCGTGACCAGCACGATCCCGTCCCGCCCCGCGAGCGGCGCGAGCCGGTCGACCGTGGCCTGGAGCAGCGTGCGCCCCGAGCCGGTCAGGTCGAGCAGGAACTTCGGCGACCCGGCGCGCGAGAGAGGCCAGAGCCTGGTTCCTGCTCCCCCGGCGGGGACGACGGCGTGGAACCCGGGGATCGGGGCGGACGCGGCACGTGACGGAGAAGGGCCCATGTGCGCAGCATAATGAGAGGCCCAGTTCCCCCGTCGCCTGTGGGATCCCTCACAAACGCGGCCCAGGACCTGCCCCGACGGCCCGGCGGCGTCCGGACCTCGACGTGGAGGTCCTATGGTGATTCCCAGAGACCGAAGCCGACGACGGCCCCGCCCCGGACCGGGCCGGCTCCGGGATCACCCGGCATCTCTCCCCTGACCTCGCCACAGGAGGCCCCCAAAGTGCCCAGTGCACCTGCCGGCACGCTCTACCGCGGCCGTGAAGGCATGTGGTCGTGGGTCGCGCACCGCGTGACCGGCGTGCTCATCTTCTTCTTCCTGCTCGTCCACGTGCTCGACACGGCACTGGTGCGGGTCTCCCCCGAGGCGTACAACGCCGTCATCGGCACGTACCAGACGCCGATCATGGGGCTCGGCGAGGCGGGCCTGGTCGCCGCCATCGTGTTCCACGCGTTCAACGGCGTCCGCATCGTCCTCGTCGACTTCTGGGCCAAGGGGCCGCGCTACCAGCGCGCGATGCTGTGGATCGTCGTCGGTCTGTTCGTCGTGACGATGGCCGGCTTCCTGCCGCGCCACCTCATGAACGTGTTCGGAGGGGGACACTGATGGCCGCCGCGCCCACGGTGGAGGTCGCCGCGCCGCGCGACCCGTACAAGCGCCGCAAGTCCACGCGGAGCAACTTCGAGCTGTACAGCTGGGTCTTCATGCGCGCCTCGGGCGTCGTGCTGATCGTCCTGATCTTCGGCCACCTCTTCGTCAACCTCATGGTCGGCGAGGGCGTGCACGCCATTGACTTCGGCTTCGTCGCCGGCAAGTGGGCGTCGCCGTTCTGGCAGATCTGGGACCTGCTCATGCTGTGGCTCGCCATGTTCCACGGCACGAACGGCGTCCGCACGATCATCAACGACTACGCGGAGCGCGACGGCACCCGCCTCGTGCTCAAGCTCGCGCTCTACCTCGCGTTCACGGTCGTCACCGTGCTGGGCACGCTCGTGATCTTCACGTTCGACCCGTGCCCCGCGGGCGCGCCGGCCGAGCTGCTCGCGTCGTTCTGCACCGCCTGACCCACGCCCCCGCCGGCCGCGGCCGGCGCAGCCCCACCCCCCGCTCTCTCCCAGGAGGCATCGGAACCGATGCAAACCCATCAGTACGACGTCGTCATCGTCGGCGCAGGCGGCGCCGGGATGCGCGCGGCGCTGGAGTCCTCCAGCAAGGTCCGCACGGCCGTCATCTCTAAGCTGTACCCGACGCGCTCCCACACGGGCGCGGCGCAGGGCGGCATGTGCGCCGCCCTCGCCAACGTCGAGGAGGACAACTGGGAGTGGCACACGTTCGACACGGTCAAGGGCGGTGACTACCTCGTCGACCAGGACGCCGCGGAGATCATGGCCAAGGAGGCCATCGACGCCGTCCTCGACCTCGAGCGCATGGGCCTGCCGTTCAACCGCACGCCCGAGGGCCGCATCGACCAGCGCCGGTTCGGCGGCCACACGCGCAACCACGGCGAGGCCGCCGTGCGCCGCTCGTGCTACGCGGCCGACCGCACGGGCCACATGATCCTCCAGACGCTCTACCAGCAGTGCGTCAAGCAGGACGTCGAGTTCTTCAACGAGTTCTACGTGCTCGACCTCATCACCGACCACGACCTGTCGGCGGGCGAGGTGGCCGACGACGAGACGGTCACCGCGACCGGCGTCGTCGCCTACGACCTCGCGACCGGCGAGATCCACGTCTTCCAGGCGAAGGCGATCATCTTCGCCACCGGCGGCGCGGGCAAGATCTTCAAGACGACGTCCAACGCGCACACGCTCACGGGCGACGGCATGGCGCTCGCCTACCGGCGCGGCCTGCCGCTGGAGGACATGGAGTTCTTCCAGTTCCACCCGACGGGCCTGGCCGGTCTCGGCATCCTCCTGTCGGAGGCGGCGCGCGGCGAGGGCGGCATCCTGCGCAACGCGGACGGCGAGCGCTTCATGGAGCGCTACGCCCCCACGATCAAGGACCTCGCGCCGCGCGACATCGTCGCCCGGTCGATGGCGAACGAGGTGCGCGAGGGCCGCGGCGCCGGGCCGAACAAGGACTACGTCCTGCTCGATCTCACGCACCTGGAGCCCGCGCACATCGACGCCAAGCTCCCGGACATCACCGAGTTCGCGCGCACGTACCTCGGCATCGAGCCGTACACCGAGCCCGTCCCGGTGTACCCCACCGCGCACTACGCGATGGGTGGCATCCCGACGAATGTCGACGCCGAGGTGCTGCGCGACAGCAGCCACGTCGTCAAGGGCCTCTACGCGGCCGGCGAGGTCGCGTGCGTGAGCGTGCACGGCTCGAACCGCCTCGGCACGAACTCGCTGCTCGACATCAACGTCTTCGGCAAGCGCGCCGGGCGCACCGCGGCCGCCTACGCGGCGACCGCGTCGTTCACCGAGCTGCCGGAGAACCCCGCGGCCAGCGTGATCGCCCAGCTCGAGGAGATGCGCAACCGTCCCGACGGCGAGCGCGTCGCCGACGTGCGCAAGGCGCTCCAGGAGACGATGGACGCCAACGCCCAGGTGTTCCGCACCGGCGAGTCGCTCAACCAGGCCCTCACCGACATCCGCGGCCTGCAGAAGCGCTACCGGAACGTGTCCGTCCAGGACAAGGGCCGGCTGTTCAACACGGACCTGCTCGAGGCGATCGAGCTCGGCTTCCTCCTCGACATCGCCGAGGTCACGGTCGTCGCCGCCCTCAACCGCAAGGAGTCGCGCGGCGGGCACTACCGCGAGGACTACCCGAGCCGCGACGACGCCAACTACATGCTGCACACGATGGCGTACCGCCGCCCCACCGAGGCCGGGACGGCCGACGACAGGCTGGTCGACGGTCACGTCCCGGGCTACTTCGACCACGTCGAGCACTTCGACGGCTACAAGGTCGCCCTGGGCTCCAAGCCCGTCACCCAGACCCGGTACGAGCCCATGGAGCGGAAGTACTGATGACTGCCACACTCGACGCACCCGCACCCGAGGCGAAGGCCGGGGAGATCCCCTCGTTCGAGGTGACCCTCCGGATCCGCCGCTACTCCCCCGAGTCCACGCACGGCGAGGACGCGTACTGGGACGAGTTCACCGTCATGGCGCACGGCACCGACCGCGTGCTCGACGCCCTGCACAAGATCAAGTGGGAGCACGACGGCTCCCTGACGTTCCGCCGCTCGTGCGCGCACGGCGTGTGCGGCTCGGACGCCATGCGCATCAACGGCCGCAACCGCCTCGCGTGCAAGACGCTCCTCAAGGACGTCAACCCCGACAGGCCGATCACGGTCGAGCCCATCAAGGGCCTGCCCGTGGTCAAGGACCTCGTCGTGGACATGGAGCCGTTCTTCGCCTCCTACCGCGAGATCATGCCGTTCCTCATCACGACCGGGAACGAGCCGAGCAAGGAGCGCCTGCAGTCCGCCGAGCAGCGCGAGCGGTTCGACGACACCACCAAGTGCATCCTGTGCGCCGCGTGCACGTCGTCGTGCCCCGTGTTCTGGACCGACGGCCAGTACTTCGGTCCGGCCGCGATCGTCAACGCGCACCGCTTCATCTTCGACAGCCGCGACGAGGGCGCCACGCAGCGCCTCGAGATCCTCAACGACAAGGAGGGCGTGTGGCGCTGCCGCACGACCTTCAACTGCACCGAGGCGTGCCCCCGCGGCATCGAGGTCACGAAGGCCATCCAGGAGGTCAAGCGCGCGATGATCACGCGCGCGTTCTGACGCGTCCTGCTTGCGGCGCCCCGTCCCGGTCCACCGGGGCGGGGCGCCGCTGTCGTGCGGGCGGCTGCCGGGGTCGGACGTCCGCTGCGGTCAGGTGCCCGTGAGGCGTCCGCGCCGGACGCCGCGGACGACGGCGCTCCAGGGCCGGCCACGCCCCTGACCGGCGCGCACGCGCTCCTCGGTCGTCCAGCGGGCCCGTGCCGCGTCACGGTCGACGTCGCCGCCCGGGCCGCTCCCCCCGCCGTCGCGCCCCGCGTCGTCCTCCTCGCCCGGTGCGGGGAGCTCCGGCGGGTCCGCCATCCAGGCGCAGACCATGAGGAGCACGCGCGCGACGACGTTGACGAGGACGAGGAGCGTGACGAGCACGGTGAACGACGCGAGGAGCGCGTTCCGCGACGCGGAGCCGACGACGATGCTCGTCCCGAGGTAGCGCAGGGCGCCGAAGGCGGCTGCGGCGACGAGCGAGCCGAGGACGAGGTCGCGCCGAGCCGGCCGGACACCGCCCACGAGGACGACGACGAGCGCGACCACGACGGCGTCGACGAGGAGCCCGACCGCGATGCCGAGCCCGCGCACGACGACGGTGAGCACCACCGAGCCGCCGAGGAGGTCGGCGAGCCACGTGCCGACCCCGGAGACGACGACGCTCGCCGCGGCGCTCACGAGGATGCCCACGCCGAGCAGCACGAACCCGCCCAGCTCGCGCGCCTTCGCCAGGACGGGGTTCTGCGCGGTGGGCGGCACGTCGAACATCGCCTGCACCGAGCTGCGCAGCGCGGCCATGAACGCCACCGCGCTGAAAATGAGCACGCCCAGGGCCACGACGCTCGTCACCGTGACGGGGTTGTCGAGCACGAGCTGGTCGGGCGTGAGCACGGCGGAGCCGCCCGTGCCGACGAGGCCGGGCAGCCACGTGTCGATCTGCTCGAGGACCGCGTCCCGCAGGTCCGTGCGGGACCCCAGCACCGCCATGAAGACGGTCCACCCGATGGCGAGCGCCGCGAAGAGCGAGAACAGTGCCGCGTACGCCATGCCGCCGCACAGGATCGGCCCGTGCTGGGCGTTGTACCAGGCGAAGGACCGTCCGGGGCGCGACGACGTCCACCACGCCATGACTCGCTTGGCGCGGTCGACGAGGGACGGGCGTCCGTGCGCAGGGCTCCCGCCGTCCGCGGAGGTGTCGGCGCTGGTCACGCCACGACCCTACGGGCGGCTCCCTCGCGCCACACCTCCGGCGACTCCTCCGGCGACACCGCCGACGGCGCCGTCGGGCCGGCCCTCCACGCCCCCGAGGAGGTAGGGCCGGCGCGGGCGCCACACGCCGTCGTCGCCATGCTCGTAGAGGTGGAACCCCTGCACGTCGAACCGCGCCTCGTAGGTCGCCATGTCGTCGAAGGCGCGGTCGAGGTCCTCGTCGGCGACCTCGTGCGCGACGGTGACGTGAGGGTGGTAGTTGAAGCGCAGCTCCTGCTCGAGGGGGCCGCTGCGCACCGCCTGCTCGAGGTGCTCGCACTCGGCGATGCCCTCGACGACCTGGACGAAGACCACGGGAGACACCGGACGGAACGTCGCGCTGCCGCGCAGGTGCAGGCGGAACGGCGCCGCCGCGGCGGCGACGCGCTCGAGGTGGGCGCGGGCCTCCTCGAGCACGTCCACGTCGAGGACCGTGGGCCCGAGCAGCGTGACGTGCGGCGGGATCGCGGACGCCAACGGGTCGCCGAAGCGCGCCCGCGCGGACTGCAGCTCAGTCGCGAACGGCTCGGGGACCGCGATCGCGACACCGACCCGCACCTGTCCGGGCCCGCGCTCCGGGAGGTTCACGCGGTGGTCCCCCCGAGCGGCAGCAGGCCGACGCGGTCGTAGATCCGGGAGAGCGTGCCCGCGGCGATCTCGCGCGCCTTCTCGGCACCGCGCGCGAGCACGGCGTCCAGCTCGGCCGGGTCCGCGAGGTAGGCGTTCGCACGTGCCTGGAACGGCGTGAGGAAGTCGACCACGACGTCGGCGAGGTCGACCTTGAGCCGGCCGTAGCCCTGCCCGTCGTACTCGGCGGCGATCGCGTCGACGTCGCGCCCCGTGAGCGCCGAGAAGATCGTCAAGAGGTTCGAGACCCCCGGCTTCGCCACGGGGTCGTAGCGGACCTCCGTCTCCGAGTCCGTGGCCGCGGAGCGGATGCGCTTCGCGGCGACCTTCGGGTCCTCGAGCAGCCAGACGACGCCCTTGCCGCCCGAGGACGACTTGCTCATCTTGGCCGTGGGCTCCTGCAGGTCGTAGATCTTCGCGACCGAGCGCACGATGTGCGGCTCCGGCACGACGGCCGTGCCGTCCCCGAAGCGGGCGTTGAGCCTCTCCGCGAGGTTGCGCGCGAGCTCGAGGTGCTGGCGCTGGTCCTCGCCGACGGGGACGAGGGCGGCGTCGTACAGCAGGATGTCGGCGGCCATGAGCACGGGGTACGTGAACAGCCCCACCGTCGTGCCCTCGGTGCCCTGCTTCGCCGACTTGTCCTTGAACTGCGTCATGCGCCCGGCCTCGCCGAAGCCGGTCTGGCACGACAGGACCCAGGACAGCTCCGCGTGCTGCGGCACGTGCGACTGGACGAACAGCGCGGACCGCTCCGGGTCGACGCCGCCCGCAAGGTACTGCGCCGCGGTGCGCCGCGTGCGCTCGCGCAGGCGCGACGGGTCCGGGTTCACGGTGAGCGCGTGCAGGTCCACGACGCAGTACAGCGCGTCGTAGGAGTCCTGGAGGGCCACCCACTGGGACAGCGCACCGATGTAGTTCCCGAGCTGCAGCGAGTCCTCGGTGGGCTGCATCCCCGAGAGGATGCGGGGCGCGGTGCCGCCCGTCGTGCCGGTCCCGGACCGCTCCGCGGCCGCCGTCCCCGGCGCCGCCTCGACCTCTGTCGCCTCGATGGACATTGCCCCATTCTGACAGGTCGCCCGCCGCCCGCCGAATCGCGCCGGCACCCTCCCGGCCGGCGGTGCGGTCGGTGAGCCCGCTCGCGTCAGGTCGCCTCGTCGTCGAACGGCGCGGGGCCACCGTTCGTGCGTGCGACCGGGGCGGGCGGGGGCGGGGGCGTCGGGCGGGACGGGCGGGGGTCGTCGTCCTCGAGGAGCGCCTCGCGGACGATACGCCGCGGGTCGTACTGGCGGGGGTCGAGCTTGGACCAGTCCACGTCCCCGACCTCGGCGCCGATCTCCGCGTCGACGCGCGCCTTGGCGTCGCGCAGGTAGCCGCGCGCGCTCCGGACGAAGCCGCCGAGCTGCTCGGCGTAGTGGGGCAGGCGCTCGGGGCCGATGATCAGCACGGCCACGACGAGGAGCACGACGAACTCGGCCCCGTTGATCCCGAACACGCCGTCAGACTACTCGCTCGTCGCCTCGTCGAGGACGACGCGCACGTCGCGCTCCTGCTCGCCCGTGCGGACCCGCAGCACGACCGTGTCCCCGGGGGCCTTGGCACGGATCGCGACGATGAGCTCGTCCGACTCCGTGACCGGGCGGCCGTCGATCGACAGGATGACGTCTCCGGGCCGGATGCCCGCGGCGTCCGCGGGACCGTCGGGCGTGACGGCCGGCTGCCCCTGCTGGTCCTCCGTGGAGACCTGCACGCCCTCGCCCTGGTAGCGCTGGTCGAGGAGCACGCCGATCACGGGGTAGGTCGCGACGCCGTCGGCGATGAGCTGCTCCGCGGTGCGGCGCGCCTGGTTCGACGGGATGGAGAACCCGAGCCCGATGCTCCCGGTCGCCGCCATCGCGCCCGGGGGCTGGGCGATCGCCGAGTTGATGCCGACGACCTCGCCGCGACCGTTGACGAGCGGGCCGCCGGAGTTGCCCGGGTTGATCGCCGCGTCGGTCTGGATCGCGTTGATGAAGGCCGTCTCGGCCGCCTCCCCCGCCTGCACGGGGCGGTTGAGCGCGCTGACGATGCCCGTCGTGACCGTCCCGTTGAGGCCGAGTGGCGCCCCGACGGCGACGACCGGGTCGCCGACGACGACGGCGTCCGAGTCCCCGAGCGCGAGCGGCGTCAGACCGGTGTCCGGGACCTTGACGACGGCGAGGTCGTAGTCCACCGTGCGGCCCACGAGCTCCGCCGGGCTCTCGTGGCCGTCGGCGAAGAGCACGACGACCTCGCCGCCCTCCGCGGCCGCCGCCACGACGTGGTTGTTCGTGAGGATGTAGCCGTCCTCGCGCAGCACGAAGCCCGAGCCCGTGGCGACGCCGTCCGTGCCGCGCACCTGCAGCGACACGACGCTCGGCAGGACGGTCGACGCGATGTCCGCGACGGACCCGGCGGGCCGGTCCAGCTCGCCGTCCTCGACGCTCGCGGCCGGGAGGCCGACGGCGCTGCCCTGCGCCGGGTCGAGGACCCGGTCCGCCGTGACCCCGCCCGCGGCGCCCGCGGCGAGCGCGAGCGCGACGACGCCGGCGGCCGGCCGGGCTCGTCGCCCGCCGCGGGGGCGGGTGGGACTGGGGTTCATGGGGTCCTCATGGTCGGGGGGAAGGGCCGGTCGCCATGACAGCGGTGACGGGGCCGGGACGTCCGCACCTTGCCAGGGCCGGGTTACGCGCAGGTGAGCGCGCCGTGGACAGCCGCCGTCCGGCGCCGCGGGACCGACCTGAGAGACTCGTCCCGTGACGACGACGACCGGCCGCGCCCCCACGCTCCTCGCGCACGTCCCAGCCCCCACGGGCGCGGCGCCCGACCCGGACGCGCTGTACGAGGGGTTCACCACGTGGGCCACCGAGCAGGGCCTCGAGCTCTACCCGCACCAGAGCGAGGCGCTCATCGAGCTCGTCTCCGGCTCCCACGTCATCCTCGCCACCCCGACCGGGTCGGGGAAGTCGCTCGTCGCGATGGGCGCCCAGTTCGCGGCGCTCGCGGCGCACCGGTCGGGCCGCGGCGGCCGCACCTACTACACCGCCCCGCTCAAGGCGCTCGTCAGCGAGAAGTTCTTCGCGCTCGTCGCGGCCTTCGGGTCGAAGAACGTCGGCATGACCACGGGCGACTCCGCCGTCAACCCGGACGCGCCCATCATCTGCTGCACCGCGGAGATCCTCGCGAACCTCGCGCTGCGCCGCGGCGCGGGCGAGCCCGACGACGAGGACGCGATCTCCCAGGTCGTCATGGACGAGTTCCACTTCTACGCCGACCCGCAGCGCGGCTGGGCCTGGCAGGTGCCGCTGCTCGAGCTGCCCCGTACGCAGTTCCTGCTCATGTCGGCCACGCTCGGCGACACGAGCCGGTTCGTCACCGAGCTCGAGGAGCGCTCGGGCCGCCCCGTCGCCGAGGTGACCACCGCGGAGCGACCGGTCCCGCTGCACTTCAGCTACGTCGTCGAGCCGCTCACCGAGGTGCTCGAGGAGCTCGTCTCGACGCGACGCGCGCCCGTGTACGTCGTGCACTTCACGCAGAAGGACGCCGTCGAGCGCGCGCAGTCGCTGCTGTCGACGAATGTCGCGTCCAAGGCCGAGAAGGAGGCCATCGCGGCCGAGCTCGGCGACTTCCGCTTCGGCACGGGCTTCGGCAAGACGCTGAGCAAGTTCCTGCGCCACGGCGTCGGCGTGCACCACGCGGGGATGCTGCCCAAGTACCGGCGCGTCGTCGAGCGCCTCACCCAGGCGGGCCTGCTCAAGGTCGTGTGCGGCACCGACACGCTCGGCGTCGGCATCAACGTGCCCATCCGCACGGTGCTGCTCACGAGCCTCGTGAAGTTCGACGGCGAGCGCATGCGCCACCTCACCGCGCGCGAGTTCCACCAGATCGCCGGCCGGGCCGGGCGCGCGGGGTACGACACCGTGGGCGAGGTTCTCGTCATGGCGCCCGACCACGTGATCGAGAACCGCAAGATGCTCGCCAAGGCCGGCGACGACCCGAAGAAGCTCAAGAAGATCGTGCGCAAGAAGGCGCCGCAGGGCTCGGTCAACTGGACCGACGCGACGTTCGAGCGCCTGCGCGACGCCGAGCCGGAGCCCCTGACGAGCCACTTCCGCGTGACGCACGCGATGGTGCTCAACGTGCTCGCCCGCACGCGGTGGACGGCCGGCTCCGACGACGCCCGTCACGACCCGGTCGAGGCGATGCGCCACCTCCTGCTCGCGAACCACGACACGGACACCCAGCGCCGCGAGCACGTGCGCCAGGCGTTCCGCATCTACCGGTCGCTGCGGGTGGCGGGCATCGTCGAGCGCGTCCGCGTGCCCGACGCCTCCCGCCCCGCCGGCTACCGCCCGAGCGTGCGGCTCACGGTCGACGTCCCGCGCGACTTCGCGCTCAACCAGCCGCTGTCGCCGTTCGCCCTCGCGGCCCTCGACCTGCTCGACGTCGAGAGCCCGACGCACGCGCTCGACGTCGTGTCCGTCATCGAGGCGACGCTCGACGACCCGCGCCAGGTGCTCTACGCGCAGCAGAACGCGGCGAAGGGCGAGGCCGTCGCGGCGATGAAGGCCGAGGGGTACGAGTACGAGGAGCGCATGGCGCTGCTCGAGGAGATCACCTGGCCCAAGCCGCTCGAGGACCTCCTCGCGCCGGCGTTCGCGATGTACAAGCGGTCGAACCCGTGGGTCGCCGACGCCGAGCTCTCCCCCAAGTCGGTCGTGCGCGACATGGTCGAGCGCGCCATGACGTTCGCCGAGTTCGTCTCCGTGTACGGCCTCGAGCGCACCGAGGGCGTCGTGCTGCGCTACCTCGCCGACGCCTACCGCGCGCTGCGCCAGGTGGTGCCCGAGGAGCACCGCACCGAGGAGGTGCACGAGGTCGTCGAGTGGCTCGGGGAGCTCGTGCGCGGGACCGACTCGTCGCTGCTCGACGAGTGGGAGCGTCTGTCGCGCCCCGTGGACGACGACGCCGACGACCTCGTCGGTGACGGCCCGCTCGCCGGCACCGGCGAGGAGGCGCCCGCGCGTCCCGTCACGGGCAACCCGCGCGCGTTCCGCCGCCTCGTGCGCAACGCCATGTTCCGCCGCGTCGAGCTCGCCGCGCGCGAGGACTACCGCGCCCTCGCGGCGCTCGACGGCGCGAGCGGCTGGGACGCCGACGCGTGGGGCGACGCGCTCGACCCCCTGTTCGAGGCGCAGGGCGACGACGCCGTCGGCATCGGGCCGGGCGCGCGGGCCGCGTCCCTGTTCCGGGTCGTCGAGGCCGGCGGCGAGGTACCGCCGGGGCACGAGGGCCGGACGTCGGCGCACGCCCCCGGCGGCGTCGTGCCCGCGGGGACGTGGCTGGTCCGGCAGGTGCTCGACGACCCGGCGGGCGACCACGACTGGGCGATCACCGCGAGCGTCGACCTCGCCGCGAGCGACGAGGCGGGCGCGCCCGTCGTCACGGTGCTGGCGGTCGGGCCCCTGTAGACCGTCGCGCCCGGCCGCCGACCACGGGTTCGGCCACCGTTCCGACGCGGTTCCGGTGGACGACCCCGTGCTCGACCGGATCGGGCACAATCGGCCCGTGGCCAAGAAGTCGTCGTCCGCCCACGCCGGGACGCCCGCCGTCGCGCTCCTCGAGCGCGACGGCGCGGCGCACACCCTCCACCCCTACGAGCACGACCCCACGAGCGGGCTGAGCTACGGCCTGGAGGCCGCGGCCGCGATCGGCGCCGCCCCGGAGCAGGTGTTCAAGACCCTGCTCGCGGTGGTCGACGGCGGCCCGCTCGTCGTCGGCATCGTGCCCGTCGACCGCCAGCTCGACCTCAAGGCGCTCGCCCGCGCCGTCGGCGGCAAGAAGGCCACCATGGCCGAGCCGGCCGTCGCCGAGCGCGCGACCGGGTACGTCGTCGGCGGCATCTCCCCGCTCGGGCAGAAGCAGCGCCACCGCACGGTCCTCGACGAGAGCGCGCTCGCGTTCGACGTCGTCTACGTCTCGGGCGGGCGGCGCGGGCTCGACGTCGGTCTCGCCCCCGCCGACCTGCTGCGCCTCACGGACGGCGCGACCGCCCCCGTCGCGCGATAGAGGTCAGTGCCGGTACGTCTGGTACGGCGCGTCGCTCGGGACGATCTCCTTGCCGAGCGGCAGGAGCGAGACCGGGATGAGCTTGAGGTTCGCGATGCCGAGCGGGATGCCGATGATCGACACGAACAGCGGGATCGCCGTGAGGACATGCCCGATCGCGAGCCAGATGCCCGCTACGAGCACCCAGATGACGTTGCCGATCGTCGACCAGGCGCCCGCGGTCGGCTTGTCCACGACCGTGCGGCCGAACGGCCACAGGGCGTAGCCCGCGATGCGGAACGACGCGATGCCGAACGGGATCGTCACGATCAGCACGCAACAGATGATGCCGGCCGCCACGTAGCCGAGCGCGAGCCACAGGCCGGCGAGCACCAGCCAGATGATGTTCAGCAGGGTCTTCACCCGCCCATCGTCGCGCACCGCGCGCCGTCGCGGCTCCGGGACCACCCTGATCCCGTCCCGGACCCTCGGCGACCGGTCCGCCGTCCGCACCTAGACTGACCGGGTGCCCGACCCGTCCGCCGACCTCGTCACGCTCGTCTCCGACAACGTCCGCGCCGTCCGGGCCCGGGTCGACGCCGCGGCGCGGTCCGCGGGGCGCGACCCGTCCGACGTCCGCCTTCTCGTGGCGACGAAGACGCAGCCGGCCGAGGCCGTCCGCGCCGTGGTGGCCGCGGGCGTCGACCTCGTCGGGGAGAACCGCGTGCAGGAGCTCGTCGCGAAGGCGCCCGACGTCGCGGACCTCGTCGCGGCCGGCCTGCTGCGCGTGCACATGATCGGCCGACTGCAGCGCAACAAGGTCAACCAGGTGCTCGCGACGGCGTCCGGCGTCGAGTCCGTCGACTCGCTCGAGCTGGCCCGCGCGATCTCCGACCGGTGCGTGCGCGACACGCGCACGCTCGACGTCATGCTCCAGGTCAACGTGTCCGGCGAGCCGACCAAGGCGGGCGTCGCCCCGGACGACGCCGCGGGCCTCGCGCTCGAGGTGGCCACGCTCCCGGGTCTGCGGCTCACGGGCTTCATGACCATCGGTGCCCTCTCGCCGGACGAGGCCCGGGTCCGCGCGGGGTTCGCGCGCCTGCGCGAGGTGCGCGACGCCGTCGTGCGCTCGGGCGACCCGCGCACGCGCGACGCGCACGAGCTGTCCATGGGCATGAGCGGCGACCTGGAGCTCGCCGTCGCCGAGGGCGCGACGACCGTGCGCGTCGGGACCGCGGTGTTCGGTCCGCGCACCGCCGCCTGACCGTCCCGCCCGACCCGTGTCCGGGCACACAGGCGCGCCGACCGGACGTCGACGTGCGCCCGCCTCCCGCGGCACGAATACTCGGGACGGACGCCCGGACGACGACGGAGGAGGCCCACGCGCGCATGGCGGGACGGATCGAGGACTACGGGATCGTCGGCGACCTCGAGACCGCGGCGCTCGTCGGGCGGGACGGCTCCGTCGACTGGACGTGCCTGCCGCGCTTCGACTCCCCCGCGTGCTTCGCCGCGCTGCTGGGCGAGCCGGAGCACGGCCGCTGGAGGATCGCGCCGGCTTCGGGCGGCCCCTGCACCTCGCGGCGGTACGTCGGCGACACGCTCGTCCTCGAGTCCACCTGGAGCACCCCCGAGGGCGAGCTCACCGTCACGGACTTCATGCCGCCGCGGGACCGGGTGCCGGATCTCGTCCGCGTCGTCGAGGCGCGCGGCGGCCGCGTGCCGGTCGAGATGGACCTGCGCGTGCGGTTCGACTACGGCGGCGTCCGGCCGTGGACGACGACGGAGCCGCACGTGACCGCGGTCGCCGGCCCCGACGCGGTCGTGCTGCGCACTCCCGTCCCGGTGACCGCCGAGGACGGCACGTTCCGCGCCCGCTTCGACGCCGTCCCGGGGACCCCGGTGCCGTTCGTCCTCCAGCACCACCCGTCCCACGACCCGCTGCCCGAACCCGTCGACGCGCAGGAGGCGCTCGCGAGGACGCTCGAGTTCTGGGAGACGTGGAGCGGGCGGTCCACCTACGCGGGCACGTGGGGCGACGCCGTCACGCGCTCCCTCGTCACGCTCAAGGGGCTGACGTACGAGCCGACGGGCGGGATCCTCGCCGCCGCGACGACCTCCCTGCCGGAGGAGATCGGCGGCGTGCGGAACTGGGACTACCGGTTCTCCTGGCTGCGCGACGCGACGTTCACGCTCCAGGCGCTCGTCGCGACCGGCTACCTGCGCGAGGCACGGCGCTGGCGCGACTGGCTGCTGCGCGCCGCAGCCGGCGACCCGTCCGACCTGCAGATCATGTACGCGCTCGACGGCTGGCGACGCCTGCCCGAGCAGACGATCGACTGGTTGCCCGGGTACGAGGGGTCCGCGCCGGTCCGCATCGGCAACGGCGCCTACGACCAGCACCAGCTCGACGTGTGGGGCGAGGTGCTCGACTCGTCGCACCTCGGACGCCAGGCCGGGATCGCCCCGACCGAGGACGGGTGGGAGCTCCAGCGCGCCCTCCTCGACTACCTCGAGGGGCACTGGACCGACCTCGACAACGGGCTGTGGGAGATCCGCGGCGAGCCGCGCGCGTTCGTCCACTCGCGCGTCCTCGCGTGGGCCGGCGTCGACCGCGCGGTCCGTGCCGTGACCGACCACGGCCTCGACGGCCCGGTCGACCGGTGGCGCGAGCTGCGCGACACCATCCACGCCGACGTCCTCGCCCACGGGTACGACGCCGACCGCAACACGTTCACGCAGTTCTACGGGTCGCGCGGGGTCGACGCCGCGCTCCTGCTCGTCCCGCGCGTCGGCTTCCTCCCGTGGTCCGACCCGCGCGTCGTCGGGACCGTGGAGAGCGTGCAACGCGAGCTGGGCGTCGACGGTCTGCTGCTGCGGTACGACACGTCGGCCGACGGCCGCGTCGACGGGCTGCCCGGCGACGAGGGCGCGTTCCTCATCTGCACGTTCTGGCTCGTCGAGGCGCTCGCGGGCATCGGGCGGCGCGACGAGGCGGTGGCCCTCTTCGAGCGCCTGCTGTCCCTGCGCAACGACCTCGGCCTCCTCGCCGAGGAGTACGACACGCGCGCCGGCCGCCAGCTCGGCAACGTGCCGCAGGCGTTCAGCCACGTGGGGCTCGTGAACGCTGCCCTCACCCTCGACACGGACAGGAGCGGACGATGAGAGCGCTGACGCTGGTCCAGGGCGACGCCGGGTCGCTCGCGGTGCAGGACCTGCCCGAGCCCGAGCCCGGACCGGACGAGCTCCTCGTCGAGGGCCTCGTCATGGGCGTGTGCGGCACCGACCGCGAGATCGTCGCCGGCGAGCACGGCCGGGCACCGGACGGCGAGGACCGCCTCGTGCTCGGGCACGAGTCGCTGGGCCGCGTGCTCGAGGCGCCCGAGGGCAGCGACTTCTCCGCCGGCGACCTCGTCGTCGGCGTCGTGCGCCGCCCCGACCCGGCCCCGTGCGGCGCCTGCGCCCGCGGGCAGTTCGACATGTGCCGCAACGGCCTCTACACCGAGCGCGGCATCGTCGGTCGCCACGGCTACGGCAGCGAGCGCTGGACCGTCGAGCGGGACTACGCCGTCCGCGTCGACCCCGCCCTCGGCGACCTCGGCGTGCTCGTCGAGCCGACGAGCGTCGTCGTCAAGGCCTGGGCGCAGATCGACGCCGTCGGGAGCAGGGCGTGGTTCGAGCCGGAGCGCGTGCTCGTCACGGGCGCCGGACCGATCGGCCTGCTCGCCGCGATGATCGGCGTCCAGCGCGGCCTCGACGTGCACGTGCTCGACCTCGTCGAGGACGGGCCCAAGCCCGACCTCGTGCGCCGGCTCGGCGCGACCTACCACGCACGCCCGTCCGGCGAGGTCATGGACGAGCTCGTGCCCGACGTGGTGGTCGAGGCCACGGGCGCACGCCAGGTCGTCATCGACGCCATGTCCCGCACCTCGCACTACGGCGTCACGTGCCTCACGGGCGTCTCCGCGGCCGGGCGCGGCGTCCAGGTCGACGCCGGGGCGCTCAACCGCGACCTCGTGCTCGAGAACGACGTGGTCGTCGGCTCGGTGAACGCCAACGTCGACCACTACCGCGGTGCCACCGAGGCGCTCGCGGCCGCGGACCGGGATTGGCTGAGCGGCCTCGTCACGCGCCGCGTCGGCCTCGACGACGTGCACGACGCGCTGCAGGCCCGTCCCGACGACGTCAAGGTCGTGGTCGAGCTCGGCACCGGCGCGTAGCCGCGCCCGGTCAGGGGACGCGCGCGGTCCACTCCGGGCTCGAGAACTTCGTGCGGGCGAGCTCCTCGGCCCGCTCCCGCTCCTCCGGCGTGACCTTGCCCTCGACGGTGCGGTAGCGCGAGCGGAAGTGCGCCTTGAACGCCTCGATGACGTCCTCGCGCGCCATGCCCGTCTGCGACCGCACCGGGTCGACGCGCTTGTTCGCGCTCGTCGTGCCCTTGTCGGACAGCTTCTCGCGGCCGATGCGCAGCACTTCGGTCATCTTCGCCGCGTCGATGTCGTACGCCATCGTCACGTGGTGGAGCACCGCTCCCCCGCGCAGGCGCTTCTGCGCGGCGCCGGCGATCTTGCCCGCAGGCGACGCGATGTCGTTGAGCGGCTTGTACGTGGCCTCGACCCCGACGTCGGCGAGCGCGCCGAGCACCCAGTCGTCGAGGAACGCGTACGACCGCTCGAAGCTCAGCCCTTCGACGAGCGAGCCCGGCACGTACAGCGAGTACGTGATCGTGTTGCCCGGCTCGACGAACATCGCACCGCCGCCGGAGATGCGGCGCACGACCGTCACGCCGTGCCGCTCGGCGCCCTCGGCGTCGACCTCGTTGCGCAGCGACTGGAACGACCCGATAATCACGGCCGGCGCGCCCCACTCCCAGATGCGCAGCGTCGGGCGGCGGTGCCCGGCGTCGAGCTCCTCGGTGAGCACCTGGTCCAGCGCGAGGTGCATCGCCGGCGACTCCGGCCCCTCGTGCACGATCTCGAACTCGTGGTCGTCCCAGCCCGTCGCCCGGCCGAGCGCGCGTCGCACGGCGATCGCGACGGCGTCGGGCGAGAACCCGATCATCGACACGCCGTCGTCGAGCGACCGGCGGACGGCGTCGGCCAGCTGGGCGACCGTCGCCGTCTCGGGCATGCCCGTCAGGGCGCGGTCGATGTCCTCGAGCGCGTCGTCGGGCTCGAGGAAGAAGTCGCCGCTCAGCGCGACGCGGGCGAGCCGCCCGGCCTCCACCTCGACGTCGACCGCCACGAGCTTGCCACCGGGGACCTTGTACTCACCGCGCACCCGCCCAGCCTAAGCCCGACGCCGCACGGTGCCGACCCCGCTCAGCGCGGCTCGACCCCCGCGTGCACGAGCCCGAAGATCGCGGAGTCCGTCAATGCCTCCCACGCCGCCTCGATGAGGTTCGGCCCGACGCCGACGGTCGACCACGACGACGCACCGTCCGTGGTCTCGATGAGCACGCGAGTGATCGCGTCGGTGCCCTGCTCGGTGTCGAGGATGCGGACCTTGAAGTCGATGAGCTCGTACGCCTCGATCTCCGGGTACACGCGCGTGAGCGCGAGGCGCAACGCCTGGTCGAGGGCGTTGACCGGTCCGTTGCCCTCGCCGGTCGTGACGATGCGCTCGCCGCCCGCGTGGAGCTTGACGGTCGCCTCGGCCTTGGCCTCGGTCCCCCGGCCACCCGCGCGCTCGACGATGGTCCGCCAGCTCTCGACGCGGAAGTATCCCGGCCGCTCCCCCGCGATCTCCTCGCGCAGCAGCAGCTCGAACGACGCGTCGGCCGCCTCGTACGTGTAGCCGCGCGCCTCGTCGTCCTTCACGCGGTTCGTCACGCGCGTGAGCAGCTCGCCCTGGCCTGCGAGGTCGAACCCCAGCTCGCGGCCCTTGAGCTCGATGGACGCGCGGCCGGCCATGTCGGAGATCAGCATGCGGATGTCGTTGCCGACCGTCGTCGGGTCGATGTGCTGGTACAGGTCCGGGTCGACCTTGATGGCGCTCGCGTGCAGGCCGGCCTTGTGCGCGAACGCGCTGGCGCCGACGTAGGGCTGGCGGGCGTACGGCGAGATGTTCGTGATCTCGCTGACCGCGTGCGCGATGCGCGTCGCGTCCTCCAGCCCTTCCCCGGCGAGCGTGCGCAGGCCGTGCTTGAGCTCGAGGTTGGCGACGACCGTGAGGAGGTCGACGTTGCCGGTGCGCTCGCCGTACCCGTTGACCGTGCCCTGCACGTGCGCCGCGCCTGCCTCGACGGCGGCGAGCGTGTTGGCGACGGCGCAGCCGGAGTCGTTGTGCGCGTGCATGCCGAGCAGCGGGTCGCCCGGCAGCGCGTCTTTCCCGTGCGGGAGGCCGATCGCGTCGCGCAGCTCGGTGACGGTCTCCGCGACCCACGTGGGCAGCATGCCGCCGTTGGTGTCGCACAGCGCGACGACCTCGGCACCGGCCTCGAACGCGGCCGTCACCGCGGCGCGCGTGAACGCGGCGTCGTACCGGTAGCCGTCGAAGAAGTGCTCCGCGTCGACGACGACGCGGCGGCCCTCCGCGACGAGGAACGACACCGTGTCGGTGATCATCGCGAGACCCTCGTCGGGCGTCGTGCGCAGCGCGCGCTCGACGTGGCGGACGTCGGACTTGGCGACGAGCGTGACGACGGGCGCCTCGGAGTCGAGCAGGGCGCGCACCTGGGGGTCGTCGAACGCGCGCACGCCGGCCTTGCGCGTCGCCCCGAACGCGGCGAGGACCGCGTGGCGCAGCGTCAGCTCCTTCGCGGCGCGGCGGAAGAACTCGGTGTCCTTCGGGACCGCACCCGGCCACCCGCCCTCGACGAACCCGACGCCCAGCTCGTCGAGCAGCGGCGCGATCGCGAGCTTGTCGGCGACGGAGAGGTTCATGCCCTCCTGCTGCGCGCCGTCGCGCAGGGTCGTGTCGTAGACGTGGAAGACCCGCGGAGTCGTCACGGGGGTCGTCTGCGAGGTCATGGTGCCTCTTCCTGCCGATCGCTGGGGTGGAGCCGCGCGCCGGGCTCGGGTGGTGCCCGGCAACAAAAAGACCCCCCGGGGTGCGGGAGGTCTGCGCGTCCGACGAGTGCTTCCGGACGCGCTACTCGATAATGAGCGGTGAGACGTGTGTCACAGAGCACATGGTGCCACAGGTCCCGGCACGCCGGTCGCGGCGTCCACCCAGTGGGCAGCCGTCCGGCCGGCGCGCCGCACGCACGCAGCGACCGGACCGACCGAGGGAGTGACCATGAGCGACCCCACCGGCTACGACCCGCAGCGCGACACCAGGCCGTACGGACAGCCGCCCGCGCAGCCCGCCGGCGGCGCCTACGGACCTCCGCCGTCCGTCCCGCCGTCCGCGGACACGCGCGGCGACTTCCCCGCGCCGCAGCGCGAGGCCAGCGCGTCCGACCCGCGGCTCACGGTCGAGGCGGGACGGTTCTGGGCGGGCGCCGCCGCGACCGCCCTCGTCGCCGCCCTCATCGGGCTCATCGCCGTGCTCGTGTTCGAGCGGATCTTCCAGGTCGCCCTCGTGCCCCCGCCGGACCTCTTCGCGACCGGGTCGCAGCAGGCGGCCTACGCGATCGACGGCGCCATCCTCGCCCTGCTGGCCGCCGGGCTGCTGCACCTGCTCATCCTCAGCACCCCGCGCCCGCGGGCGTTCTTCGGCTGGATCATGGCGCTCGTCATCGTCGTGATCGCGGTGCTGCCGTTCGCCTGGACGAGCGACCTGACCGCGGCGGCGCTGTCCGGCGTCGTGAACCTGCTCATCGGCGTCGCGGTCTGGTCGCTGCTCGCCGGGGTGGCGGGGCGCACGATCGTGCGGCGCCCCGCCGTCTGACCGGCGCGCGGGCTCAGGCGAGGCGGCGCAGCCAGCCGTGCCGGTCCGCGGACCGGCCGGTCTGGATGTCCGTGAGCTCCGTGCGGACGGCCATGGTGAGCTGCCCGGCGCCGCCGTCGGCGATGGTCACGTCGAAGTCCGAGCCCGCGAGCCGGCCGATCGGCGTGATGACGGCGGCCGTGCCGCACGCGAAGACCTCGGTCACCGAGCCGTCGCGGATGCCGTCCAGGAGCTCGTCGAGCGGGATACGGCGCTCGACGACCTCGTGCCCGCGGTCGGTGAGCAGCTGGATGATCGACGACCGCGTGACGCCTTCGAGGATCGAGCCGGTGAGCTCGGGCGTCTCGACGGAGCCGTCGGCGCGCACGACGAACACGTTCATGCCGCCGAGCTCCTCGAGGTGCGTGCGCGTCGCCGAGTCGAGGAAGCACACCTGCTCGCACCCGTGCTGCTGCGCCACCATCTGGGGCAGGAGGCTCGAGGCGTAGTTGCCGCCGCACTTGGCCGCGCCCGTGCCGCCCGCGCCGGCGCGGCTGTACTCGCGGTCGACCCAGATCGACACCGGCTTCACGCCGCCGGAGAAGTACGGGCCGACGGGCGAGGCGATGACGAGGTACTCCGCCTCGAGCGACGGCCGCACGCCGAGGAACGCCTCCGACGCGTACATGAAGGGGCGCAGGTACAGGCTCGCCTCCTCCCCCGAGGGCACCCAGTCGACGTCCGTGCGCACGAGCGCCGTGATCGAGGCGACGAAGTCGGCGACGGGGAGCGCCGGCAGGGCGAGGCGGTGCGCGGAGCGCGCGAAGCGCTCGGCGTTCGCCTCGGGACGGAAGGTCCACACGGACCCGTCGGCGTGCCGGTACGCCTTCATGCCCTCGAAGATCTCCTGCGCGTAGTGCAGGACGGCGGTCGCCGGGTCGAGCTGGAGCGGGCCGTACTTCTCGATACGACGGTCGGTCCACCCGTCGGTCGAGTTCCAGCTGATCCGCGCCATGTGGTCCGTGAAGACGGTGCCGAACTTCGGCGCCGCGATCGCGGCCTCGCGCTCCTCCACGGGACGCGGCGTGTCCGAGCGGCGGACGTCGAACAGGGCGATGAGGTCCTCCGTCGAGGAGGACGGCTCGTGCTGCGCTGCAAGCGGGGTGCTCATCTTGAGGCCTTTCACCTGGTGACCCGGGTGGTCTCCGCCTAGTTTTCCACGTCCGGCAGGCCCGGGGAGGGCAGCACGGCGCGGCACGGCGTCACCGGGTCGAAACGAAGGGGTTCCGGTCCGGGGGACGACGACCGAGGCGAGGACCGTCCCGCCCGGCACGAGGCGCGGGCGGCGGTCACGGGTGACCGGCGCGGTCAGCCGGCGACGCGAGCGGCGAGCTCGCGGCCCACCTCGGCCGTCGAGCGTACTCGGCTTTCCCGCTCGACGAGGTCGGCAGCGACGGCGGCCTCGACGCGGCGTGCCTCGTCGGCCAGGCCCAGGTGGTCGAGCAGCAGGGCGACGGACAGCACGGTCGCCGTCGGGTCGGCCTTGCCCTGGCCCGCGATGTCGGGCGCCGAGCCGTGGACCGGCTCGAACATCGACGGCGCGGTGCGGTCCGGGTTGATGTTCGCCGACGCGGCCAGGCCGATGCCGCCGGTGATCGCGGCCGCCTGGTCCGTGAGGATGTCGCCGAACAGGTTGTCCGTGACGATGACGTCGAAGCGCGACGGGTTCGTCGTGAGGAAGATCGTCGCGGCGTCCACGTGCAGGTAGTCCGTCGTGACGTCGGGGAACTCCGCGTTCACGGCCTCGACGGTGCGGCGCCACAGGTGGCCGGCGTGCACGAGGACGTTGTGCTTGTGCACGAGCGTGAGGTGCTTGCGCGGGCGCGCCTGGGCACGGGCGAACGCGTCGCGCACGACGCGCTCGACGCCGAACGCGGTGTTGACCGACACCTCGGTCGCGATCTCGTGCGGCGTGCCGGTGCGCAGCGCGCCGCCGTTGCCGACGTACGGGCCCTCGGTGCCCTCGCGCACGACGACGAAGTCGATCTCGCCCGGGTTCGCGAGCGGGGACGTGACGCCCGGGTACAGCTTGCCGGGGCGCAGGTTCACGTAGTGGTCGAGCGCGAAGCGGAGCTTGAGCAGCAGGCCGCGCTCGAGGACGCCCGAGGGGACGCTCGGGTCGCCGATCGCGCCCAGCAGGATCGCGTCGTGCCCGCGGATCGCCTCGAGGTCCGCGTCCGTCAGGGTCTCCCCCGTCGCGTGCCAGCGGCGCGCGCCCAGGTCGAACGGCGTCGTCGTGACCTTGACGTCCGAGCCCGCCACGACGGCCTCGAGCACGGCCAGGCCCTGCTCGACGACCTCGGTCCCGATGCCGTCCCCGGCGACGACCGCCAGGTCGATGGTGCGCGTCATGCCGCCGACCCTACGCCCGCCAACCACGTGCCGGGACGGCGGTCTCACCTCTCGGACGAGATGCCCCCGGTCAGCGCGGGTAGCGCAGCTCGAACCGCTCGCACACGACGGGCATGTCGTCGCCGATCTCGCGGTCGAGCACGCGGGCGAAGTACCCGCGGTGTCCCTCGCGCCACTCGTCCCCGGTCGTGTCGCCCTCGCCCTCCGCCAGCGCGAACTCCGCGCCGACGTCGCCGAACGGGACGATCTCGACCGAGGTGGTGCGGATCAGCGCCCGCGGGTTCCCCGCGCCGTCGAGCACGATCGACAGCTCGCCCTTCTCGGGCACCGGCGTCTCGTCGTCGTACTCCCACAGCGACGACGACGTCGCCGTCTTGGCGCCCGACAGCACGGCGGCGAGCAACGTGTCCGCCAGCCGCGGGTTGTCGCCGAAGGACCACGCCGGCGGGGGCAGGCTTTCGCGAGCCCCGGCGCCGATCACCACGCCGACCCGCCCGATCCCGGCGCTCGGGCGCGCGGCCTCCCAGAACGCGAGGATCGCCCGCGCCTGCTCGTCCGTGCCGCCGACCGACGCGGGCGCCGCCGCGCCCTCGTCCTCACGCCCCGCCATCGCGTCCCCCTGTGCTGCCGTCATGCAGGCATCCTCCCCCACCGGCGGGCGAGTTGCCCGGTCCCGGCACGTTCGTCCGCCGTGTGTCGCCCCGCCCGTGGCGCGATCGCCCGACGCCGGGGAACGGCGGCCGGTCCCGCGCCCAGGGGCGAGACGCACGAGGGGTGGGTGACGCGTGCTGCGCGGTCGTGGTCGGGCCTGGCGGGAGCGCCGAGGCACGAGGCGCGGATGGTAGACCGCGCAGCACGCGTCACCCACCCCGTCGAGGTGAGCACGGACGGTTCAGCGATGGCTCAGCGAGCGGCGCTGCCCTCGGTGTAGTCCTCGTCCTGCTGCTTCCACGCGAACAGCGACCGCAGGTCCTTGCCGACCTTCTCGATCGGGTGCTGGGCGGCCTGCTCGCGCAGCTTCTGGAACTCGGGCGCGCCGGCGTCCTGGTCGTCGATGAAGCGCTTGGCGAAGGCACCGGACTGGATGTCCGCGAGGACGGCCTTCATGTTGTCCTTGACGCGCGGGTCGATGACGCGCGGGCCGGAGACGTAGTCGCCGTACTCGGCCGTGTCGGAGACGGACCAGCGCTGCTTGGCGATGCCGCCCTCCCACATGAGGTCGACGATGAGCTTGAGCTCGTGGAGCACCTCGAAGTAGGCGATCTCCGGCTGGTAGCCGGCCTCGGTGAGGGTCTCGAAGCCGTACTGGACGAGCTGCGACACACCGCCGCACAGGACGGCCTGCTCGCCGAAGAGGTCGGTCTCGGTCTCCTCGGTGAACGTCGTCTTGATGACGCCCGCGCGCGTGCCGCCGATCGCCTTCGCGTAGGACAGGGCGACGTCCCAGGCCTGGCCGGACGCGTCCTTCTCGACCGCGATGATGTCGGGGATGCCGCGGCCCGCGACGAACTCGCGGCGCACGGTGTGGCCCGGGGCCTTGGGCGCCACGAGGATGACGTCGACGCCCTCGGGGGCCTCGATGTAGCCGAAGCGGATGTTGAAGCCGTGCGCGAAGGCGAGCGTCTTGCCCTCGGCGAGGTGCGGCTTGATGTCGTCGTCGTAGATCGTCCGCTGGTGCTGGTCCGGGGCGAGGATCATGATGAGGTCCGCCCAGGCCGCCGCGTCGGCGACGGACTTGACCTCGAAGCCCTCGTCCTGCGCCTTGGCGGCGGACTTCGAGCCCTCGCGCAGGGCGACGACGACCTCGACGCCGGAGTCGCGCAGGTTCAGCGCGTGCGCGTGCCCCTGGCTCCCGTAGCCGACGACCGCGACCTTCTTGCTCTGGATGATGGACAGGTCGGCGTCGTCGTCGTAGAACAGCTCAGCCACGGTGGGTCTCCTCGGTTGGTCGTGTGCGGTGCGTGGGACGTGCGGTGGTGCCGCCCTCGCCCGGCGCCCGTGCGGGTCCGGTTGCGAGGGTAGGCGATGGTCAGGCGGGGCGGACGACGCGTTCCAGCGCTCGGTCGGTGATGGAGCGGGCGCCGCGCCCGACGGCGACGGCCCCGGACTTGACGATCTCGCGGACGCCGTACGGCTCGAGCGCGCCGAGCAGCGCGTCGAGCTTCTCGCCGGTGCCCGTCGCCTCGATCGTCACGGCGTCGGGGACGACGTCGACGACCTTCGCGCGGAAGAGGTTGACGACCTCGAGCACGCCGGTGCGGTTGGCGCCGTCGGCGCGCACCTTGACGAGCATGAGCTCGCGCTGCACGGACGCGCCCGCGTCGAGCTCGACGATCTTGATGACGTTGACGAGCTTGTTGAGCTGCTTCGTCACCTGCTCGAGCGGCCGCTCCTCGACGTCGACCACGACGGTGATGCGCGAGATCTCCTCGTGCTCGGTCGGGCCGACCGCGAGCGAGTGGATGTTGAACGCGCGGCGCGCGAAGAGGCCGGCGACGCGCGTGAGCACGCCGGGCTTGTTCTCGACGAGCACCGAGAGGGTGTGACGGGACATGGCTGGGTCTCTCCCCGGTCTCAGTCTTCGCGGTCCCACGCGGGCGAGATGCCCCGCGCGTACTGGATGTCGTCGTTGCTCACGCCGGCGGCGACCATCGGCCACACCATGGCGTCGCGCGAGACGGTGAAGTCGACGACGACGGGGCGGTCGTCGATCTCCATCGCGCGCTTGATCGCCGCGTCGACCTCGCCCGCCGACTCGACGCGGATGCCCTCGCACCCGTACGCGTCGGCCAGCTTCACGAAGTCGGGCACGCGCCGGGTGCCGTGACCGGTGTGCAGGTCGGTGTTGGAGTAGCGCATGTCGTAGAACAGGGTCTGCCACTGGCGCACCATGCCGAGCGAGCTGTTGTTGATCAGCGCGACCTTGATGGGGATCTCGTTGATCGTGCAGGTGGCGAGCTCCTGGTTGGTCATCTGGAAGCAGCCGTCGCCGTCGATCGCCCACACGGTCGCGTCCGGGCGTCCGACCTTCGCGCCCATCGCGGCGGGGATCGAGAAGCCCATCGTGCCGAGGCCGCCCGAGTTGATCCACGTGCGCGGGTGCTCGTACCGGATGAACTGCGCGGCCCACATCTGGTGCTGGCCGACGCCCGCGGTGTAGATCGTGTCCGGGCCGGCGATCTCACCGAGCCGCGAGATGACGTACTGCGGCGCGAGGTGGCCGTCGTCCGGCTCGGTGTAGCCGAGCGGGTAGGTCTCGCGCCAGTCGTCGATCTGGCGCCACCACGCCTCGACGTCCGGCTTGCCGTGCGCGGCGTGCTCGCGCTCCAGCTCGGGCACGAGGTCGGCGAGGACCTCCTTGAGGTCGCCCACGATGGGGACGTCCACGTCGCGGTTCTTGCCGATCTCGGCGGGGTCGATGTCGGCGTGCACGATCGCCGCGTGCGGCGCGAAGCTCGAGAGCTTGCCGGTGACGCGGTCGTCGAAGCGCGCACCGAGCGACACGACGAGGTCGGCCTTCTGCAGCGCCGCGACGGCGGGCACGGTCCCGTGCATGCCGGGCATCCCGAGGTTCTGCGGGTGGGTGTCGGGAACCGCGCCACGGGCCATGAGGGTCGTGACGACGGCCGCGCCGGACAGGTCCACCAGGCGACGCAGCTCCGCCGACGCGTCCGCGCGGATGACGCCGCCGCCCACGTACAGCACCGGCCGCCGGGACGTGGCCAGGAGGCGCGCGGCCTCGCGGATCTGCTTGCTGTGCGGCTTCGTGACCGGGTGGTAGCCGGGCAGGCGGACGTCCTGCGGCCAGGAGAACGTCGTCCGTGACTGCATGGCGGACTTCGCGATGTCGACGAGCACCGGCCCCGGGCGGCCCGTCGACGCGATGTGGAACGCCTCGGCGATGGTGCGCGGGATCTCGTCCGGGTCGGTGACGAGGAAGTTGTGCTTGGTGATCGGCAGGGTCATGCCGACGATGTCCGCCTCCTGGAAGGCGTCCGTGCCGATGGCGCCCGCGGCGACCTGGCCGGTGATCGCGACGAGCGGGATGGAGTCCATGTTCGCGTCGGCGATGGGCGTGACGAGGTTCGTCGCGCCCGGGCCCGACGTCGCCATGGTCACGCCGACCTTGCCGGTCGCGTGCGCGTACCCCTGGGCCGCGTGCCCGCCGCCCTGCTCGTGGCGCACGAGGATGTGGCGCAGGCGCCGGGAGTCCATGAGCGGGTCGTACGTCGGCAGGATCGCCCCGCCCGGGATGCCGAAGACGACCTCGGCGCCGACCTCCTCGAGCGAGCGGACGATCGACTGCGCGCCGGTCATCTCCTCGCCGGCGGTCGCGGCGGGGAGGACCTGCGCGCGGCGCGCGTCGGTCCGGGGCGCGACGGACGCCGGTGTCGGGGCGGGCTTCGGCGCCGTGGCCGGCGCGGGGGCGTCCGGTCGCGCGGGTGCCGGGGTGTGACCCTGGGCCATGGTGTCTCCTGCGTGTCGTGGCCTCGGCCCGGCGGGCGCCCCGTGGGGCGCTCCGCCGGTGCCGGAGCCGACCGTCGTGGTGCGGTCGTGCTGCTCGCGCGTGCTGTGCCGGTGCCCGCGGGTCTCGCGGGGACGGCAGTCGCGGGGCCGTGGTGGGCCGGTCGCGCCGTGCTGTGCGGTTGTGGTGGCAACAAAAAACCCCTCGGACCCGGGATACGGGCTGGACGAGGGGTGAGCGCGCTGACGAAGCCTGTGTGCGTGGCCTCAGCCGGCGCGCTCAGGAAGTACTACGAGAAGGATCGTCTGCACGGCATGGGACTCTACGCCGACCCTCCGACGATGTCACGTGTCGAGGCGGCCGTCTCACGGGATGGGACGGGCTGCGACCGGGCGGTCGTCGCGCGGCTCCCCCGCACGCGCGCTGCGCGCGGCGTGGGTCAGGACACGTCGCGCCGACGGAAGACGAGCACCGCGAGCGCCGACAGCACCGCCACCACGGCCGCGAGGAACAGACCGCCCTGGGCCTGCGAGACCGTCTGCTCCACCCCCTGGCACGTCATCATCCCGGTGGCGTCGGTCGTGCACTCCTGGGTCCAGACCGTCGTGCCGCCCTGCACCCACGCGGTGAGGTTCGTCCGCACGAGCCAGCGCTGAGACTCCTGCAGCGCCATGGTGACGACGTTCTCCACCACGAGGACCCACACCACGACGAGGCCGACCGCGCCGGCGGCGTTGCGGAGCAGGGCCCCCAGCGCGGCGCCCGCGGCGGCGACGAGGGCGGCCGCGACGAGCACACGCCCGCCGACTCCCGCGAGCTCTGCCCACGTGTCGGCGGTGACCGGACCGAGCCGTCCGTTGAGCGCGTACGCCCCGTACGCCCCACCGGCCATGAGCACGTACGCGACGGCGACGACGGGCAGCACGCCGACCGCGGCGGCGAGGGCCTTCGACCAGTAGACGCGCTGCCGGCGCGGCTCGAACGTCAGCCACAGGCCGATCGCGCCGGTCGAGATCTCGGCGGTGAGGAAGGAGACGCCGACCACGAGCGCGAGGAGGAGCAGGAGCGGCGCGAGCTGCGCGACGGTCGTCGACCCCGGCACCGGCCAGGATTCCGCGTCGCCCTCGAACGTCGGCACGGGCGCCAGGAACTGGTCGAGCTGCGGCTCCATGTCGTCGCAGCCGAAGTCCGCGCCAGGCTCTGTCTCCTGGGCCCGCTCCTCCTCGCGCTCGCAGTCGGCCACGTACCGGTCGCCGTTGCGCTCCCAGTCCTCGAGCACGGACTCGTACGAACGCTGCGCCTGCGCGCGCTCCGCGTCCGACGTCGGCAGGCCGACGACCCAGGCGAGCGCCACGGTCACCAGCGCGAGCGCGATCGTCCCGGCCACCGCCCAGCGGACGAGGCGCCGGGCGGCGAGGCGGCGCAGCTCGACGCGCAGCAGGCGGCTCACGCGGTCACCTCCTCGGCCCGGAGACGACGATCGTGGCGCGACCCGGCCGCGGCGTCCTTCGCGGTGAGCTCGAGGAAGACGGCCTCCAGCCCGGCCTGGACGGGGACGAGCTCGTCGACCCACAGGTCGTGCTGCGCGAGGGCGCGCGTGATCTGCGCCGGTTCCGCGACGCCGTCGACGAGCAGGTGCCGCCCGTCCCGGCGCACGCCGTGCCCGGCGGCGCTCAGCACGGCGGCGGCCCGGTCCGGGTCGTGCACGCCGACGCGGACAGATCGTGCGCCGGAGCCGATGAGGTCCTCGACGCGCCCGCTCGCGATGAGCCGTCCGCGCGCGACGATCGACACGGTGTCCGCGACCTGCTCGACCTCCGCGAGGATGTGGCTGCTCACGAGCACCGTCCTGCCGTGGTCGGCGAGGCTGCGCATCGTGTCCCGGATCTCGCGGATGCCGGCGGGGTCGAGCCCGTTGGTCGGCTCGTCGAAGATCAGCAGGTCGGGGTCCTTGAGCAGCGTGGCCGCGACGGCGAGCCGCTGCTTCATCCCCAGCGAGAAGCCCCTGTAGCGGTCGCGGGCGCGCTCGGCGAGCCCGACCTCCGCCAGCACCTCTCCCACCCGGCCCGGGGGCGCGCCGATCGCCCCGGCGAGCAGGTCGAGGTTGCGGCGCGCGCTGAACGCGGGGAAGAACTTCGGGGACTCGACGATCGCGCCGACCCGCCCGACGACGTCGGGCAGGTGCCGCGGCACCTCGTGCCCGAAGATCCGCGCCTCGCCGGAGTCCGGGCGCACGAGCCCGAGCAGCATCCGGATCGTCGTGGTCTTGCCCGACCCGTTGGGGCCGAGGAAGCCGTGGACGCCGCCCACGGGGACCACGAGGTCGAGCCCCTCGACGCCCACGGAGCGCCCTCGGACCGTCCGGTACGTCTTGCGCAGCGCACGCGTCTCCACCGCCGGGACGTCCGTCGCACCGTGCACCTGTGCCCCCTCGCGCGCCACCTCGTGGCCTCGTCGCCCGACCGTGCCGTCGGCTGCGAGGAGCATAGGGGACGCATGGTGCTCCGCGGAAGCACACGCGGCCAAGACATGACCTGCGCTCTACCGAGGAGGCAGCGTCCGGCGCCGGCGGAGCACCACGCCCTCCCACGGCCGCAGGCGACCGCCGAGGTCGGACGCGCCCGCGTCGTCGGGCACGGGGTGCGTCGCGAGGAGCACGGACGACTCTGCCCACCCGTCGAGCACGTCGCCGGGCACGTCCTGGGGCTCACCGCCCACGTTGACCAGCACGAGCAGCTCGTCGCGCTCCCCGGGTGCGCCGTCCTCCGACGGCGCGTCGAGCGCGCGCGTGAACGCGTAGACCGCCTCGTGGTCGGGCACGAGCATGCGGAAGTCGCCGAGCGCGACGACCGGGACGTCGTGCCGCAGGGCGTGCAGGCGCCGGTAGAAGTGCAGGACGGAGTCGGTGTCCGCCCACGCCGCCTCGGCGTTGACCTCGACGTGGTTCGGGTTGACCTCGAGCCACGGCGTGCCGGTGGTGAAGCCCGCGTGCTCGCTCGCGTCCCACTGCACGGGCGTGCGGGCGTTGTCGCGGCCCATCGCCGCGAGCGCCGCGAGCATCTGGTCGGGCGTCGCGACACCGTGCTCCACCATCTCCCGGTAGTGCCCGAGCGACTCGACGTCCTGGTACTGCTCGACGCTGGTGAAGTGCGCGTTCGTCATCCCGAGCTCCTCGCCCTGGTAGACGTACGGCGTGCCGCGGTGCAGGTGCAGGAGCAGCGCGAGCGCCTTCGCGGACGCGACGCGGTGCTCGGGCGAGTCGTCGCCGAAGCGGGAGACGACGCGCGGCTGGTCGTGGTTGTCCCAGTACAGCGAGTTCCAGCCGGCCTCCGCGAGCCCGGCCTGCCAACGGCCGAACGTCGCCTTGAGGTCGGTGAGGCGCATCGGGACGGGGTCCCACTTGGACGCACCGTGGTCGACGCCCATGTGCTCGAACTGGAACACCATGTCGACCTCACGGCGTGCGGGGTCGGTGTAGAGGCGACCGTGCTCGACCGTCACGCCCGGCGTCTCGCCGACGGTGAGGATCTCGCGCCCCTGCGCGAGGTACGGCGCGAAGACCTCGTGGTGCATCTCCGCGAGGTACTCGTGCACGCGAGGGCCGTCGGTGTAGTAGGGGCTGCCGTCGCCGAGCACGCCGTAGTGCACCTCGCCGTCGGGCAGCGACCCGTCGTCCGCGACCGCCTTGGAGATCAGGTTGATGACGTCCATGCGGAAGCCGTCGACGCCCCGGTCGAGCCACCACCGCATCATGGCGTGCACCGCGCCCCGCACCTCGGGGTTCTCCCAGTTGAGGTCGGGCTGCTTGGTGTCGAACAGGTGCAGGTAGTACTCGCCGCTCGCCTCGTCGAACGCCCAGGCGCTGCCGCCGAAGAACGAGCGCCAGTTCGTCGGCTCGGCGCCCGGGGTGCCGGGCTCCATGCCGGCGCGGGCGGGGCGCCACCAGTACCAGTCGCGCTTGTCCGAGGTCCTGCTCGCCCTGCTGTCGCGGAACCACGGGTGCTCGTCGCTCGTGTGGTTGACGACGAGGTCCATGACGAGCTTCATGCCCCGCTCGTGCAGGCCTGCGACCAGCGCGTCGAGGTCGTCGAGCGAGCCGAACAACGGGTCGACGTCCTGGTAGTCGCTGATGTCGTACCCGTTGTCCGCCTGCGGCGACCGGTACACCGGCGACAGCCACACGACGTCGACGCCGAGCTCGGCGAGGTGGTCGAGGCGTCGCAGGACGCCCGGCAGGTCGCCGATCCCGTCGCCGTCGGAGTCCTGGAACGATCGCGGGTAGATCTGGTACACGACGGCGCGCGTCCACCACGGCGCCTCCTCGGGAGCCGCGGCGCCGGGCCAGCCGCCGCGGGGTGCGTCGTCGTCGGTCGGTGCGTGCAGGGCCATCCGGTCGCCTCTCGGGTCAGGGGGTCTCGTCCCACCCTGCCCGACGGCGCCGCTCGCCGCGACGCGACGAAGCTCCGGTCGGCCGTCGCGGTGAGAGGTTCGCCTCGGCTCGAGTGACGCGTCTCCGCTCGAGTGATGCGTGCAGGGCCGCATCGTTCGAGCAGAGCCGCCTCACTCGCCGCCTGGACGGCGGTGCGTCACCACGTCTCCGCACCGGCGAACGACGTCGGGGCCGGGTCGACGCCGAGCACGTCGCGCAGGACGGCGAGGTCGTACGTGCGCTCGGCCGCGAGATGGCTCAGCGCGTAGCGCGTGAGCCGCGGGGGCTCGGGCCGCCGCGCGACGCGCCAGGTGCGCTCGGCGACGGCCGCGAGCTCTCCCTGGACGCGCGCCTGCCCGCGGTCGCCGTCGCGGCGGTCGCCCTCGCGCTGCGGGCGCCGTTCGTCGTCGTCGTGCTGCTCGCCGCGGTCACCGCCGCCGGTCTGCGCGCGCTCGGCTGGGGCTGACCGGGACGCCCGCCCGGGGCGGCATCCGGCACCGCGCCGCGCGTAGGGTGGGCGGCGTGAGCCTCTTCCGCGAGACCGCCGACGTCTCGGTCCGCCCCGCCGTCCCGGGCGACGACGTCGCGATGACCGCGATCCAGGTCCGCGCGTGGCGCGCCGCGCACGACGACGTGCTCGGTGCCGAGGTGCTCGACGCGCTCGACGGCGTCCGGATGCGGGAGCAGTGGGCCGCCGCGATCTCCTCGCCGCCCGGTCCGGGCTTCGGCGTGCTCGTCGCGTGCGCGGGGGCCGACGTCGTGGGGTTCGCCGCGGTCGCGCCCGGTCAGATCGTCGCGCTCGAGGTGGAGCCCCGCCACCAGCGCGGAGGCCACGGGTCGCGGCTGCTGGCCGCCGCCGTCGACCGGCTGCGCCGCGACGGCGCGGAGGAGGTCGCCACGTGGGTGCTCGACGGCGACGTCGCGCGCGAGGCCTTCCTGGGCGGTGCGGGTCTCGGCCCGGACGGCCGGACCCGCACGCTCGCCACCGGGGTGCGCGACGTCGTCGAGCACCGGTGGGTCGCGCAGATCTGACCCGTCAGGCCCGGCGGCGGGAGGATCGGTACAGCGCCGCGGCCCGGCGCAGCGCCTCGCGCGCGCGCCGCCGGTCCCGCGCGGCGTCGTACGCGAACGCGAGGTGGTACCACGCCTCCCAGCGCTGCGGGTCCGCCTCGACCGCGTCGCGGTAGGGACCGAACGCGGCGTCGGCGGCGGCCCGGTCGATGCGGCCGCCCGGCGAGCGCGGCAGGTCGTCCGCAGGGAGGCGGCCCGACGCCGCGAGCTCGTCGGCCATGCGCTGGACGGTCGTCGCGAGCCGCAGCTCGCGCGCGACGAGCCAGATCACCAGCAGCGGGACGACGAGGACACCGGCGCCGATGCCGACCGCCGCCGGCTCGCCCGTGCCCATGAGCGCGAGCGCGCGCCCCGCGACCGCCCACGCGTACAGGGCGAGGAGCGCCGTGACGAGCAGCGCGCCGACGAAGCCCTTCCAGGGACGGCCGCCCCCGGACGGGCCGTCCGGGCGCGCGTCGCCGCCGTCCGCAGCGCTCACGCGAGGTCCAGGACGTTCTCGAGGCCGACCGTCAGCCCCGGGCGGGCCCCGACCTCGCGCACGCCGAGCAGCACGCCCGGCATGAACGACACCCGGTCGAACGAGTCCTGTCGGATGACGAGCTGCTCCCCCGCGTTGCCGAAGAGGATCTCCTCGTGCGCGACGAGCCCGCGCAGGCGCACGGCGTGGACCCGCACCCCGTCGACGTCCGCGCCACGCGCCTCCCAGCCGGACTCGGTGGCGTCGGGGGCCGGGGCGAGGCCGGCGTCGGCGCGGGCCGCGGCGATCGCCGCGGCCGTGTGCCGCGCCGTGCCGGACGGCGCGTCCACCTTGTCGGGGTGGTGCAGCTCGATCACCTCGGCCGACTCGAAGTAGCGCGCGGCCTTCGCGGCGAACGTCATCGCGAGCACGGCCGACAGTCCGAAGTTCGGGGCGATGAGGACCCCGAGGCCGGGACGCCCCTCCTCCGCCGCGCGCGCGAGGTGGTCGGCCACCCGGCCACGGCTCTCGTCGGTCCAGCCGGTCGTGCCGACGACGGCGTGCACGCCGGCGTCGATCAGCGCGTGGACGTTCGCCTCCGTCGCGCCCGGCACGGTGAAGTCGACCGCGACGTCAGCGCCGCCGAGCGTGGCGGCGGACACCTCGTCGCCCGCGTCCAGGCGCGCGACGAGCTCGAGGTCGGGCGCGGCCTCGACCGCCGCGCACACGGTCGACCCCATGCGGCCGGCGGCGCCGAGGACCGCGACGCGCAACCGCGAGGACGGGTCGGAGGAGGCGGGGCGGGGGGCGGCGGGCGCTGCGTCGTCGTGCGGAGTCACGGGCGCCACCCTATCGCCGGGGCGTGCGGGGCGTGCCCGCGCCGGGACGACGACGGCCGCCTCCCCGGCGGGGAGGCGGCCGTCGGGAGCGGCTGCGGTCAGTCGCCGAACGGGCCGACGCGCACGACCGAGCGCGGCCGGGAGGCGAGCTCGCCCGCGAGCTTGCGGACGTCGTCGGCGGTCACCGAGCGGATGGCGTCGAGGGACTCCTCGAGGCTGAGGAGCTCGCCGTAGACGAGCTCCGCCTTGCCGAGCCGGCTCATGCGCGAGCCGGAGTCCTCGAGCCCGAGCACGAGCCCGCCCGCCAGCTGGCCGGTGCTGCGGTCGAGCTCCGCCTGCGTGATGCCGTCGTCGGCGAGCCGGTCGAGCTCGCGGTGCAGCAGCGCCGTGACCTCGTCGACCTTCGACGGCGCGCAGCCGGCGTAGAGGCCGAACGTGCCGGTGCCGCCGTGCCCGGACGCGAACGAGTACGTCGAGTACGCCAGCCCGCGCTTCTCGCGGATCTCCTGGAACAGGCGCGAGCTCATGCCGCCGCCGAGGGCGGCGTTGAGCACGGACAGCGTGAAACGGCGGTCGTCCGTGGCCGCGAGGCCGGTGCCGCCGATGATGACGTTCGCCTGCTCGACGGCGCGGCGCACGGTCAGCTCGACGCCGTCCGCCCCGACGCCCTCGAGCGCGGGGTCGTCCGGGTCGCGCCGGGCGCGCGGCGCGGCGGTCGCGTCGAGCGTCCACCCGCCGTCGGCCAGCGCGCGCGCCACCTGGTCGACGAGCGCGTCGTGGTCCACGCCGCCCGCCGCCGCGACGACGAGCGTCTCGGGGCGGTAGTGCCAGCGGTAGTGCTCCCAGACGGCGTCGCGCGGCACGGCGTTGATCGTGTCGGGCGTGCCGCCGATCGGCCGGCCCAGCGGGTGACCGGCGAGGACCGCGGCGGCGAACTCCTCGTGCACGACGTCCGACGGGTCGTCGTCGTTCATGGCGAGCTCTTCGAGGATGACCCCGCGCTCGGTCTCGAGCTCGCCGGGGTCGAGGCGCGCGGAGGTCACCATGTCGGTGATGACGTCCACGGCCATGGGCAGGTCCGTGTCGAGCACGCGCGCGTAGTAGCACGTGTGCTCCTTGCCGGTCGCGGCGTTGGCCTCGCCGCCGACGGCGTCGAACGCCTCGGCGATGTCCATGGCGGAGCGGCGCGCGGTGCCCTTGAAGAGCAGGTGCTCGAGGAAGTGGGTCGAGCCGAAGTGCCCGTCGGTCTCGTCCCGGGAGCCGACGCCGACCCACGCGCCCACCGTGGCCGAGCGCAGGCCCGGCATCGTCTCGGTGAGCACGCGGACCCCGCCGGGCAGGACGCTGCGACGGATCGTCGCACCGTCCTGCCCGGCGGTCAGCTCGGCACCGGGCTCGCCGGCGGGGACGAGCGGGAGGTGCCAGGTCACGTCAGGCCTCGGCCGGCTCCGTCGCGACGGCGTCGGCCGCGTCGGCCTCCTCCGCGCCACCCTCGACCACCGCGACCAGCGACAGCTTGCCGCGCGGGTCGATCTCGCCGATCTCGACCTGGACCTTCTGGCCCACGGACAGCACGTCCTCGACGTTCTCGACGCGCTTGCCGCCCACGAGCTTGCGGATCTGGCTGATGTGCAGCAGACCGTCCTTGCCCGGGGACAGCGAGACGAACGCGCCGAACGACGTCGTCTTGACGACGGTGCCGACGAAGCGCTCGCCGACCTCGGGCACGTGCGGGTTCGCGATCGCGTTGATCGCGGCGCGCGCGGCCTCGGCCGACGGGCCGTCGGTGGCGCCGATGTAGACGGTGCCGTCGTCCTCGATGGAGATGTCCGCGCCCGTCTCCTCCTGGATCTGGTTGATCATCTTGCCCTTGGGGCCGATGACCTCGCCGATCTTGTCGACCGGGACCTTCACCGTGATGACGCGCGGGGCGTTCGGGGACATCTCGTCGGGCACGTCGATGGCCTCGGCGATGACGTCGAGGATCGTCAGGCGCGCGTCGCGGGCCTGCGTCAGCGCGCCGGCGAGGACCGACGCGGGGATGCCGTCGAGCTTCGTGTCGAGCTGGATGGCCGTGACGAACTCGCGCGTGCCGGCGACCTTGAAGTCCATGTCGCCGAACGCGTCCTCGGCCCCGAGGATGTCGGTGAGGGCGGCGTAGCGCGTCTCCCCGTCCACCGTGTCGGAGATGAGGCCCATCGCGATGCCCGCGACGGGCGCGCGCAGCGGCACGCCCGCGTTGAGGAGCGAGAGCGTCGAGGCGCAGACGGAGCCCATCGACGTCGAGCCGTTGGAGCCGAGGGCCTCGGACACCTGGCGGATCGCGTACGGGAACTCCTCGCGGCTCGGCAGCACCGGCACGAGCGCGCGCTCGGCGAGCGCGCCGTGGCCGATCTCGCGGCGCTTGGGGCTGCCCACGCGGCCGGTCTCACCGGTCGAGTAGGGCGGGAAGTTGTAGTTGTGCATGTAGCGCTTGCGCGTCTCGGGACCGAGCGAGTCGATCTGCTGCTCCATGCGGAGCATGTTGAGCGTCGTGACTCCGAGGATCTGCGTCTCGCCGCGCTCGAACAGCGCCGAGCCGTGCACGCGCGGGAGCACCTCGACCTCGGCCGAGAGCGTGCGGATGTCCGCGAGGCCACGGCCGTCGATGCGCACGCCGTCCGTGAGGACGCGCTGGCGCACGAGCTTCTTCTGCAGCGAGCGGTACGCCGCCGAGAGCTCCTTCTCGCGGCCGTCGAAGCCCGCCTGGAGCTTGCCGACCATCTCGTTCTTGATCTCGTCGAGACGGTTCTCGCGCGCCTGCTTGTCGGCGATCGCGAGCGCCTCGCGCAGGTCCGCCGAGACCTCGGCCTCGACGGCGGCGAACGCGTCGTCCTGGTAGTCGAGGAAGAGCGGGAACTCCTGGACCTGCTTCGCCGACTGCGCGGCGAGCGCCGCCTGGGCGTCGCACAGGGCCTTGATGAACGGCTTCGCCGCCTCGATGCCCTCGGCGACGATCTCCTCCGTCGGGGCGGTGGCGCCCTCGTCCTTGACGAGGCCCCACGCGTTGTCGGTGGCCTCGGCCTCGATCATCGCGATCGCGACGTCGTCACCCACGACACGGCCGGCCACGACCATGTCGAAGACCGCGCGCTCCTTGTCGGAGTACTTCGGGAACGCGACCCACTGGCCGTCGACGAGCGCGATGCGCACGGCGCCGACCGGGCCGGAGAACGGCAGGCCCGAGATCTGCGTCGACGCCGAGGCGGCGTTGATCGCGAGCGTGTCGTACGCGTCGTCCGGGTGGATGGCGAGGACGGTGATGACGACCTGGACCTCGTTGCGCAGGCCCTTGACGAACAGGGGGCGCAGCGGGCGGTCGATGAGGCGGCACGCGAGGATCGCGTCCGTCGAGGGGCGGCCCTCGCGGCGGAAGAACGAGCCGGGGATGCGGCCCGCGGCGTACATGCGCTCCTCGACGTCCACCGTCAGGGGGAAGAAGTCGAACTGGTCCTTGGGGTGCTTGCCCGCCGACGTGGCCGACAGGAGCATCGTCTCGTCGTCGAGGTAGGCGGCGACGGAGCCGGCGGCCTGACGCGCGAGGCGCCCGGTCTCGAACCGGACGGTGCGGGTGCCGAAGCGACCGTTGTCGATCGTCGCCTCGGCGAACTGGATCTCGGGACCCTCCACGGGTTCCCTCCCTTTCTCGGGGGCGCCGCCCGGTAGCCCTGTCGAGGGCCCGGTCCGTGCCCGCACGCCTGGCGTGCCGGGCACCGGTCGCGCTCGACGCTCGGCGGTCTTCGATCGAGGTCCACGGCGGTCCGTGACGGGCACGGGTCCGTGGGCCACTACCGAGGACCGAACGAGGGGCCGGCGGCGCGGTGGGTGTCTTACGGGTACATCACACCAGACCAGCCCGGTCCCTGCAGGGACCGGGCTGGCGGCGTGGTGTCAGCGACGCAGACCGAGGCGCTCGATGAGGCTGCGGTAGCGGTTGATGTCGACCTTCTGCAGGTAGCCGAGGAGACGGCGGCGCTGGCCGACGAGCAGGAGCAGCCCACGACGGCTGTGGTGGTCGTGCTTGTGCTCCTTGAGGTGCTCGGTCAGGTCCCGGATGCGCTGCGAGAGCAGCGCGATCTGGACCTCGGGCGAGCCGGTGTCGCCCTCGCTGGTCGCGTACTCGGTGATGATGCGCTGCTTCGTGGCAGTGTCGAGCGGCACGGCTCTCCTTCGTGGGTTCGTTGCGCGGCGCTCCGGGTCGGATATCCCGGGCTCTCTCTGTCCGCGGCCGTCCAGACGGCGCATCGATCCTACCAGCAGACGCACATGCGCCCCGGGGCCCGGCCTCAGCCGCGTCGTGGCGGCTGTGCGGCCACGACGCACGCCACGAGCACGACGAGCGCCTGGACGACCACGAGCGCGGGCGTGACGACGCCCAGGAGCGCCGCGACGGCGAACGGCAGCGCCGTGAGCAGCACGAGGTCCGGGCCCTGGCGCGCCACGGCGGCGGCGTCGACGGGGACCGCGCCGGCGGGCGTCGCGAGCAGCGGGCCGGACCAGTCGGGCTCCGGGCGCAGCATCCCGCGCAGCGCGCCCGC
>NZ_LWGL01000079.1 GCF_001722485.1 Cellulosimicrobium cellulans | reverse complement strand
CCGTGCACCTGGCGGCACCGGCTGCCGACGTCGCCGCCGAGGTCGTGCCGGCGGGCGTGCTGCCCGACGGCGCGCTCGACGTCCCGCCCGACCCGCGCGTCGTCGGCTGGTGGTCGAGCGGTGCGGTGCCGGGGGCGGCGTCGGGCACGGTCGTGCTCGCGGCGCACGTCGACGCGTCGGGGTTCGGCGTCGGCCCGATGGTGCGTCTCGTGGACGCGCCGCTCGGCACGGCCCTGCGGGTCGACGCCGCGGACGGGACGGGCGTGACGTACGAGGTCGTCGAGCGGCGCACGTACCCCAAGAGCGAGGGGATCCCGCGCGACGTGTACCGCGCGGACGGCCCGCACCGGCTCGTCGTCATCACGTGCGGCGGCAGGTTCGACGCCGGCGCGCAGCACTACAGCGACAACGTCGTCCTCGTCGCCGCGGCCGTCGGGGGGTAGTCCGGGGGTACTCGAGAGGTAGGGCTGCCGAACCCGGGTGCGCGCGCGGATACTGGGCCCGTGGCCTCGATCCTCCTGACGACGATGCCGTTCGCCGGGCACGCCCGGCCGGTCCGCGCCGTGGCGGGCGAGCTGGTGCGGCGCGGGCACGACGTCCGCGTGTACACGGGCAGGTCGTACGCCGGCATGGTGGAAGAGGTCGGCGCGCGCGCCGTCCCGTGGGACGCCGCGCCGGACTTCGACGAGCGGGACCTCGCCGCGACGTTCCCCCGGATGCGGGACCGCAAGGGGTTCCGGCAGGTGCTCGTCAACCTCGAGGACCTGTTCCTCGGGACGGCGCCGGCGCAGTGCGAGGACCTGCTCGCCGCCTACGACGCGGAGCCGTGGGACCTGCTCGCCGGCGACCCGATGGTCCTGGGGACGCGGTTTGCCGCCGAGCGGCTCGGCTGCCCGTGGGCGACGGTCTCGCCGGTGGCGGTGTGGCTGCCGGGCAAGGGCATCCCGCCCACGGGGCTCGGTCTCACGCCCGCCACGGGCGTGCTCGGCCAGGTGCGGGACGCGGTCCTGGGCGCGGCGTCCGGTGCCGGGACGGCCCTGCTGACCCGCCGCTACCAGGCGACCCGGCGCGCGGTCGGGCTCGAGCCCGACGGCGAGACGTTCGCGACGATGTGGTACTCGCCGCGGCTCGTCGTCGGGGCGGGGTCGCCCGGCCTCGACTACCCGCGCGAGGACCTGCCCGCCCACGTCCGGTTCGTCGGCGACCTCACCGACGACGGCGTCCCGCGGCCGCCGTCCGTCCTGCCGGACTGGTGGGACGACGTGCTCGGCGCCGACGTCCCGGTCGTCCACGTGACGCAGGGCACCGCCAACGTCGACCCGCGCGACCTCGTCCTCCCGGCGCTCGAGGCGCTCGCGGACCTCGACGTGCTCGTCGTCGTCGGGCTGGGGCACCGCACCGGGCCGCTCCCGGGCCCGCTGCCGCGCAACGCGCGCGTCGCGGCGATGCTGCCGTACGCCGAGCTCCTGCCGCGGACGTCGGTGATGATCACGAACGGCGGCTACGGCGGCGTCCTGCAGGCGCTGCGCCACGGCGTCCCGCTCGTCGTGGCGGGCGGCGACCTGGACAAGCCGGAGATCGCCGCGCGCGTGGGGTGGCACGGCGCGGGCGTGAACCTGCGCACCGGCACGCCGCGCCCGGCGGCGGTCGCGGCCGCGTACGAGGAGGTCGCGCGCGACCCGCGCTACCGCGCGACGGCCGAGCGGCTCGGGGCCGAGCTGCGGTCGCTCGGGGGGACGCGCGCCGCCGCCGACCTGCTGGAGTCGATGCTCCACTGAGGCCGCCGTCCGCGGCGTCGTGGGGCGCGGGTCGCGACCCCGCCGTCCACAGGTCTTGGCATCCGGCGCGTCGGACGGCACACTTACCACGCCGCAGGATCGATCGGTCCTGACTTCCGGGCAGCGGGGGGACGACGACGTATGGACGCTCTGCGGTGGAGCGCGCTCCGCGACGGGGTGTGGCGCGCCGAGGTGGACGGGTGCGCGTACGAGATCCGTCACGACCCCGCGCTCGACACCTTCACGCTCGAGACCAGCGGCCGGACGTGGCGCGCCCTCCCGAGCCTCGAGGTCGCGCAGGAGGTCGCCGGCGTCGCGCACGAGGTGCGCGACAGCGACCGGGCGACGACGCGCTACAAGGTCGTGACCGACTCCGGCGCGGTGCGCGGGGAGGTGTTCGGCGCCGCGGACGACGACGAGGCGGTCCAGGTCCTGCGCGCCCGGCTGCGCGCGGGGAACCTGCCCCTCGCCCCCTTCCGGCTCGTGACCGACGACGGCCGCGTCGTCGGGTCCTGGCAGCGCGCCGTCGAGCTGCGCTGAGCCCGACCGGTCGACCCGACCGGTCAGCCCCGCCGATCGGCCCGACCGATGAGCCGGGCCCGCGCTCGCGGTCGACCTCCGGGAGACCGGCCGCCGGACCACGGCGGCCCCGCAGCGGGAGGACGGACGACATGGGCATCGTGACGACCAGCGCCAGCGTGTCCCTGGACGGGTTCATCGCAGGACCGCAGGGCAGCGGGTTCGAGCACCTGTTCGCCTGGTACGACGCCGGGGACCACGAGTTCCCGAGCGCCAACCCCGACGTGTCGTTCCGGCTGTCCGAGGCCGACCACGCGTACCTCACCGCCACGATGCGGCGCATCGGCGCGCTCGTCGTCGGGCGGCGCCTGTTCGACATGACCGACGGGTGGGGCGGCACCCACCCGCTCGACAAGCCCGTCGTCGTGCTCACGCACGCGGTGCCGCAGGAGTGGGTCGACGCGCACCCGGGCGCGCCGTTCCGGTTCGTCTCCGGCGGGATCGAGGACGCCGTCGCGGCCGGGCACGAGGCGGCGGGGGAGCTCGACGTCGGGGTGAACGCCGGCGAGATGGCGAGCCAGGCGCTCGCGGCGGGCCTCCTCGAGGAGGTGGTGCTCGACGTCGTGCCCGTGCTGCTCGGCGACGGCGTGCCGTTCTTCGCCTCGATCGGCGCGGTGCCGCGGCTGCTCGACGGGCCGGAGATCACGCCGGGCGAGCGTGTGACGCACCTGCGCTTCCGGGTGCGTCCTCTCGACGACCCGTCGCGTTAGCCTGGTTCCCGCCGCGGCGCGCCGACCGCGCGAGCGGCACGGGAACCGCCGCGGGCTCCGCAGCGGCGGGGCCGTCGTGGTGGTCGCGGCAGGACAGCGACACTCCGGAGCGGCACAGTGATCAGGATCGGGATCGTCGAGGACGACCCTGCGAGCGCTCAGCTGCTGGTGGACTACCTGCGCCAGTACGAGCGGGCGCACGACGAGCAGTTCGCGGTGACGACGTTCTCCGATGGCTCGCAGGTGGTCGCCGGCTACCGCGCGGACTTCGACATCCTCCTCGTCGACATGGAGATGCCGGAGCTCGACGGGTTCAGCGCGGCGGAGCGCATCCGCCAGGTGGACCCCGACGTCGTCATCATCTTCATCACCAACATGGCGCAGTACGCGATCAAGGGCTACGAGGTCGACGCGCTGAGCTACATGCTCAAGCCGGTGCCGTACTTCACGTTCTCGCAGGAGATCAAGCGGTCCGTGGCCCGGCTGCGCCGCCGGTCCGCGGACTACCTCCTGCTCGCGGTCGACGGCGGGCTGGCCCGGGTCGCGACCGACGACATCGTCTTCCTGGAGAGCCGCAAGCACCGCACGACCGTGCACACCGTGGACGGCCGGTACTCGGTCGTCGGCCCGCTCAAGGCGTTCGAGGAGCAGCTCGAGGGCAAGAGCTTCTTCCGCAGCAACAGCGGCTACCTCGTCAACCTGCGGCACGTGCTCGGCGTCCAGGGCAACAGCTCCCTGCTCGTCGGCGGGCACGACCTGCAGATCAGCCGGTCCCGGAAGAAGGCGTTCCTCGCCGCGCTCACCGACCACCTCGGGGCGCGGACGACGTGATCCTGGAGACCCTCCCCGACATCCCGCGGGCCATGACCGGCCTCGCCGAGTGGTCCGCCTGCCTCGTGTACGTGCTGCTGCGCCGCCCGCGCCTCACGCGCGGCCGGCTGGTCGCGGTCGCGCTCGTCGCGCTCGGCGTGCTCGTCGGCCTCCAGGAGCTCGCGGACGAGCTGCCGCGGCAGCTGTGGACCGTCGGGATGGCCGCCGCGGTCGCCGGCATGTACGCCTTCATCGTCACGGCCGCGAAGGTGTCGGCGCGCGACGCCGGGTACTTCGCGGCGCGCGCCCTGGTGCTCGCCGAGCTCGTCGCGGCCCTGCACTGGCAGATCCACTGCTTCTTCTTCCTGCCGGACGGGCGCCCCGGCCTCGGGTGGCAGGCCGCGTTCTTCGTGCTGGTCTACGCGGCCGGGTTCGTCGGCGCGTACTTCGTCGAGACGCGGCACTTCCGCCCGGCGCAGGCGCTGGACGTCACGCACGGCGAGCTCGCGTCCGCGGCGGCGATCGCGCTCGTCACGTTCTTCATGAGCAACATCAGCTTCCTCAGCGCCAACACCCCGTTCAGCGGCCGGCTCGGCGCGGAGATCTTCTACATCCGGACCCTGGTGGACTTGTGCGGGTTCGTCGCGCTGTACGCCCAGCAGGGCCAGCGCCTGCAGCACCGGGCGCGCTCCGAGGTGCGGGCCATCGACGAGATGCTGCGCCGCCAGCACGCGCAGTACCTGCAGTCGAAGCGCAGCATCGAGATCGTCAACCGCAAGTACCACGACCTCAAGCACCAGATCGGGGTCATCCGGGCGGAGGCCGACCCGCACCGGCGCGCGTCCTACCTCGACGACCTCGAGGCGAGCGTCTCCGGGTACGCGGCGCAGGCGGACACCGGCAACGTCGTCCTCGACGTCATCCTCACGACCAAGAGCCAGGAGTGCGCCGCGCGCGGCATCGACCTCACGTACGTGGTGGACGGCGCGGCGGTCGACTTCATGTCCGCGATGGACGTGTCCGCGGTGTTCGGCAACGCGCTCGACAACGCGATGGACGGCGTGCTCGCGGTCCCGGACCCGGAGCGCCGTCTCATCAAGGTCGCGCTGTACGCGCGGGACCGGTTCGTGCTGCTGACGTTCGAGAACTACTTCACGGGCGAGCTGCGCACGGAGGACGGCGACATCGTGACCCGCCGGGCCGACCGCACGCGGCACGGGTACGGGCTCAAGTCGATCCGGTACACCGCGGAGAAGTACGGCGGTTCGATGACGGTGAACGTGGAGGACGACTGGTTCATCCTGCGCGTCCTGCTGCCGCTCCCGGAGGACCGGGCGTCCGGGCCGCGCGTCCCGGCGGGACGGGGCCGATGACCTCGGCGGCTCGAGGCCGGTGACATCTCCGCGCGGGACCGACGTCCTCCCGGACGACCGATCGTGCGCCCGGAGCGACCGATCGTGCGTCCCGCCGGGGCGAGGGGCCCGGTGCGCGCTTGTCTGGCCTCGGCCCCTCCTGCCTGCACCGACGTCGGCACCAGGCGGCCACCCCACGACCGTGTTCGAAGGAGAGACCCCTCGTGAGCAGCAGAGCGGCGAAGAGGCCGATGTCCAACAAGAAGTTCTTGTCCATCTGGATCCCGGTGCTGGGATTCGTCCTGGTGCTCGCCGTCACCGCGAACATCCTGCTCGGCGTGTTCTCCAACTGGGTGTCGTCGCAGCTGGGGACCGGCACCACCACGGTGACCAACGCCGAGGGCACCGAGGACTGGGACACCACGTACGAGGAGGCGGACCACGCGACGGCCGAGGAGGCCGAGGCCGCCGCCGACCAGCTGGTGCAGGACATCGCCGCCGAGGGCATCGTGCTGCTGAAGAACGAGGCCGCGGCGCTGCCGCTGGGTGACGCCCCGCGCGTCACGCTGCTGGGCCGCACGGCCGCCGACCCCGTCTACGGCGGCTCGGGCTCCGGCTCCACCGACACCAGCACGGCGGTGAACTTTCTCGACGGTCTGCAGAACGCGGGCGTCGAGGTCAACGAGACCGTGTACGGCGAGCTCGAGACGTTCGCGAAGGACGCCCCGAAGACGAACATCGTCATGGACAAGCCGGCCGAGTCCGTCTACGACATCGGCGAGATGCCGGTCGCGAACTACTCGGACGACGCCCGCGCGAGCTTCGCGGACTACTCCGACGCCGCGGTGGTCGTCATCGGCCGCGCCGGCGGCGAGGGCGGCGACCTGGCCACCTCGATGGAGGGCTGGGACGACAACTACGAGCCCGGCCAGCACCAGCTCGAGCTGAACAAGGACGAGAAGGACCTCCTGGCGATGGCCAAGGAGAGCTTCGAGACCGTGGTCGTCGTCGTCAACGCGTCGACGAGCATGGAGCTCGGCCCCGTCCAGTACGACGCCGGCATCGACGCGATCCTGCAGATCGGCTCCCCCGGCCAGAGCGGACTCAACGCGCTCGGCGAGGTGCTCACCGGTGAGGTGAACCCGTCCGGCCGCACGGTCGACATCTACGCGGCGGACTTCACCGCCGACCCGACCTTCGTGAACTTCGGCTCGTACCAGTACGAGAACATCGACGGCCTCGGCACCGACGAGGGCCGCGGCGTCGACGGCGGTGCGTACTTCGTCCAGTACGAGGAGGGCATCTACGTCGGCTACCGGTACTACGAGACGGCTGCCGTCGAGGGCTTCATCGACTACGACGAGGCCGTCGTCTACCCGTTCGGCTACGGCCTGAGCTACACGACGTTCTCGCAGGAGGTCACCGGGCAGCAGCTCGGCGAGGTCGACGGCGAGATCTCCGTCGACGTCGAGGTCACCAACACGGGCGACGTCGCGGGCAAGCAGGTCGTGCAGCTCTACTACTCGGCCCCCTACACCCCGGGCGGCATCGAGAAGTCCTCGGTCGTGCTCGGCGCGTTCGCCAAGACGAACGTCCTCGAGCCCGGCGCCTCCGAGACCGTGACCCTCAGCCTCGCGGTCGAGGACATGGCCTCGTACGACTACGAGGGTGCGAAGGCGTACGTGCTCGAGGCGGGCGACTACGCGCTGACGGTGCAGACCGACTCGCACACCGTCGCGCCGGGCACCGCGCCGATCACCTACACGGTCGACGAGACGGTCACGTACTCGGGCGACGACCACCGCGCCTCCGACGAGACGGCCGTCACGAACGCGTTCGACGACGTCAACGCGGCGTTCGTGGACACCGCCGAGGAGGGCAAGATCCTCAACATGTCCCGCGCGGACTTCGCCGGGACCTTCCCGACGGCGCCCACCGGGGCCGACATGGTCGCGTCCGAGGAGACCGTCGCCGCGTTCGGCAAGTACGACGCCGCAGCGGTGAACGCCGAGTCCGACGCCGAGATGCCGACGCAGGGCGCCGAGGGCGACCTGGGCCTGATCGACATGCGCGGCCTCGACTACGACGACCCGCAGTGGCAGGAGCTGCTCGACCAGATCTCCGTCGAGGAGATGACGAGCGTGATCCTCAACGGTGCCTACAACACCGGGGCGATCAACTCGATCGTCAAGGAGGTCACGGGCGACTACGACGGCCCCGCCGGCTTCAGCTCCTTCATCAACGACGCGATCTCCGGCGTGGCGTACCCGTCCGAGGTGCTGCTCGGCCAGACGTGGAACGTCGAGCTGGCCGAGGCCATGGGCGTCTCGATCGGCAACGAGGCGCTGACGCTCGACGCCAACGGCTGGTACGCGCCGGCGGTCAACCTGCACCGCTCCCCGTTCGCGGGCCGCAACTTCGAGTACTACTCGGAGGACCCGGTGCTGTCGGGCGAGATGGCGACGGCCGTCGTCGAGGGTGCCGCCAGCAAGGGCGTGTACACCGCCATGAAGCACTACGCGCTCAACGACCAGGAGACCAACCGCATCAACCACGGTGTGGCGACCTGGGCCAACGAGCAGGCGATCCGCGAGATCTACCTCAAGGCGTTCGAGCTCCCCGTCAAGAACGCGACGGTCGAGATCGAGTTCATCGCCGACGACCAGGGCACGGTCGAGACCCGCGAGATGCGCGCCTCCACCGCGATGATGAGCTCGTTCAACCGGATCGGGAACACGTGGGCGGGCGGCTCCGTGGCCCTCATGGACACGGTCCTGCGCGACGAGTGGGGCTTCCGCGGGTTCGCGATCACGGACTTCAACCTGTACGAGTACATGTACCCGGACCAGGCGATCCGCGCGGGCTCCGACCTCATGCTCACCTTCCAGCCGATGAAGGTGCTCGAGGACACGACGTCCCCCGCGGCCGTGAGCAACATCCGCACGGCGACGCACAACATCCTCTACACCGTCGCGAACTCCAACGCGATGAACGGGATCGCGTCCGGCGCGACCCTCGACTACACGCCGCCGACCTGGCGCTACGTGCAGATCGCGGTCGACGTCGTGCTCGGCATCCTGCTGGTGCTGGGCGTGGTGTGGGTCGTGCGCCGGGTGCGCCGTCGCCGCGAGGCGGAGGCGGCCGAGGCCGCCGAGGCCGAGAGCGCCGCCGCCACGCCGGCGGAGGCCGCCACCGAGGACGCCGACGAGGTCAGCACGCGCTGACCCGTCCCTACCTGCGGCACCCGGCCGGCTCGCACCGCGCGAGCCGGCCGGGGGCCCGGCCCGCCACACCCGTGCACCACCCCGCACACCCGAGGACACGCGCGTCATGATCGAGAAGCTGACCCTGCTGGAGAAGGCCGCCCTGCTGACCGGCAAGACGGTCTGGGAGACCCACGACCTGCCGCGCCACGGGGTGCGGTCCCTGTGGCTGGCCGACGGCCCGCACGGGGTCCGCAAGCAGACCGGGGCGGCCGACCACCTCGGCATCGCGGAGTCGCAGCCGGCGACCTGCTTCCCGACGGCCGCGGCGGTCGCGAACACCTGGGACCCCGAGCTCGCCGAGGAGGTCGGGCGCGCGCTCGGCGCCGAGGCCGCGGCGCAGGACGTCGACGTGCTGCTCGGCCCGGGCCTGAACATCAAGCGCTCGCCGCTGGGCGGGCGCAACTTCGAGTACTTCTCCGAGGACCCTCTGCTGTCCGGCAAGCTGGCCGCGGCCCTGGTGCGGGGCGTCCAGTCGACGGGCGTCGCCGCCTGCCCCAAGCACTACGCGGCGAACTCGCAGGAGCTCGTCCGGATGGCCTCGGACTCCGTGGTCGACGAGCGGACGCTGCGCGAGGTCTACCTGTCGGCGTTCGGCATCGTCGTCACCGAGGCCCGGCCGCGCACCATCATGTCGGCCTACAACAAGGTCAACGGCACCTACGCGCACGAGGACCCGTTCCTGCTGCAGCAGGTGCTGCGCGACGAGTGGGGCTTCGACGGGGCGGTCGTGTCCGACTGGGGCGGCTCGAACGACGTCGTCGCCGCGGCGGCCGCCGGCGGCACCCTCGAGATGCCCGCCGCGGGGCTCGACTCCGCGCGCCAGCTCGTGGCCGCCGTCCGCTCCCGCCGGCTCGCCGAGGCCGACCTGGACGCCCGGGCCGCCGAGGTGCTGCAGCTCGTGGCCGACGCGCGCGAGCCCGGCACGGCGCCCGTCGTGGACCCGGCTGCGCAGCACGCGCTTGCGCGCCGCGTCGCCGCACGCTCCGCCGTCCTGCTCAAGAACGACGACGCGCTCCTGCCGCTCGCCGCCGGGACGCGCGTCGCGGTGATCGGCGACTTCGCGCGCACGCCGCGCTACCAGGGCGCCGGTTCCTCGGCCGTGAACCCGACCCGCCTGGACTCCGTGCTCGACGTGATCGGCGAGTCCGGGCTGACGATGACGACGTTCGCCGCCGGCTTCCGGCGCGACGGTACGCCCGACGCCGCCCTGCAGGCCGAGGCGCTCGAGGCCGCGCGTGACGCGGACGTCGCCCTGCTGTTCCTCGGCCTGGACGAGATCGCCGAGTCCGAGGGGATGGACCGCTCGACGCTCGCGCTGCACGCGGCGCAGACCGAGCTGCTCGCGGCGGTCGCCGCGGTGAACCCCCGCACGGTCGTGGTGCTGTCCGCCGGCGGCGTCGTCGAGATGCCGTGGCTCGCCTCGGCCCGGGCCCTCGTGCACGGCCACCTGGCCGGCCAGGCCGGCGCGGGCGGCCTGCTCGACGTCCTGACCGGCGCGGTGAACCCCGCCGGCCGCCTCGCCGAGACGGTGCCCGTCCGGCTCGCCGACACCGCCACCGCCCGCACCTTCCCGGGGCAGCAGCGCACCGCGGAGTACCGCGAGGGGCTGTTCGTCGGCTACCGGTACTACACGACGGCCGGCGTGCCGGTGACGTTCCCGTTCGGGTTCGGCCTGTCGTACACGACGTTCGCGTACGGCGACCTCACGGCCACGCCCGACGCCGCGACCGTGACGGTGACGAACACCGGTGCCGTCGCGGGCGCCGACGTCGTGCAGGTGTACGTGTCCCGCACGTCGCCCGGTGTCCACCGCCCGGTGCGCACGCTCGCCGGGTTCGCCCGCGTCGAGCTCGCGCCCGGGGAGGCGCGCACCGTGACCGTCCCGCTCGGCGACGCCGCGTTCCGCCACTGGGACGTCGTGACCGGGGCGTGGCAGGTCGAGCAGGGCACGTGGCAGGTGCTGGCCGGTGCGCACGTCGACGACCTGCCCCTCTCGGCGGACGTCGAGCTCGTCGGCACGGTCCCGGCCCGCACCGAGGACCTGCCGAAGCGCTACCTCACGGGCGACGTCCAGGACGTGCCGGACGAGGACTTCGTCGCGCTGCTCGGCCGCCCTCTGCCCGCCGCGGCGTGGTCGGGACCGCTCGGGGTGAACGACACGCTCGGCCGCATGCGGACCGCGCGCAGCCCGCTCGCGCGGCTCGCGTACCGGGTCCTGGCGCTCCTGCGCGACCGCGCCGACCGCCGTGGCAAGCCCGACCTCAACATCCTGTTCCTGCTCAACATGCCGTTCCGCGCCATCGGGAAGATGACCAACGGGATGGTGAGCGCCGAGATGGTGGACGGGATCGTCCGCATCGTCAACGGCCACTTCGTCAGCGGCGCCGGGGCCACGGTCCGCGGGTTCGTCCGCAACCTCCGCGCCAACCGTGCCACCTCCCGCCAGCTGCGCGGCGACGCCTGACCTCCGGAAGAGAGCCCCTCGCATGTTCACCCGACTCAAGGACGCCTGGCGCCGCTTCGCCGAGAAGCGCCCGGGGACCGCCCAGTTCGTCGTCTTCTTCCTCCTGAGCAACGGCATCACCGTCCTGCAGCTCGCCCTGATGCCGCTCATCAAGTGGCTGTTCGGCATGACGCCGCTGGTCGACACGGACTTCCAGGTCTGGCCGATCGGGTCCAACCCCGACGGTTCGCAGTACTTCGTCTTCGACTACGCGGCGGGCCCGTTGCCGGGCGGCGGCGGTGGGCTGGCATACTTCCTGGCCGTGCAGATCACGCTGTTGATCGCCCAGGTGATCAACTTCTTCGCCCAGCGCAACATCACCTTCAAGTCGAACTCGTCCGTCGCCAAGGCCGCGACCTGGTACGCCATCGCGTACGTCGTCATCACCCTCGTGGCCGCCGCGCTGCAGGGCCTGTACAAGACGCCGATCTACGACCTGTTCATCGAGACGTGGGGCCTCGGCGGCACGGGGGAGACCCTCGCCGACGTCGTGACGATGATCATCAACGCGGCGATCTCGTTCTGGGTCTTCTTCCCGATCTTCAAGGTCATCTTCAAGACCGAGCCCACCGAGGACGGCGAGCCCGCCGCCGCGACCGTCGGCAGGACGGCGTGAGCGCGGTCCTCGAGTCGCCGCTCGGCGCCCGCCGGCCGGGCACGACGACGCAGGCGCCGGTCGCCGAGCCCGTCCTGTCGGTCATCGTCCCCGCGTACAACGCCGAGGGGTATCTCGACCGCTGCCTCGACTCGCTCGTCGACGCGGGCCCGGACGTCCAGGTCCTGGTCGTCGACGACGGGTCCACCGACGGCACCGCCACGCTCGCCGAGCGCTACGCCCGGGCGCACCCCGGCGCTGTCGAGGTCGTGCGCAAGGCCAACGGCGGGCACGGCTCCGCGATCAACGCGGGACTGGCCCGCGCCCGCGGCCGGTACGTCAAGGTCGTCGACAGCGACGACTGGCTCGACCGCGACGCGTTCGCGCGGGTCCTCGAGACGCTCCGCGGCTTCCGCGCGAACACCGACGTGGACCTCCTGGTCAGCAACTACGTGTACGAGAAGGCCGGCAAGCGCCGCAAGGTCGCCGTGCGGTACCGCAACGCGCTGCCGCGCGACCGCGTGTTCACGTGGAGCGACACCCGCCGCTTCCGCAAGCGGCAGTACCTGCTCATGCACTCGATGATCTACCGCACCGAGCTGCTGCGGGAGTACGGCCTGCGACTGCCGGAGCACACGTTCTACGTCGACAACCTCTACGCGTTCGAGCCGCTCGCACGCGTGCGCACGGCGTACTACCTCGACGTCGACCTGTACCGGTACTTCATCGGCCGCGAGGACCAGTCGGTGCACGAGGCAGTCATGCTGCGCCGCCTCGACCAGCAGCTGCGCGTGAACTGGCTCATGCTGCGCCACCTGCAGTCCACGCCCGTGACGGACCGACGGCTGCACGACTACCGCCTGCACTACGCGCGCATCATCTGCGCCGTCTCGTCGATCCTGCTCATCCGCTCCGGGACGCGCGCGGCGCTCGAGGAGAGGGACCAGCTCTGGCGCGAGCTGCGCCGCGAGGACCCGACGCTCTACCGCCGCCTGCGCTGGAGCGCGCTCGGGCAGCTGAGCAACCTGCCCGGCGCCGCCGGCCGGCGCGTCTCGGTGATGGCCTACCGCGTGGCGCAGCGGGTCGTCGGGTTCAGCTGACGCCCGACGCCTGACGGGCCTGCTGGCCGCGAGCGATGCGCTCCCGCTCGAGTGATGCGCTCCTGGACGCATCACTCGAGCGGGAGCGCATCACTCGGCTGGGGTGGTGGGGGAGCAGCAGCCGTCGGCGCAGCCGGTGCCCTGGGCGCGGTCCGCGTCGTCGTGCCCGACGAGCGCGGCGACCGGCGTGCAGCACGCGTCGCCGCGCCACGCCTCGACGCCCTCCCGGACGGCGAAGCCCGCGATGACGAGCGCCGCGAGCGGGTCCGCCCACGTCCACCCCAGCGTCGAGCTGAGCACGAGCCCGACGAGGAGCACGGCCGACAGGTAGGTGCAGACGAGCGTCTGCTTCGAGTCGGCGACGGCGGACGCGGAGCCGAGCTCGCGACCGGTGCGCCGCTCGAACCACGACAGGAACGGCATGACGGCGAGGCTCACCGTCGCGAGGACGATGCCGACGGTCGAGTGGTCCGGCTCGGACGCGCCGAGGAGCGTGCGGACGGCGTCGACCGTGACGAACAGCGCGAGGCCGAAGAACGACAGCGCGATGACCCGCATGGCGGTGCGCTCGCGCCGGTGCGGGTCGGGCGCGGCGAACTGCCACGCGACGGCCGCGGCGGAGAGCACCTCGACGATCGAGTCGAGCCCGAAGCCGACGAGCGCCGCGGACGACGCGACGCGGCCAGCGGTGATCGCGACGACCGCCTCGACGACGTTGTAGGCGATGGTCGCGCCGACGACCCAGCGGATCCGCCGCTCGAGGACGGCGCGACGGTCGGGGAGCAGCGGGCGCGGCCCGAGCGACAGGGAGGTCACGAGCAGGTGCATCCTTCCGGGGCGCAGCACGTCGGGTCGACGGCGACGACGAGCCGCAGGAGGTCGTCGAGCGCGGGCGCGAGGTGGGGGTCGGCGAGGCGGTACCAGGTGCGGCGGCCGTCGGGGATCGCCTCGACGAGGCCGCAGCCGCGCAGGCACGCGAGCTGGTTCGACATCACCTGGCGCGAGACGCCGAGGGCGTCCGCGAGGTCGGACGGGTAGGCGGGGGCTTCCCGCAGCGCGAGCAGGATGCGGCTGCGCGTCTCGTCCGACAGCGCGTGCCCGAGCCGTGCGAGCGCGGCGGTGTGCGTGAGCGTGACCGTCTCGACCATACGGACGACAGTACACGGAACCGTGAATTCACGACGCCGTGGATCGTCGAGGATCTCGCACCGCGATGCCGGGACGACGACGTGCAACTCGGGGGTTGCTATCTGGTGGACCGGGTGCAACTCTGGAGTTGCACTCGAGAGCAGCACCCGATCCGCACGATCCCGAAAAGGAGCACGACCATGACCACGATCAACGAGCCGGCCGTCGTCGACGAGGAGACGTTCACGGTGACCCGCACGGTCCGCGTCCAGGCGAGCGTGGAGCGCGTGTGGGCGGCCCTCACGCAGGAGGAGCTCATCAGCCAGTGGTTCGGCCAGCGCACGTCGCTGCCCGACCTGCGCGTCGGCGGGGAGGGGACGTTCAGCTGGGACGACAACCCCGACCTGCCGGTCCGCATCGAGGAGTACGACGAGCCGTCGGTGTTCGCGTTCCGGTGGAGCGCGCCCGCGGGCGAGACGCTGCGCGCGGACAACTCGACCGTCGCGCGGTTCACGCTCGTGCCCGACGGCGAGGGCACCGTCCTCACCGTCGTCGAGACCGGCTTCGAGCACCTCGCGGACGCACGCGCCGCGCTCGAGGACCACCGGCAGGGCTGGACGAGCGAGCTCGACGAGCTCGTCGCGGTCCTCGAGGGGGCGCCCGTCCCCCCGGCGGGGGCGCCGGCGTGAGCACTCCCGCACCGCAGGCGCTGACCCCCGTGTTCGCGGCGCTCGCCGACGACACCCGGTGGCGCATCCTCACCGAGCTCGGCACGGCCGACCTGTCGGCGTCCGGCCTGGCCGACCGCCTGCCGGTCAGCCGGCAGGCGATCGCCAAGCACCTCGCGGTGCTCGCCGACGCCGGGCTCGTCGAACCGTTCCGAGCGGGGCGCGAGGTGCGCTACCGGGCGCTCGGGGCCCGTCTCAGCGAGACGGCGCGCGCGCTCGACGCGATCGGCGCGGCGTGGGAGCGGCGTCTCGACGCGATCCGGCGCATCGCCGAGTCGTCCGGGGCGTCGGAGGCGTCCGGCTCGTCGGAGTAGCGCCACGACGTCGACCCGTCCGTCGCGACGTCGGCCTCCCGGAGGCCGGCCGCGCGACGGGCGGGTCGATCTCGTGCCCGGTGCGGACGCGGCACCGGGCGGCGTCGTCAGACATCGAGCGGTCCCCGCACCACGGAGTCGCCCGAGTGGGCCGGGTCGCCGTCGAAGTGCTCCTCGGAGACGTCGACGACGGGGAACGCCGCGAGGTCCAGGCCGTCGGGGACGTCGAAGCGCCCCTCGGAGCCCTCGAGCACGCCGAGGCTCACGAGCCCGCTGACGTCCTCGGCGAGCAGCCACACCTCGCGGTACGTGCCCTCGGGCGCCGGGGCGTCGAGCGACACGACGACCTGCCGCCGCCCGTCCGGGCTCTCCTCGACGCGCGCCTGCCCGCTCGCGCCCGCCCAGTCGGGCAGGGCCTCGAGGTCGGCCGTCGCGACGGTCGTCTCGGGCGGCTCGGCCTCCCGGCGCTCCCACCAGACGCCGCCCGCGACGCCCAGGACGAGCGCGAGGCACGCCGCGGCCGCCACCGGCAGCCAGGCGCGCGGCCGGCGCGACGCCAGCGGCACGACGCTCGCCCCGGTGTGCGGCAGGTCGGGCGTCGGCTCGCGGTCGGCCGGCAGAGGCGCGGTCTCCGCACGTGCCGGTGCGGCCGGTGCGGCCGTCTCGTCGGCCTCCGTCGGCCCGACCCCGACCTCCGCCGCGAGGCCGAGCTCGTCGCGCACGGCCTCCCAGACGC
>NZ_LWGL01000078.1 GCF_001722485.1 Cellulosimicrobium cellulans | reverse complement strand
CGCGGCGACCGCCCCGAGGTCGGTGGCCGTCATCGCGGCGAGCGACCCGCGCAGCCGGCCCAGCGGCGTGCGGGCGGCCGCGACGACCACGACGTCGTCGGGGCGGGCGGGGGAGAGGGGAGCGGCGCTCATGGCGGGACCTCCAGGGGTGCGGACGGCGGTGTCGGCGGCGGCGCCGGGGGTGTGGCGCCGGTGTGCTCCTCACGCTACTCCGTGGCGGCGGAGCCGGCGGCGGAGCCGGACGTGGTGCCGGCCGCGGCCAGGGGCGCGGGGTCGAGGTCGACGACGAGCTCGGGCTCGGTCGCGGCGCGCACGTCGTCGACGCTCACGCCGGGCGCGGTCTCGCGCAGGACGAGCCCGTCCGGCGTCACGTCGATCACCGCGAGGTCGGTGATGACGCGGTGAACGACGCCGCGTCCGGTGAGCGGGAGCGAGCACGCGTGGAGGAGCTTCGGCGAGCCGTCGCGCGCGACGTGCTCCATGAGCACGATCACGCGAGCGGCGCCGTGCACGAGGTCCATCGCGCCGCCCGGGCCCTTGACCATCTTCCCGGGGATCATCCAGTTGGCGAGGTCGCCCGCCGCGGAGACCTGCATCCCGCCGAGCACGGCCGCGTCGATCTTGCCGCCGCGGATCATGCCGAAGCTCGTCGCCGAGTCGAAGATCGACGCCCCCGGCAGCAGCGTCACGGTCTCCTTGCCGGCGTTGATGAGGTCGGGGTCCACCTCGTCCTCGGTGGGGTACGGGCCGACGCCGAGGATCCCGTTCTCCGACTGGAGCACGAGGTGCCGGCCGGCGGGGACGTGGTTCGGCACGAGGGTCGGCAGGCCGATGCCGAGGTTGACGTACCAGCCGTCCTGGAGCTCGCGCGCCGCGCGTGCGGCCATCTCGTCACGGGTCCGCGGCATCGCTCAGCCCTCCTTCGTGGGACGGACGGTCCGGCGTTCGATGCGCTTCGGCGCGTCGGGGCCCACCTCGACGACGCGGTGGACGAACACGCCCGGCAGGTGCACGGCGTCGGGGTCGATCTCGCCCGGCTCGACCAGCTCCTCGACCTGGGCGACGCACACGCGGCCCGCCATCGCGGCGAGCGGGGAGAAGTTGCGTGCCGAGCGGTGGAACACGAGGTTGCCGTGGCGGTCGCCGCGCACCGCGTGGACGAGCGCGAAGTCGGTCGTGATCGCCTCCTCGAGGACGAACTCCGCCTCGCCCGCGAAGGACCCGTCGCGGCCTCGCGGCCCGACGCCGAACGTGCGGACCTCCTTCGGCGCGCTGGCCTGCGCGACGCCGCCCGCGCCGTCGTACCGCTGCGGCAGCCCGCCCTCGGCGACCTGCGTGCCCACGCCCGTGCGCGTCCAGAAGCCGGCGATCCCGGCGCCGCCCGCACGCAGCTTCTCCGCGAGCGTGCCCTGCGGCGTGAGCTCGAGCTCGAGCTCGCCCGAGAGGAACTGCCGCTCGAACTCCTTGTTCTCCCCGACGTACGAGCTCGTCATCCGGCGGATGCGGCCGGCGCCGAGCAGCACGCCGAGGCCCCAGTCGTCGACGCCGCAGTTGTTGCTCACGACCCACAGGTCCCGCGTCCCCTGGGCGAGCAGCGCCTCGATGAGGGCGATCGGGTTGCCGCACAGACCGAACCCGCCGACGGCGAGCGACGCGCCGTCGGGCACGTCCGCGACCGCCTCGGCGGCGGACGCGACGACCTTGTCCAGGCCGCGGCGCACGGGCGGCGGGGCAGGTGAGGATACGGGCGGACTCGTCAGGCTCATGGCGCGACCTCCTCGTCGGGCCGCCGCCCGCGGGTGGTGGGCGACGGCGCACCGGCCGCGCGGCCTCGGTGCCGCACGGTCCACGACGATCATGCCGCGGACGCCGTCAGTGGTCGAGGCGGTCCCGCTCGTCGCCGATGAAGTCGCGGACGTCGTCGGGCAGGTCGTCGCGGTTCATGTCGTTCGTGCGCGCCCGGCGCGCGTCCCAGCGCAGCGCGACCGCGGCGAGGGCGGCGGCGAGGGTGGACGCGGCGAGGATCGCGATCTTCGCGCCGTCGGTGTGCTCGGCGTCCGGGAAGGAGAGCTCGGCGATGAGGAGCGAGACCGTGAACCCGATGCCGGCGAGCAGGGCGACGGGCAGCAGGTCGCGCACGCCGATGCCGGGCGCGAGGCGCAGCGGGGTGAACCGCGTGACGAGCGCGGTCACGCCGAGGACGCCGACGAGCTTGCCCACCACGAGCCCGACGACGATCGCGAGCACGACCGGCTGGGTCAGGACCTCGCCGACGGGCGTCTCGCCCCCGACGATCGACACCCCCGCGGCGAAGAAGGCGAACACGGGCAGGGCGATGCCCTGGGAGAACGGGCGGATGGTGCGCTCGAACCGGTGCGTGCGGGACTCGCCCTCGCCGTGCACGGCGAGGGCCGGGACGGCGAACCCGAGGAGCACGCCCGCGATGGTGGCGTGCACGCCGGACTCGTGCATGAACGCCCACGCGACGGCGGCGACGGGCAGCAGGAGCCACCAGCGCGTGCGGCGCGCACGCACCAGGACGGCGTAGAGCGCGACGGCGACCAGGGCGAGGCCGAGGTAGGCCCACTGCAGGTCCGCGGTGTAGAAGATCGCGATGATGACGATCGCGAGCAGGTCGTCCACGACGGCGAGGGTGAGCAGGAAGGTGCGGATCGCGACGGGCAGGCCGCGGCCGAACACGGCGAGGACGCCGAGCGCGAACGCGATGTCGGTCGCGGTCGGGATCGCCCATCCGTGCAGCGCGCCGGTGTCGCCCGCAGCGACGAGGACGACCGCGAAGATGATCGCCGGCAGCGCCATGCCGCCGACGGCGGCGAGCATGGGGACGCCGGCCGTCTTCGGGTTGCGCAGGCTGCCGGCGACGAACTCCTGCTTGAGCTCGACGCCGACCACGAAGAAGAAGATCGCGAGCAGGCCGTCCGCGGCCCAGGCGGACAGCGAGAGGTCGAGGTGCAGCGGGGACGACGGCCCGACGACGGTGCTCGAGAGCGTCGCGTACGCCTCGCGCCAGGGCGAGTTGGCCCACACGAGGGCGACGAGGGCCGCGCCGATGAGGAGGGCGCCTCCGGTCGTCTCACGGCTCGCCCAGCGGCGCAGGGGCCCGGGGGCGGACGACGACGGGGCGGTGGCGGGGGAGGCAGCAGTCATGGTTCTCCTGGTGTCGGGAGGGAGGTGACCTCACGGGTCGCGGAAGCAGCCGCCGACCAGACTTCCCGGCACACCGTGGTCGATCCTACGCGGGACGCGGGGACGACGCCCGGCACGTCCGCGGAGCGGTCGCGTACTCCGCGCGGCGGACCGAGGCGCGGGCGGGATCGGCCGCGCGGCCGACGCTGCGACGTGCCGCGACCGGTGACGATGTCCCTCGTGCCCGACGCGACCCCCGCCCCCGAACCCTCCGACCGACCCGGCGAGCAGCCCGCCGTCGTGGGACCGACCACGACGGAGCTCGCCGTGCTCTGGGGCGGCGCACCGCTGCTCGGCGCCGGGCTCGCGTACGGCGCGGTGCGCCTCGCGGGCTGGTACGCCGGTCTCCCGTGGGCGCCGTTTCAGGGACCGGCCGAGCTCGTCGACGACATGCTCGCCGGGCGCGGTCTGCTCGGCGCGCTCGTCGCGGTCGCGCTCGGCGCCGCGGCAGGTCTGCTCCTCGCCGCGCACGCCCGCGAGGACACCGCGGTCGTCACAGTCGCCGCGGACCGGGCGAGCGTCGTCCGGCGCGGCGTCACCACCGAGATCGCGCGCGCCGAGGCGACCGACGTGTTCGTCGACCGGACGGTGCTCGTCGTGCTCGGCGAGCGCGACGGGCACGGCTCCGCGGAGCTCGCGCACGTCGTCACCGAGCTCGAGGCACCGCGCCTGGCCGCCGCGTTCCGCGCCCAGGGCTGGCCGTGGCGCGACGAGGACCCGCACGCGGGGGCGTTCCGCCGCTGGGTCGCGGGCGACCCCGCGCTGCCGCCGAGCGCCGACGCCGTCCTGCGCGCCCGCTCCGCGATGCTCGAGGCCGGGAAGGACGACGACGTCGCCGACCTGCGCCGCGAGCTCGGGCGCCTCGGCGTCGTCGTGCGCGACGCCGGGAAGGTCCAGCACTGGCGCCCGGCGCGCGTCGTGCAGGACCAGCCGGGCGACGACGCCCACCCGGCGTAGCGCGTCAGGGCGTCTCGCCCGCCGCCTCGACCTCGTACGCCGTCGCGAGCAAACGCGTGACGGTGTTCACGTTCCGCCCCGTGACGGAGGTGCCCGCGGCGCGCGCGAGGACGGGGGTGGTGAGCCTCGACCGCCCGATGCCGTCGGGGTAGTGCACCCAGAGCACGCCGCGCGCGGCGGCGACCTCCTCGGGGCCGGGGTGCTCCGTGGCGAGCCGGGCGACGCCGTCGGCGTCGACGTCGCGCTCGCCGACGAGCACCTGGACGCGGGACGGCGTCTCGCGCGACGCGTCGGGGAACGGGTTCGCCGCGAGCACCTCGGCGAGCCGCGCGGTCGTGAGGACGGCGACCGCCGCGTCGACGCCGAAGCGGTCGGCCACGCCCGCGCGCACGAGGCGCGCGACGTCGTCGGCGGTGGCGGCACCGGAGGCGCCGGCCGCCACCACGAGGTTGCCGCTGTTGACGACGGTCCGGTTGCCCGCGAACCCGAGCTCGGCGGACAGGGCGCGCAGCGCGGTCGAGGGGACGGAGCGGCCGCCGACGTTGACGGCGAACAGGAGGGCGGCGTAGGCGGTCACGACGTCTCCGGGGGCCGGCGGTGGGCCCAGGGTGCCGCCTCCTCCAGGCGGGCGGCCAGGGCGAGGAGCAGGGCGTCCGCGCCGTGCGCGGCGCCGAGCATCACCCCGACGGGCAGCGTGACGGGCGCGCCGGCGTCGTCCGGCACGACGGCTTCCCCGAGCGGCAGGCTCACGGCGGGACGCCCGGTGAGGTTCCACATGCTCGTCCAGGGCGTGAAGGCGGTCTGCGCGGCGAAGTCCGCGGCGGGGTCGTCGTCGAGGCGCTGGGTGCCGACCGGGGCGGGGAGCTGCGCGAGCGTGGGGGAGACGACGACGTCGACGTCCGCCCACGCGGTGGCGACGTCGCGCGTGAGCGCCTGGACGCCCGCGAGAGCGGTCGCGTACTCCAGGCCCGACGTCGCCCGGCCGCGCTCGCGCAGCCAGCGCGTGAGCGGGACGAGCCGCTCCTCGTCCTGCGCCGGCACGGGGGCGGTCAGCGCCCCGACGGACCACAGCGCGGCGAAGGCGTCCCACCGCTCGGCGTCGAACGGCGGGCCGACCTCGACGACGTCGTGCCCCATCCCGGCGAGCAGCGTCGCGGTCTCGCGCGCGGCCGCGACGCACGCGGGGTGCACCGGCGCGCCCGGCGCCACGACGGGGTCGAGGAGGAGGCCGACACGCAGCGGTCGCGTCGCGGCCCCGGTCGCGGCGAGGAACGACACGGGGGCCTCGCCGGTCCACCAGGTGGCGGCCCCGCCGCGGGGCGTCGTCCCGGCCACCGGTCCGGCGACGAACGTGTCGCCCGGCCACGGGCGCGCGAGCACGTCGAGGAACGCGGCCGTGTCCCGCACCGACCGGGTGAGCACGCCGTGCGTCGCGAGCCCGGCGCCGTCGACGGAGAGCGGGCCCGGGCTCACCCGCCCGCGCGACGGCTTGAGCCCGACGAGCCCGCACGCGCTCGCCGGGATCCGGATCGACCCGCCGCCGTCGCTCCCGTGCGCGGCGTACTGCGAGTCGGACTCGATGAGGAGGGGGTCGGCGCCGGGGTGCGCGCGGACCGCCTGGAGGAGGGCGGTCAGCTCGGCGACCTGGTTGGTGCCGCTCGCCGCGCCGCCGGAGTCGAAGGACCCGTCGTGGTTGATCCACGCCCATCCGATGGCCCCGCCCGGGTTGCTCAGGCACGAGCCGTCGGTGCTGACAGTGATCACTGCGCTTCCTCGATCCCGCTTCTCGATCACGAATCTCCTCCGCCGGGGCGGGGAGGTGAATGCGTCGGCGCTCATTCTCCCCCGCCGGAGGGGGTGCGCGGCGCAACGGTCCGCCTGCCGGAGCGTCGGCCGGCGCGTTCGGGGGAACATCAGGGACGAACCGGGGGGATACCCCATGGTGCCGGGGTCCCGGCTCCCGGAGGCTGGTTCGCATGGTCGACGGGATCGTGGCGCTGTGGGGTCAGCTCGAGGCGTGGGTGCTCGCGCTCGTCGACTCGGCGTGGGCGCTGCCGACGCTGCTCGCGACGACGGCGCTCGACGGCTTCTTCCCGCCCGTCCCCGGCGAGACGGTGGTCGTGTCCCTCGCCGTCGCCGCGCAGGCGGGTGGCGGCGTCGCCTGGTGGGTCGTGGTGCTCGTCGCCGCGATCGGCGCGTGGTGCGGGGACCAGCTCGCGTACGCGGTCGGGCGCGCCGTCGGCACCGACCGGGTGCGGGCGCTGCGCCGCCCGCGCGGGCGCCGGCGCGGCGCGGCCCCGGCCGAGGTACCCCGTGAACACGGTCCGCCGCGCGACGACGTCGGGCAGCGCGTACTCGACGAGCGGGTCGTAGACGCGCGCGTCGCCGTACACCCACACCTCGTCGTAGAGGCGCTCGACGACGGACGTGCTGCGCTGGTCGTCCCACTCGCGCACCGCGACCTCGGGCACGTCGAGCACGTCGCGCAGGCCGAGGACGCACGCCGTCCGCCCCCGTGCCCGGAGGCGCTCGAGCGCCGGGCGCAGCTCGCCGCCGACGCCGAGCGGCACCTTGTCGACGACGAGCACGTCGGGGTCGAAGGCCGCGAGCGCCCCGTCGAGGACGCCGGCGCGCACGGCGACGACGTCCTCGAGCGTGCCGCCCCAGCGCCGCGGCCCGTACCCGGTGGCAGGGTCCTTCGCGACGCCGGGCAGCGTGACGACCTCGGTGCGCGGCGGCAGCGGCAGGCTCGTGGCCTCGGCGGCGCCCGACAGCAGGAGGACGTCGACGTCCGGGTCCGCGGCGACGACGGCGCGGGCGAGCAGCGACGTGCGGCGCACGTGGCCGAGGCCCTGCGTGTCGTGCGAGTACAGCGCGACCCGGCGGCGGGCGCGCGGCCCGGCGGCGAGAGGGAGGTCGGGTGCCGTCATGGTGGCCACCCTGACGACGCGCGGTGAGACGTCCGTGAACGCGGTGTGAGAGCTCTCTCATGCCGCCACCAGCGCGATCACGCCATGTGAAGCCCTTCACATGGCGTAGGGTGGCGACGTCACCGTCACCGGCGGGAGGTGGGCGCCTCGGACCGGAAGGAAGCGCCCATGGCACACGTCGACGTCGCGAGCACGTCCCCGACCACCTCGACCCTGTCCCGGACCTCGCCCCTGGCTGACCTCGTCGTCGCGTGCCGGCCCTGGATCTCGACCGTCGACTGGCCAGGCGTCCTCGCCGCGACCGTCTCCACGCAGGGGTGCCCGTGGCGCTGCGCGTCGTGCCACGGCCCCGGGCTCCAGGACGTCCTGGCGCCAGGCACGTCGGCGACCTCCGACGCCATGGACTGGCCGGGCGTCGTCGCGTGGCTGCGGCACCGGCGTGCCCTGCTGGACGGCGTCGTGCTCTCCGGCGGGGAGCCGACGCTCCACGCCGGCCTGCCGGACGCGGTCGCCGAGGTGCGTTCGCTCGGCCTCGGCATCGGGCTGCTCACGAGCGGCGTGTGGCCCGCCCGGCTCGCGCGGCTGCTGCCGCTCGTCGACTGGGTGGGTCTCGAGGTCAAGCACCTGCCGTCGCGGTACGCCGCGACGACGGGCAGCGCGTCGTCGGCGCGCCGGGCGTTCGAGTCCCTCGCTGTGCTGCTGCGCTCGGGCGTCGACCACGAGGTGCGGACGACCGTCGACCCGGTCGCCCACACCCGGGCCGACCTCCTCGCGCTCGGCGAGCACCTGCGCAGCCTCGGCGTCCGCCGCTGGGCGCTGTACGACCCCCGCACCGACGGCGCCGACCCGGGCTGGGTGGCGGCCGTCGGCGGGCGGGGGATCGACGACGTGCTCGAGGAGGCCGACCTCGCGTGGGCGACCCGGCGCCGGCGCCGTCAGGCCGTCGCCGGCTCCTCGGTGACGAGCGGGTAGACGCCGTCCTCGTCGTGCACCTCACGACCGGTGACCGGCGGGTTGAACACGCACACGCACGTGATGTCCGTCCGCGGGCGGACCTTGTGCTTGTCGTGGTCGTCCAGCAGGTACAGCGTGCCGGGCGCGAGCGGGTGCACCTCGCCGGTGGCGAGGTCCTCGATCTCGCCCTCGCCGGACGTGACGAACACCGCCTCGACGTGGTTCGCGTACCAGAAGGTGCTTTCGGTCCCGGCGTACAGGGTGGTCTCGTGGACCGAGAAGCCGACGCCCTCCTTGGCCAGCACGAGACGCTTGCTGCGCCAGCTCTCGGCCTGGACGTCGGCGTCGGTGCCGGTGATCTCGTCGATGGTGCGCACGATCATGGGGAACCTCCGGGGATGTCGGGGCGAGGTCAGGACAGGACGGCGGCGAGCGACGCGTCGAGGATCGACAGGCCGCGACGCAACTCCTCGTCGGTGATCGTCAGCGGCGGGAGCAGCTTGACGACCTCACCGGAGGGACCGGACGTCTCCATGAGCAGGCCTCGCGCGAAGGCCTCCTCGCAGACCCGGCCCGCCGTCTCGCCGTCGGCCGTTTGCAGCCCGCGTGCCAGCCCGCGGCCCTTCGAGGCGAGCCCGTGGTCGGGGTAGCGCGCGACGAGCGTGTTGAAGTGCGACTCGACGAGCGCGCCCTTCGCCGTCGTCGAGCGCTCGAGCGCGTCGTCGGACCAGTAGGTGCGGATCGCCTCCGCGGCCGTGGCGAACGCGGGGGCGAAGCCGCGGAACGTGCCGTTGTGCTCGCCCGGCTCCCACACGTCCAGCTCCGGCCGGATGAGGGTGAGCGCCATCGGCAGCCCGTACCCGGAGATCGACTTCGACAGGCAGACGATGTCCGGGACGATCCCGGCCTCCTCGAAGCTGAAGAACTTCCCGGTGCGGCCGCAGCCCATCTGGATGTCGTCGACGATGAGCAGGATCCCGTGGCGCGTGCACAGGTCCGCGAGGCCGCGCAGCCACTCGGCCCGGGCCGCGTTGATGCCGCCCTCGCCCTGCACCGTCTCGACGATGACCGCCGCGGGCTCGTTGAGCCCGCTGCCGCCGTCGCCGAGGAGGCGCTCCAGGTAGACGAAGTCGGGCACGTCGCCGTCGAAGTAGTCGTCGTACGGCATGGGCGTCGCGTGGACGAGCGGGACGCCCGCTCCCCCGCGCTTCATCGAGTTCCCCGTCACGGACAGTGCGCCCAGCGTCATGCCGTGGAACGCGTTGGTGAACGTGATGACCGACTCGCGGCCCGTCACCTTGCGGGCGAGCTTGAGCGCCGCCTCGACGGCGTTCGCGCCGCCGGGGCCGGGGAACACGACCTTGTGGTCGAGGCCGCGCGGACGCAGGATCGTCGACTCGAACGTCTCGAGGAACTCGCGCCGTGCGCTCGTCAGCATGTCGAGGCTGTGCACCATGCGGTCGTCGAGCAGGTAGTCGACGAGGACCTTCTTGAGGCGTGGCTCGTTGTGCCCGTAGTTGAGCGAGCCGGCGCCCGCGAAGAAGTCGAGGTACTCGGTGCCGTCCTCGGCGGTGACCGTGGCGCCTCGGGCACGGTCGAACACGACGGGCCACGCACGTGAGTAGCTGCGGACTCCGGACTCCAGTGCCGTGAACCCGGTCGGGTCGTCGGCGGCGTACGCGTCGGCGGTCGGGAGTGTCGGGGTAGTCACGAAGGAGTGCTCCTTGTGGTGGTGCGCACGGGTGCGAGACGTGGAGGGGCTGCGGCGTCACCCGCGCGCCGGACCGGCGCAGCCCGAGGTCTGCGGTGGCTCAGCGTGGGTGCACGCCGTCGATGACGAGCATCGGCTCGTCGGCGTGCGCGTCGGGGAACTGGTCGGCGGTGAACAGCGGCGTGGTGGCGATGGCGGCGCCACGGCGCGCCGCCCAGCGGACGAAGAGGGTGCGCGAGGCGACGTTCTCCTCGGCGACGGTCGTCTTCACGGTGGTGACGTCGGGCGCCGCGTCGACCAGCGCGTCGAGCAGCCGGCCGGCGATCCCGCGCCCGCGGACGGCCTCGTCCACGGCGACCTGCCACACGAACAGGTGCGCGACGTCGTCGGGCAGGCGGTAGCCCGTCACGAACCCGACGACGCGCCCTCCCTCGAGCGCCCCGGCGTCGGGGACGACGGCGACCCGGCAGGTCTCCGCGAAGTGCTCCGCGAGCAGCAGGTAGGCGTACGACGAGTTCAGGTCGAGCTCGCCGGAGTCGCGCGCGACGCGCCACATGGCGGCGCCGTCGGCCCGCGTCGGGCGGCGGACCGTCACGGGCGCCGCGCCGAGGGGGTCGGCGGGCGCGGCAGCGGTGTCGCTGCCGGTCGTGCTTCGGGTCGAAGGGGCGGTGGGCGCGGCGTTCGTCGTCGTGTCCATACCGCCGACGACCCTAGGCACATCCCGGCCGGTGCCGCACCTGTCGATGGCGAATTCATGACCATCTGAGCGCCCTAAGGCCGGGGACTATCCGCGTCATCGTGCGGATATCGGCACGTTCGTCACGATCCGATCACGTAGCCGTCGCGCGTCTCCCATGGTGAGACCGCGCGCCTCGGTGCGCCCGCAAGGCGAGTGCGGGTACAACGACGAACGGCCCCACCCGGAGGGTGGGGCCGTTCGTGTCGGTGCGCCCGGAGGGATTCGAACCCCCAACCTTCTGATCCGTAGTCAGATGCTCTATCCGTTGAGCTACGGGCGCTGGTCCTGCAACCGCTGATCGCTCACCGGCCGTCGAGAACACTACCGCGTCCGGCGGGCGAACCCAAACCGGTACCGGCACCGTGGGCCCGGAGGTGACCGACGCCACGGTCGCCGGCCGGGCCGTTCCGGTGTCGTCCTCGCGCAGCACCGCCCGTCCACCCACGGTCGGACCCGGGCTCCGAGAGGTCCCGCCCTCAGCCCGACGCGGCAGCATCCGTGCCGGCCGGACGATCGTGGCATGACGTTCACCGGTCCCGCTCCCGCCCCCGGCGGCTCGCCCCTCGTCGCGAGCGGCCTCACCAAGGTCTACGGCACCGCCCTGGCCGCCACGCACGCCCTCGCCGGCGTGAGCCTCACCGTCCATCCCGGCGAGTCGCTCGCGATCATGGGCCCGTCCGGCTCCGGCAAGACGACCCTGCTGCACTGCCTCGCGGGGATCGTCACGCCCACCTCCGGCTCCGTCGCGTGGCGCGGCGAGGACCTCACGACGCTGTCCGAGGCGCGCCGCACCGTGCTGCGCCGCAACGACTTCGGCTTTGTGTTCCAGTCCGGCCAGCTGCTGCCCGAGCTGCCCGCGGTCGAGAACGCGGCGCTGCCGCTCATGCTCGCGGGCACGTCGCGCACCGAGGCGACCGCCGTCGCGGCACGCTGGCTCGCGCACCTCGGCCTCGCAGGCATGGAGCAGCGGCGTCCCGGCGAGCTGTCGGGCGGCCAGGCGCAGCGCGTCGCGATCGCCCGCGCGCTCGTCGGCTCGCCCGGCGTCGTCTTCGCCGACGAGCCCACCGGCGCGCTCGACCAGACGACCGGAGCCGAGGTGCTCGACGTCCTCACGCAGGCCACGCGCGCGTCGGGCGCGGCGCTCGTCGTCGTCACGCACGACGCCGGGGTCGCGCGCCACTGCTCGCGCACCGTGACGATGCGCGACGGGCTCGTCTCGGGCGAGTTCCACGCGCCCGGCACCACGGCGCTGCCGACGGCTCACGGGACGAGTCAGGAGAGCGCGCGATGAGGACGGTAGACCTCTGGTGGCTCCTGCGCCGGCGCAGCGCGGACGACCGCGACCCGCAGGGCATGACCAACGTCCTCGCGGTCATCGCGTTCGCCGCGACGACGGCGGTCCTGCTCGTGGTCGTCGGCGGCTTCGGCGCCTTCCTCGACCGCGCGGGCGGCTTCGAGGGCGTGACCGAGGGCGCGAACGGCCCCGTCACGGAGTACGCGACCCAGTACCCGATCTTCGCGGGCATCGCGTCGCTCCTGCTGCTCATCCCGCTCGTCACGCTCGGCGGCGCTGCCGCCCGCCTCGCCGTCGCCCGCCGGGACGCGCGTCTCGCGGCGCTGCGCCTCGCCGGCGCCACGACGCGCCAGGTCACGACGCTCACCGTGCTCGACGCCGCGGCGCAGGCCGTGACCGGCGCGCTCGTCGGGCTCGTCGGCTACGGCGCGCTGCTGCCGCTCGTCGCCCAGCTGCGGTTCCAGGGCCGCACGTTCGACATCGCCGAGCTGTGGGTCGGGGTGCCCGCCCTGCTGGCCGCCGTTGTACTCGTCGTGGCGGTCGCGCTCGTGTCGTCCCTCGTGAGCCTGCGCCGGGTCGCCATCACGCCGCTCGGCGTCGCGGCCCGCGTCACGCCTCCGGGCCTCAAGGCCGTGCGCCTGCTCGCCACGGGCGCCGCGTTCGTCGCCATGATCGTCGCGACCAACCTGTCGTTCGGCTCCACCGCCGTCGCGATCACCGTCGTCGTCGGCATCCTGCTCGTGGGCTTCGCGACGCTCAACCTCGTCGGCCCGTTCACCATCTGGGTCGTCGGGCGGATCACCGCCGGCACCGCGCGCCGCGTCCCGACGCTGCTCGCCGGGCGGCGCATCGTCGACGACCCGAAGACGGCATGGCGCTCGGTCGGCGGCGTCGCGCTCGCGACGTTTATCGCCGGCATCGCGAGCATCTTCGCCCTCTTCGACACGGCCGCGGTGACCGACCCGGCAGAGATCGAGTTCCTCACCGACCTCAAGACCGGCGGCTTCCTCACCCTCGCGATCGCCGGCGTGCTCGCCGCCGTGTCCACGGGCGTCATGCAGGCCGGCCGCGTCATCGACCAGCGCGGCGAGTACCGCACGCTCGTCCTCGCCGGCACCGACCTCCGCACCCTCGACCGGGCGCGGTTCCGCGAGACGCTCGTGCCGCTCTCGGTGAGCGTCGGCGTCGCGACGGTCATGGCGCTCATGTTCATGGTGCCGATCATCGGGTTCAACGCGTTCGCGAACGTGGACGTCGTCGTGCAGTTCCTGCTGTGCGTCGCGGCGGCCTCGGGGCTCGTGCTCGCCGGGGCGGGGGCGTCGCGGTTCGTCGTCCGCTCCGTGCTCGCGACGTCGGGCGCGGCGTAGCCGCCGGACCGGGCCCGGCGGTCCGTCGGGCCCGGTCGCACAGCCTTCCGGCCACCCGTTCCCGGGCAACAGAAAAGGCCCCGGGCGCTTGGCAGCCGGGACCTTCCTGGCGGAGACGGAGGGATTTGAACCCTCGAACGGGTTGCCCCGTTACCACCTTAGCAGGGTGGCGCACTAGACCTGACTATGCGACGTCTCCTCGCGGGCCGGGCCTGAGGCCGGGATGGTGCACCCGCGTCGCCCAGGGTACCGGCGGCTCGCCGCGCGTCCAAACCGTGCCGGCCCGCTGCTCGGAACCGGCCTACCGCTCGAACGTCCACTCGCGGTCGGTGAGCATGCGGGCGACGGCGAGCCCGATCGCCAGCGCGACGATGACGAGGCCCGCCTCGACCGCGTAGCCGAGGGCCTGCGCCGTCGTGCCGGTGTTGAACTCGTAGACCGCCCGGTACGCGGTGACGCCCGGGACCATGATGACGACGGCCGGCACCGACACGGTGATGCGCGGCACGCGCATCGCGGGCGCGACCGCGGCGGCGAGCAGCCCCACCAGGAGCGCGGCCGCCGCGGCGGCCGCCTGGGGGAACACGTCGGCGTCGACGAGCGCGAGCCGTCCGACGTTCGCCACCGCCCCGATCGCGGCGGCGCCGACGGCCATCGCCCAGGGGCTGTTGAACATCAGCGCGAACCCGAGCACGCCGAGGAAGCTCGCGAGCGTGCGCAGCGCGAGCAGCAGGGTCGGGTCGATGGCGGGCGGCGGCACGGGGTCGGGCGCGAGGCCCGCGACCGCGGAGAACCCCCACACCGCGAGCGCGGCCGACGCGAGCAGCACGAGGGCGTACGTGAGCCGCGCGACACCGGCCGAGAAGTCGAGCTTGGCCAGGTCGAGCGCGCCCGTGACGAGCGCGAAGCCCGGGACGAGGAACAGCACCGCCGAGACGTACCCCGCCTCGTGGTTGCGCGAGACGCCGGCGAGGTCGGACAGCGCGAGGACGAGGGCGAGGTAGGCGATGCTCGCGGTCGCGGCCGCGAGCATCGTGACCCCGAACTGGTTGATTCCCCGGTGCAGCATGGTGCGCCGGACCGCCTGCCCGAGCGCCGCCGCGACGAGCACCGCACCGCACTCGACGACTCCCCCGTTGTTGAGGAACGCGAAGGCCGCGCACGCCATCCCGGCCCACAGGGCGTTGAGGAGCGTCCCGTACAGCAGCGGCTTGCCGGCGATGCGGTCCAGCCCCGCCTCGACGGACGCGAGGTCGGCCCTCGGCGGGAGCGACGACGTGAACCGCTCCAGCTCGCCGAGCCGGTCCGCGTCGATGCCCACGGACCGCGCCTCGGTGAGCTCGGTGCGGAAGATCGGCCCCTGGTGGGACGTCGCGGTGATCTCGGTCAGCGTGACGTGCGCCGCGACGCGGTCGATGCCCAGCGCCCGCCCGACCCGCGACATGTGCTCCTTGACCCGGTAGCTGCCCGTCCCGGCCGAGAGCGCGAGCCGCCCGACGCGCAGGACGGCACCCGAGCGGCGGATCAGCTCGACGGGCTCGAGCGCGGACTCGTCGGCGAACGGACGGCGGTACGGCTCGGACGTCACCCCGCCATCCTCGCGCACGGCGACGCGCACGGCACCCGCCGAAGGTCCCGGGCCACCAGGCCGGGAGGAGCGGAGGGCGAGGGATTCGAACCCCCGGTGCGTTGCCGCACAACGGTTTTCAAGACCGTCACATTAGGCCGCTCTGTCAGCCCTCCCCGAGCCTCGCGGCTCAGCGTGCCATTCTGGCACGTCACGGCCACGGGCGCCGACGCCCGGGGACGACGACGGCGGGCTGCCCGGGGTGGGCGGCCCGCCGTCGTGGAGGTGCGTCGTGCGGGGCGGTCAGGCCGCGCCGCGGAGCTGACGCATCGCGAGCTGCACGAGCGCGATGAGCGTCTGCTTGGTCGCGGCGCGCGACCGGGCGTCCGTGTACAGCATGGGCACGTGCGCCGGGATCTGCAGGGCCTCGCGCACGTCCTCGAGCCGGTGCTTGGCGACGCCGTCGAAGCAGTTCACGCCGACGACGAACGGGATGTTGCGCGACTCGAAGTAGTCGATCGCCGGGAAGCACTGCTCGAGGCGGTCGGTGTCGACGAGCACGACCGCACCGATCGCGCCGCGGACCAGGTCGTCCCACATGAAGAGGAAGCGGTCCTGGCCCGGCGTGCCGAACAGGTAGAGCCACAGGTTGCCCGGGAGCGAGACGCGCCCGAAGTCCATCGCGACCGTCGTCGTCGTCTTGCGGTCGCTCACGCCGCCCGCGTCGTCGACGCCGACCGAGTGCTCCGTCATGGCCGCCTCGGTGTTCAGGGGCTCGACGTCCGAGATCGAGCCGATGAACGTCGTCTTGCCGACCGCAAAGCCACCGGCGACGACAATCTTCACGACCGTCGGGGCCGTGCGCTGCTCACCCGACGCGGGGCGGGCCTGGCCGCCGGCGGCCGGCTGCGCGGCCGTGGGCTGCGGAGCCGTGCGCGGCTGCTGGACGGGCGCGGCGGTCGTC
>NZ_LWGL01000077.1 GCF_001722485.1 Cellulosimicrobium cellulans | reverse complement strand
CCAGCCGCTCGAGGTCGACGCGCGAGGCGTGGAGCTCCGGGACGTCGACGTGCGGGGCGTGGTGGCGCGCGGCGTCGGGGTGCGCCGCGACGCGGGGCGCGCCGACGTGCTGTCGTCCTGCGACCCGCCGGCCGCGGTCCGCGGCCCCCTGCCGCGGTCGCCGACCCCGTCCGTCACTGCCCGGCCCCCTCCCCGGCCCCGCCGACCACCGTGCCGGTGGAGAGCTCGAGCATGCCCGGGGTCGGCGACTCGACCATCCCGTACGAGCGCGCCGTCTCCGGCAGCGCCGCCTCCGCCCGCCGCACGTCCGCCTGCAGCTGCTGCGCGTCCTGTCGCACCTGACCCACCTCCCGACGCAGCTCCGTCATCTCGTAGGAGTTCTGCGCCATCGTCGTGTTCACCAGGAGAGCACACAGGAGCGCCAGACCGAGGACCGACATGCAGAGGACGAGGAACGGGACGCGCGAGCGCGCCTGCAGCGGCGCCCGGACGAGCTCGAGGCGCGAGCGTGCGCCGCGCTCGGTGGCGCCGCCCGGCAGGGCGGTGAGCGTGGGACGCGGCGCCGGGGTCGCTCCCGGGCGCGCGGTGTGCGGCAGCGGGCGGGCGGCCGCCGTGGACCTCAGTGCGCTCATGGTGTTCTCTCCCCCGGTCGATCCGGTCGGTTCGTGCTGGTGCGCGGGCGCCGGTGCTCCGGCGTGGGCCGCGTGCGTTCCGCGGCCCGCAGCCGGACGGACGCCGATCGCGGGTTGGCCTCGCGCTCGTCCGCCGGCGCCTCCTCGGCACCGCGGGTGAGCAGGCGCAGGTAGGGCTCGTCGGCCTCCGGCACGACGGGCAGCCCCGCCGGCGCGCTCACCGTCGCGCCGGCCGCGAGCTCACGCTTGACGAGGCGGTCCTCGAGCGAGTGGTAGGACTCGACGACGATCCGGCCGCCCACGGCGAGCACGTCGACCGCCGCAGGGACCGCCCGCGCGAGCACCTCGAGCTCGCCGTTCACCTCGATGCGCAGGGCCTGGAAGGTCCGCTTCGCCGGGTTGCCGCCCGTGGTCCGGGTGGCGGCGGGGATCGAGGCCCGCACGAGCTCGACGAGCTCGGCGCTGCGCGTCCACGGCCGCTCGTCGCGGCGACGCACGACGGCGCGGGCGATGCGCTGCGCGAACCGCTCCTCGCCGTACTCGCGCAGGACGCGCGTGAGCTCGCGCTCGTCGTACGTGTTGAGGACGTCCGCGGCCGTGCGGCCCGCGGTCGGGTCCATGCGCATGTCCAGGGGCGCGTCGTGCGCGTAGGAGAAGCCTCGCTCGCGCTCGTCGATCTGGAGCGACGAGACGCCGAGGTCCATGAGCACGCCCTGGACGGGCTCCCCGACGACCTCGGCGACGACGTCCGCGACCTCGTCGTAGACGGCGTGCACCGCCCGGAACCGGTCGCCGAACCGCTCCAGGCGGCGCGAGGCGCGCTCGATCGCGTGCGGGTCGCGGTCGATCCCCACGACGCGCGCGGTCGGCACCTGCTCGAGCACCGCCTCGGTGTGCCCGCCCATCCCGAGCGTGCAGTCGACGAGGACCGAGCCCGGTGCCCGGAGGGCCGGCGCGAGCAGGTCCACGCAGCGCTGCAGGAGCACCGGGACGTGGCGCTCGGCCGCGTCGTCGGGCGTGGTGCTCATCGGTCCTCCTCTCCTGCTGCGTTCCTGCTCGGGTCCTGCTCGGTGGTGCCGTGCTCGGTCGTGGTGGTGCTCGGTGGTGCGGAGTGGTGCTCGGTGGTCCCCCGGCACGGGACCGTCCGGTCAGGTCTCCCTCCGCGTCCTTTCTGGCGCCGGGGAAGTGCGCCAGACCGGGCGGGAGGAGACCTCACCGGACGGGGTCCGTGACCGTCCTAGAAGCGCAGGTCCGGGAACACCTCCTCCGCGGTGTCGGAGTACGCCGACTCCTGCTCCGCGAGGTACGTCTCCCAGGCCGCGGCGTCCCAGATCTCGACGCGGGTGCCCGCGCCGATCACGGCGACGTCGCGGTCCAGACCCGCGTACGCCCGCAGGGGCGCGGGGATCGAGACCCGACCCTGCTTGTCCGGGATCTCGTCGCTCGCGCCCGACAGGAACACGCGCAGGTAGTCCCGCGCCTGCTTGCTCGTCACCGGCGCCTGCCGGATCTGGTCGTACATGCGCCGGAACTCGTCCATCGGCAGGAGGAACAGGCATCGCTCCTGTCCCCGCGTCATGACGAGACCCGGCGCGAGCCGGGGCCTGAACTTCGCCGGGAGGATGAGCCTCCCCTTGTCGTCCAGACGAGGTGTGAAGGTCCCGAGGAGCAGGCCGGAGGAACCGCCGAGGACGTCGTCCACGAAGCCGGACATGCACCTGGCACCTCCCCTCCTGCTCCCAGTTCCTCCACGGTACTCCACAACCCTCCACCGCTCTCGGCGAAACGGCGAAACTTCACCCCTCTTCGCACGATCTCCGCAGGTCAGCGCGGGTGGGGAGAAGTGGAGGGGAGAGCTCCCCACGGGCGCGTCGCGCCTTCCCGGAGGAGCCGGGCAACCACCGCCCGGGCGACGGCGTCCCCGCCCGTCGGGCACAGAGGTGGGCGTCAACTAGGCTCGTGCCACCTGCGGGTCCAGCCCGCGCCCTCGCGCCACCGACGACGGAGGTCTCCGTGCTCCCCGACATCGCCCCTGTCGCGTCGCCCGACGAGCGCGACCCCGTCGCCCTGGACGAGCTCGTGGAGACGACCACGCGGATGCGCTCGGGGATCGAGTCCGTCGTCACGGGCCGTCCCGACCTCGTCACGGTGACCGTCGCGGTCCTCCTCGCCGAGGGCCACCTGCTCCTCGAGGACGTGCCCGGTGTCGGGAAGACGACGCTCGCGAAGGCGCTCGCCCGCACGATCGACTGCCACGTGGGGCGCATCCAGTTCACGCCCGACCTGCTGCCGAGCGACCTGACGGGCGTCAACATCTACCGGGCCGCGACCCACGAGTTCGAGTTCCGCCCGGGGCCGGTCTTCGCCAACATCGTCATCGGCGACGAGATCAACCGGGCCTCCCCGAAGACGCAGTCCGCCCTCCTGGAGTGCATGGAGGAGGGGCAGACGACCGTCGACGGCACGACGCACGTGCTGCCGAGCCCGTTCCTCGTCGTCGCCACGCAGAACCCGGTCGAGATGGAGGGCACGTACCCGCTGCCCGAGGCGCAGCGCGACCGCTTCATGGCGCGGCTCACCGTGGGCTACCCGGACGTCGACGCCGAGCTCGAGATGCTCGAGCGGCAGGAGGCCGCGGACCCCCTCGCGCGGCTGACGCCCGTCACGGACGGCGCGTCGATCCCCCGTCTCGCGCGCGTCGTGCGGTCGGTGTACGCCTCTCCCGCGGTCAAGCGCTCGCGGTGTCCCAGGACGGGTTCGTCGCGTCGCCGCCGAACGGCTCGAACCCGCTGACCACGACCGTCATGCGTCGCCCTCGCTCTCCTGGTCGACCTCGGTGCGGACCTTCTCCCACAGGGCGTCCACCTGCTCCCGCAGCGCGTCGGCGCTGCCCGTGCCGTCGAGGGTCACGTCGGCGGCGGCGAGGCGCGCGTCGTCGTCCGCCTGGGCGGCGATGCGGGCGGCGGCCTCCTCCGGGGAGAGCCCGCGCTCGGCGAGGCGGCGCGCGCGCAGCTCGGCCGGGGCGTGCACGACGACCACGAGGTGGAAGCGTGCGGGGTCCCCGGTCTCGACGAGCAGCGGGATGTCGTGGACGACGACGGCGCGCGGGTCGGCCGCGGCGGCAGCAGCCTCGCGCTCCGCGGCCAGGCGCCGCACCTCCGGGTGGACGACGGCGTTGAGCCGCTCGCGCGCGGCCTCGTCGGCGAAGACGACCGCGGCGAGGGCCTGCCGGTCGAGGGTGCCGTCGGCGGCGAGGACCTGCGGCCCGAAGGCCTCGACGATCTCGTCGAGCCCGACGGACCCGGGAGCCACGGCCTCCCGCGAGAGGACGTCGTAGTCGATGGTGACGGCCCCCCGCTCAGCCAGTCGTGCGAGGGCGACGGACTTGCCTGCCGCGATGCCTCCGGTCAACCCGATGCGGAACATGGCCCCATCCTGCCAGGGCGGTGGACCAGCGCACGGTCCCGGTGCTCAGGCCGGCGGCTCGCCGGAGACGGCGCGCAGGAGCCGCAGGAGCTCGCGCCGGTCCGCCTCGCCGAGCCGCGCAAGCAGCGACCCCGCGCTCGACGACCGCTCCGCGCCGACGCGCTCCACCGTCGCGCGCCCGCGCTCGGTGAGCTCGACGAGCGTCGCGCGCCGGTCGTGCGGGTCGGGGATCCGCCGGACGAGCCCTGCGGCCTCGGCGTCGTCGACCTTCGACGTCACGGAGCGCGGCGCGACGCCGAGCGCGGTCGCGACGGCACCGAGCCGGCACGGCGCATCGCAGCGCGCGAGGAAGCGCAGCATGCGGAACTGCCCGGGTGTCGTCCCGGCCGGTTCGAGCCGCTCGCTCGCCTCGCGCCGCACCGCGTGCAGCGCGGCGTGCAGGAGCGAGAGGAACTCCCCCGCCTCCTCGGCGAAGGGCGCGGGCTGGGGGCCGCGCGGGCTCTCGTCGGTCACGGGGCGAGCGTACTCGGGGCGCGCCCCTCCTTGTCCGGCCCTCAATAGTGAGGTAGGCTCAGCATCGTTTCGCGCGAGCGGCACCCGCCCCCACGGGGTGCCCGCGCCCGCCGGCCCGCCCCCGGGCCGCCGCGGACGACCAGCGCCCCCACCCTCCGGGAGGCCAGATGACGTTCCCCTCGTCCTTCTCCGGGCACGGCACCGGCGGCGGCATGCGCTCGTTCCGCCAGGACTCCACCGTCGCCCACCAGCGCCTGCACCGCGGGACCGTGCGGCGCGTGCTCACCTTCGCGCGCCCGTACCGGCGCCAGCTCGCCGCGTTCCTCGTCCTCATCTCGGTGGACGCCGCGGCCGGCGCCGTGACGCCGCTGCTCTTCCGGCGCATCATCGACGACGGCATCACCGAGGGGCGCACGGACGTCGTCGTCTCGCTCGCCCTCGTGGCGGCCGGGCTCGCCGTCCTGTCCGGGGGGCTCGGCGTCGCCCAGCGCTGGTTCTCCGCCCGCATCGGCGAGGGCCTCATCGTCGACCTGCGCACCGCCGTGTTCGACCACGTCCAGCGCATGCCGCTGGCCTTCTTCAGCCGCACCCGAACGGGCGCGCTCGTCCAGCGCCTCAACGGCGACGTCCTCGGCGCGCAGCAGGCGTTCACGTCCACGCTGTCGAACGTCTTCTCCAACCTCCTCACCGTCGTCTTCGTGCTCGCGGCGATGCTGTCCATGTCGTGGCAGCTCACGCTGCTCGCCCTGACGCTCCTGCCCGCGTTCGTCCTGCCCGCCCGGTGGGTGGGCAGGCGGCTCGCCGCCATCACGCGCGAGAGCTACGCGCTCAACGCCGAGGCCGCGCAGACGATGAACGAGCGCTTCAACGTCGCGGGCGCCCACCTCGTCAAGGTGTTCGGCGACCCGGCGCGCGAGTCGCGCCGCTTCGCCGACCAGGCCGGGCGCGTGCGCGACATCGGCGTCAGGCAGGCCATGTACGGGACGGTGTTCCGGGTCGGGCTCACCGTCGTCGCGTCCGTCGCCGTCGCGATCGTGTACGGCATCGGCGGCGTCATGGCGATCGCCGGGTCCCTCACCGTCGGCACCGTCGTGGCGCTCACCGCGTACCTCGGCCGGCTCTACGGGCCCCTCACCGCGATGTCGAACGTCCAGGTCGACGTCATGACCGCGCTCGTCAGCTTCGAGCGCGTGCTCGAGGTGCTCGACCTCCAGCCCACCGTCACCGACGCCCCCGACGCCGGGGACCTCGCGGACGACGTCGCCCGCCACGGCGCGAGCCTCGAGCTCGACCGCGTGACCTTCCGCTACCCGACGGCGTCCGAGGTCTCCCTCGCCTCGCTGGAGTCCGTCGCGGTCGAGGGCACGGACCCGACGACCGACACCCTCACGGACGTCTCGTTCTCCGTGCCCGCCGGCGCCATGGTCGCCCTCGTGGGCGCCTCGGGAGCGGGCAAGACGACCGTGTCCCAGCTCGTGACGCGCATGTACGACCCCACCGGCGGCAACGTGCGCATCGCCGGGCGGGACCTGCGCGAGGTCACTCAGGAGAGCCTCCACGACACCGTCGGCGTCGTCACCCAGGAGGCACACCTGTTCCACGACACCATCGCCGAGAACCTGCGCTACGCGAAGCACGACGCGACCGACGCCGAGATCGAGGAGGCGCTGCGGCGTGCGCACGTGTGGGACGTCGTCGCCGCCCTGCCGTCCGGCGTCGAGACCGTCGTCGGCGACCGCGGCTACCGCCTGTCCGGCGGCGAGCGCCAGCGGCTCGCCATCGCGCGCGTCTTCCTCAAGGCCCCCGACCTCGTGGTGCTGGACGAGGCGACCGCGCACCTCGACTCCCGCAGCGAGGCCGCGGTCCAGGCCGCGCTCGCCGAGGCGCTGCGCGGACGCACGTCCCTCGTGATCGCGCACCGGCTGTCCACCGTGCGCGCGGCCGACCTCATCGTCGTCCTCGACGCCGGCCGGGTCGTCGAGACCGGCACGCACACCGACCTCCTGGCGCGCGACGGCCGCTACGCCGCCCTGCACCGCACGCAGTTCGCGGACGCCCCCGCCGCGGCCTGACCCCCGCACGGCGAAGGCCCGCCACCCAGGACGGGGTGGCGGGCCTTCGTGGCTCTCCCGGTCGCGGCGCGTGCCGCGGCGGGATCAGTTGCCGGTGAGCTTCTCGCGCAGAGCGGCGAGCGCCTCGTCCGACGCGAGCGTGCCCGTGGCCTCGGCGGCCGGGGCCGACGAGTAGGACGTGCCGCCGCCGCCGCCACCACCGGTCGACGCGCCTGCGTCGCCCGACGCGGACTCGAAGTCGGCACGCTGCGCCTCGGCGACCTGCTTGCGGTGCGCCTCCCAGCGCTCGTGGGCCTTGGCGTACTCCGCCTCCCACGCCTCGCGCTGCGCCTCGAAGCCCTCGAGCCACTCGTTGGTCTCCGGGTCGAAGCCCTCGGGGTACTTGTAGTTCCCCTGCTCGTCGTACTCGGCGGCCATGCCATAGAGCGCGGGGTCGAAGTCCTCGGACTCCGGGTCGACGCCCTCGTTGGCCTGCTTGAGCGACAGCGAGATGCGGCGACGCTCGAGGTCGATGTCGATGACCTTGACGAAGACCTCGTCACCGACGTTGACGACCTGCTCCGGCAGCTCGACGTGGCGCACGGCCAGCTCCGAGATGTGCACGAGGCCCTCGATGCCGTCCTCGACGCGCACGAACGCACCGAACGGGACGAGCTTGGTGACCTTGCCCGGCACGACCTGACCGATCGCGTGGGTCCGGGCGAACGTCTGCCACGGGTCCTCCTGCGTCGCCTTGAGCGACAGCGAGACGCGCTCGCGGTCGAAGTCGACGTCGAGCACCTCCACCGTGACCTCCTGGCCGACCTCGACGACCTCGGAGGGGTGGTCGATGTGCTTCCAGGACAGCTCGGAGACGTGCACGAGACCGTCGACGCCGCCGAGGTCCACGAACGCACCGAAGTTGACGATCGAGGAGACGACACCCGGGCGCACCTGGCCCTTCTGCAGCGTCTGCAGGAAGGTGGAGCGGACCTCGGACTGCGTCTGCTCGAGCCACGCGCGGCGCGAGAGGACGACGTTGTTGCGGTTCTTGTCGAGCTCGATGATCTTCGCCTCGATCTCCTTGCCGACGTACGGCTGGAGGTCGCGGACACGACGCATCTCCACGAGCGACGCGGGCAGGAAGCCGCGCAGACCGATGTCGAGGATGAGGCCACCCTTGACGACCTCGATGACGGTGCCGGTGACGACGCCGTCCTCCTCCTTGATCTTCTCGATCGTGCCCCAGGCGCGCTCGTACTGCGCGCGCTTCTTGGACAGGATCAGACGACCTTCCTTGTCCTCCTTCTGGAGGACGAGGGCCTCGACGGCGTCGCCGACGTTGACGACCTCGCCGGGGTCGACGTCGTGCTTGATGGACAGCTCGCGCGAGGGGATGACGCCCTCGGTCTTGTAGCCGATGTCGAGGAGGACCTCGTCGCGGTCCACCTTGACGATCGTGCCTTCGACGATGTCGCCGTCGTTGAAGTACTTGATGGTCGCGTCAACGGCGGCGAGGAAGTCCTCCTCGGTGCCGATGTCGTTGACGGCAACCTGGGGTGCGGACTTCGCGGGGGTAGAGATGGTCATTGAGTTCGATGCTCCGATGCGGACAGGGAAGTCGAGCGGGTAGGGACCTGCGGCGATCGCGGTGCCGCGGGGCCCGACCGCTCCGCTACGGTGGCCCGAGCAGGATTCCTGCACGGCTCCGGAACGAGGGTCCGACGTGACGGCGGGCGCAATGCACCGCCGTCCATCCTACGCGGGTCGCGGCGCGAGGGTCAACGCACGCCCTCGCGCCGGTCACGTGCCGTCACGCGAGGACGTGGGCCACCCGCAGCAGCTCCGCCGGCACCCGCTTCGGGCGTCCCGCGACCTCCGACAGCGGCACGAGCTCGACCCGCTCGCCGCGCAGCGCCGTCATGACGCCCGTGGTCCCCGCGCTCACCGCGTCGACCGCCGCCACGCCGAACCGGCTGCCGAGGATGCGGTCGGTGGGCGTCGGCTCCCCGCCGCGCTGCACGTGCCCCAGCACCGTCAGACGCGTGTCGAACCCGGTGCGCTGCGCGATCTCCGCGCTGACGCGCTCCCCCACCGAGCCCGCGACGATCTCGCCGAACCGGCCGAGCTGCTGCGTGAACTCCATCGACGACCCCTCGCGCGGCACGGCGCCCTCCGCCACCACGACGATCGAGAAGTTGGCGTGCGCGCGGTGACGGTGGCGCAGGAACTTCACGACCTGGTCGATGTCGAACGGCTCCTCCGGCGCCAGGACGACCTCCGCGCCGCCCGCGATGCCGGCGTTCACCGCGATCCAGCCGGCGTGCCGCCCCATGACCTCCACGACCATGACGCGGTTGTGGCTCTCCGCCGTCGTGTGCACGCGGTCGAGCGCCTCCGTCGCGATGTTCACCGCGGTGTGGAACCCGATCGACAGGTCCGTGCCCTCGACGTCGTTGTCGATCGTCTTGGGGATGGCGACGATCGGGACGCCCGCCTCGCCCACGCGGCTCGCGGCGTGCAGCGTGCCGTCGCCCCCGATGCACACGAGCGCGTCCAGGCGCTCCGCCTCGACGGTCGCGAGCACGGCCTCCATGCTCCCGTCGTCCGGGCTGGGGTGGAACCGCGCGGTGCCCAGCAGCGTGCCGCCGACGGGCAGCACGTTGCGGATGTCCTGGCGGCCGAGGGGGAACACGTCGCCGTCGACGACGCCGCGCCAGCCGTTGCGGAAGCCGATGATCGTGTGCCCGTACTCCCCGGTCCCCTGCTTCACCACGGCACGGATCGCCGCGTTGAGCCCGGGGCAGTCGCCGCCCCCCGTGAGAAGTCCGATGCGCACCTGGTCCTCCGTCTCGTCGTCGTCACGCGCGCTCGCGCCGTCGGCAGGCGAGACGGGGCACCGGCCCCGCGGCGCCGCGTCGGGCACCACCCTAACGACGCTGCGGGGCGTTCCTGTGACGCGTGCCGCACTCCGGGCGCGTCCTGCGACCAAGGTCCCGCCGCGGCGGGACCAACCGCGCGCGGTGACCGAGAATGGCGCCGTGACGACCCCGCACCCCGACACGCCCCCGCAGCCCGCCGCGCCCGGCCCGACGGCGCACGCCGGCTACCGCGACGTCCCCGCCGCCGACGGGGGCCGCGCCGGGCGGTCGTGGTGGGACGCCAACGCCGACGAGTACCTCGACGAGCACGGCGAGTTCCTCGGCGCGGCGGACTTCTGCTGGTGCCCGGAAGGCCTGCGCGAGCGCGACGCCCGCCTGCTCGGCGAGGTCGCCGGACGCCGCGTCCTCGAGGTCGGGGCCGGTGCGGCGCAGTGCTCCCGTTGGCTCGTCGGCCAGGGCGCGCACGCCGTCGCCACGGACGTCTCGGCGGGCATGCTCGCCGCCGCGCGGGGGCTCGACGCACGCACCGGCGTACACGTGCCGCTCGTCCAGGCGGACGCGCGCCGGCTGCCGTTCGCCGACGGCGCCTTCGACATCGTCTTCACGTCGTTCGGCGCGCTGCCGTTCGTGCCCGACGCCGGAGCCGTCCACCGCGAGGTGGCGCGCGTCCTGCGCCCCGGGGGCACGTGGACGTTCTCCGTCACGCACCCCGTCCGGTGGGCGTTCCCCGACGACCCGAGCGCCCGCGGCCTCACGGCGAACCGCTCCTACTTCGACCGGCGCCCCTACGTGGAGTCCGACGCCGCGGGGCAGGTCGTGTACGCCGAGTACCACCGGACGGTCGGGGACCACGTGCGCGACGTGGTCGCGGCCGGGCTCGAGCTCGTCGACGTCGTCGAGCCGGAGTGGCCCGACGACAACGACGAGGTGTGGGGCGGGTGGGGGCCGGTGCGCGGGAAGCTCCTGCCGGGCACGGCGATCTTCCGCACGCGCCGGCCGGGCTGAGCCGCGCCCGGGCCTCAGGGCCGGTCAGTGGCCGGCCCTGAGGCCGGTCAGCGCGCGGTCAGTGGCCCGCCTCGTGCCAAGTCGCCCCGGAACCGACGGAGACGTCGAGCGGCACGTCGAGCTTCGCGGCGGCGCCCATCTCGCTGCGCAGCAGCTCCTCCACCGCGTCGCGCTCGCCGGGCGCGACCTCGACCACGAGCTCGTCGTGCACCTGCAGCAGCAGCCGCGAACGCAGGTCCCGCTCGTCGAGAGCGCGCTGCACCCCGAGCATCGCGACCTTGATGATGTCCGCGGCGCTGCCCTGGATGGGCGCGTTGAGCGCCATGCGCTCGGCCATCTGGCGACGCTGACGGTTGTCGCTCGTCAGGTCCGGCAGGTAACGGCGCCGACCGAGGATCGTCGCCGTGTACCCGGTCGCGCGGGCCTCGTCGACGACGCCCGTCAGGTAGTCGCGCACGCCGCCGAAGCGCTCGAAGTAGTCGTCCATGAGCGTCTGCGCCTCGCCGACCTCGATCGTCAGCTGCTGCGAGAGCCCGAACGCGGAGAGCCCGTACGCGAGGCCGTACGACATGGCCTTGATCTTCGAGCGCATCGCGGGCGTGACCTCGGACGCCGGCACCTCGAACACGCGGGACCCGACGTAGCTGTGGAGGTCCTCGCCCGAGCGGAACGCCTCGATGAGCCCCTCGTCGCCCGACAGGTGCGCCATGATGCGCATCTCGATCTGGCTGTAGTCGGCGGTCATGAGCGTCTCGTAGCCCTCGCCCACGACGAACGCGCGCCGGATGCGCCGTCCGGCCTCCGTGCGGATCGGGATGTTCTGCAGGTTGGGCTCGGTCGAGCTGAGGCGGCCCGTCGCGGCGATCGTCTGCTGGAAGGTCGTGTGGATGCGGCCGTCGTCCGCGACCGACTTGAGCAGCCCCTCGACGGTCTGGCGCAGGCGCGAGGCGTCGCGGTGCGCGAGCAGGTGCTCGAGGAACGGGTGCTGCGTCTTGACGAACAGGTCCGCGAGCGCCGACGCGTCCGTCGTGTAGCCCGTCTTGATCTTCTTCGTCTTCGGCATGCCGAGCTGGTCGAAGAGCACCTCCTGGAGCTGCTTCGGCGAGCCGAGGTTCACCTCGCGGCCGATGACGGCGTACGCCTCGGACGCCGCCGTCGCGACGAGGTCGCCGAAGTGCCGCTCGAGCTCGGTGAGGTACGCGACGTCCGCGGCGATGCCCGTCCGCTCCACGCGCGCGAGCACGCCGGACAGCGGGAGCTCGAGGTCGGTGAGCAGGTGCGTGGCGCCCCGGTCCTCGAGCTCGCCCGTCAGGACGTCGGCGAGCTGCGCCACGGCGAGCGCGCGCACGGCGTCGCGCTCCTGCTCCCCGGTGCCGTCGAGCGAGAGGTCGAGCGCGCCCTGCGCGTCGTCCCCGGACCCGGTGTCGGCGCGCAGCTCGCGGTGCAGGTGCCGCACGACGAGGTCGCCGAGGTCGTAGCCGCGCTGGTCGGGGTGGCACAGGTACGCCGCCAGCTCGGTGTCGAAGACGACGCCGTGGAGCTCGTACCCTCGCGCGGCCAGCTCGTGCGAGGCCGCCTTCGCGCCGTGCACGACCTTGGGGCTCGCCGGGTCGCGCAGCCACGCCGAGAGCGCCTCGTCGTCGGCCGGGCCGAGGTCGGCGAGCTCGATCGCGACGGCCGACCCGGCGTCGTCGGACAGGGCGAGGCCCCACGCGTCCCCGCCGCCGGGGACGGCGCGCCCGGACACGTCCACGCCGAGGGGGCGTCCGCCGTGCTCGGCGAGCCACGCGCCGAGGCCGCCCGGCAGCACGTCGGCGAGCTCGACGTCGAACCCGGACTCGGGCTCGACCTCGCCCTCGGGCGCGATGGCGAACAGGCGGTCGCGCAGGGCGCGGAACTCGAGCGCGTCGAGGACCCGGTGCGCCGCCTCGCGGTCCCAGGGCCGCGAGGCGAGGTCGTCCGGCCCGACCGGCAGCTCGAGGTCGCGCAGCAGCGCGTTGAGGCGCCGGTTGGTGCGCACCTGCTCGAGGTGCGCGCGCAGGTTCTCGCCCGCCTTGCCCTTCACGTCGTCGGCGTGCTCCAGGAGGCCCTCGAGGCCGTCGTAGGCGGTGATCCACTTCGCGGCCGTCTTCGGGCCGACGCCCGGGATGCCCGGGAGGTTGTCCGACGTCTCGCCGACGAGCGCGGCCAGGTCCGGGTAGCGCTCGGGCGGCACGCCGTACTTCTCGACGACCGCGGCCGGGTCCATGCGCGAGAGCTCGGACACGCCCTTGCGCGGGTAGAGCACCGTGACGTCGGGGCCGACGAGCTGGAACGCGTCGCGGTCGCCGGAGCAGACGAGGACCTCCATGCCGGCCGCGGCGCCCTGCGTGGCGAGCGTCGCGAAGATGTCGTCCGCCTCGTAGCCCTCGCGCTCGAGCGTGGGGATGTGGAGCGCGTCGAGGATCTCCTTGATGAGCGGGACCTGGCCGCGGAACGGCTCGGGCGTGGACTCCCGCGTGCCCTTGTAGCTCGGCAGGATCTCGGTGCGGAACGACTGCCGGCCGGCGTCGAACGCGACCGCGACGTGCGTGGGCTCCTCGTCGCGCAGGAGGTTGATGAGCATCGACGTGAACCCGTAGACGGCGTTCGTGTGCTGGCCCGTCGTCGTCGAGAAGTTCTCGGCCGGCAGCGCGAAGAACGCGCGGTAGGCCATGGAGTGTCCGTCGATGAGCAGCAGGCGGGGTCGCGCGGAGGTCGTCACGGGTGCCAACCTATCCCCCATGACCGACACCACGGGCGAGGGCGCCGCCCCCGCCGAGACCCGGACCGGTGACCCGCGCCACGAGTACGAGGCGCTCGGCTTCACCACGCACGGGACGCTCATCGAGCGGATGGGCATCGAGGTCGAGGACGTCGCGGCCGACCGCGCCGCCGCGCGCATGCCCGTCGCGGGCAACACGCAGCCGGTGGGCCTGCTCCACGGGGGCGCGTCGGTCGTGCTCGCCGAGACGCTGGGGTCCATGGCGGCCCAGCTGCACGCCGGTCGCGACCGCGCGGCGGTCGGCACCGAGGTCAACGCCACGCACCACCGCGGGGTGCGCGACGGCTGGGTGCGCGCCGAGGCGCGCGCGCTGCACCTGGGCCGCACGACGGCGAGCTACGAGATCGTCGTGACCGACGACGCGGGACGGCGCGTGTGCACCGCGCGCCTCACCTGCATGCTGCTCGACCGCCCCTGACGCCCGCACAGGCAGCGCCCGCCCGGGGACCGGGCGCGGTCAGGAGGCCGGGCGGCGCTGGTGGTACTCGGCCTGGAACTCGCGCAGGTCGACGGGGCCGCTGAGCCCCTCGGTGCGAGCCTTGCGGCGGCGCGCGATGAGGTCCTCGAGGGACCGGCCGCCACGGCGGGCCGGGGCGAGGTCGGCGGCGAGCCGGCGCTGGAGCACGCCCGTCGCGACGACGCGGTGCCCCGCGACCGGGGCGAACCCGAGGCGCGCGAGGAAGCGCTGCACGCCGCGCGAGCCGGGGATCGGCACGGAGTAGACGTGCGAGGCGCCCGAGACCGCGGCGAGCTCGGCGGTCGCGCTGAGCAGCGCGTGCCCGACGCCGCGGCGTCGCGCGTCCTCGCCCACGTAGATCGCCTCGACGTACAGGCTCGGCTCGTCCGCGAACAGGTGCGGCTCGAGCACGCGTGCGAGCACGAAGCCGACGGGGCGGTCGTCCTGGACCGCGACGAGGACGTTGCCGCCCGGCAGGGCGAGCAGGACCGAGAGGTGGCGCACGAGGCGCTCCTCGTCCGGGGCGCACAGCTGGGCACCGGACGCGGACTCCGTCCGGGCCTCCGCGCACAGCGCGGCGATCCCGGGCAGCTCGACGTCGGACGCCGGCCTGACCTCCACTGCGTGGCGCACGTACCCCTCCTCGTTCGCACCGTGGACCGGCGACACACCGAGGACGTGGGGCGTGAGGGCGTTCCACGTCGCTCGGTCGATGCCGCCGGCTACCGACTGAGCACTACGTGGCGACCGCGTTCACCGCCCCGGAACTGGACGCCAGTCCAAGACGATAGCCCGCCCGGGCCGTCCTGACAAAGGTCCGTCCCCGGGCGGCGGAACCCGGCCGCCGGCCGCGCGTGCGGCTCAGGCGCCGCCGACCTGCTCGATCACGGCGTCCGCGACCTCGCGCATCGTGAGCCGGCGGTCCATCGACGTCTTCTGGATCCAGCGGAACGACTCCGGCTCCGTCAGCCCCATCTTCGTCATGAGCAGGCCCTTGGCACGGTCGACGCGCTTGCGCGTCTCGAACCGCTCGGTGAGGTCCGCGACCTCGGACTCGAGCGCGGAGATCTGCGAGTAGCGCGAGATGGCGATCTCGACCGCGGGCAGCAGGTCGGCCGGCGAGAACGGCTTGACGACGTACGCCATCGCCCCCGCGTCCCGTGCCCGCTCGACGAGCTCCGCCTGCGAGAACGCCGTCAGGAGCACGACCGGGGCGGCGTGCGCCTTGCCGATCCGCTCCGCGGCGGAGATGCCGTCGAGCTCGGGCATCTTCACGTCCATGACCACGACGTCGGGCTTCAGCTCGAGCGCGAGCCGCACCGCCGTCTCGCCGTCACCGGCCTCGCCCACGACCTCGAAGCCGGCCTCGCGCAGGGTCTCCACCACGTCGAGACGGATGAGCGCCTCGTCCTCGGCGACGACCGCCCGGCGCGCGGGGCGACCCGTCGACGGCGGCGTCGTCTCGGCGGGCTGGGGCTCGATCATGGGGGGCAGGTCGAGCGGCTTCCTGTCCTCGGGCTGCGCTGTCTCGTCACTCACGGGGTTCATCGTAGTGCGCGCAGGGCCGTGACGGCGGACCGTACGCGCGTCGCGGACTGTGATTCTCGATCCAGCGGCCCGCGGTGGCAGCGCGGAGTTCCTGGCACGGGCACCGTGCGGATAGGCTCGCCCCGCACGGCCGCGCCCGGTCCCGGGTGCGCCACGGCCCGCCCCGATAGCCCAACTGGCAGAGGCAGTCGGCTCAAACCCGGCACAGTGAGGGTTCGAATCCCTCTCGGGGCACCACGCAGCGGCGCGCGTCGGGCACGCGACGTGCCCACCGCGCCCGGGGGTCCTGCGGGACCACAATGGCGTCGTGCTCCACGTGACCGCCCGCCCGCACCCGGCGCCCGAGCGCGCAACGGGCGCCCGCGCCGCCCGGTCGTCGGCCGTCTGGCGGCTCGCGGTCGAGGTGCTCCGCGACGTCGCCGAGGTCGAGGCGGCGCCGGTGCCGGT
>NZ_LWGL01000076.1 GCF_001722485.1 Cellulosimicrobium cellulans | reverse complement strand
CCGCTCCCCTCGTCGAGCTCCGCGCCGTACAGCCTGGCGACGTCCGCCAGGCTCGCGGCGCCCACGACCCGGGCGCCGGGCACGAGGCGCGCCTCCGCGACGTCGGCCTCGGGCACCACGACGTCGGGGAAGCCGGCCTCGACCGCGGCCGCGACCGCCGGCAGCACGCCGCGCACGGGCTGCAGCCGTCCGTCGAGGCCGAGCTCGCCGAGGTGCACGACGCGCTCGGCGTCCGTCGCGCGCAGGACCTGCGCGCCGGCGAGCGTCGCCACCGCGATCGCGAGGTCGAACGTCGTGCCGGACTTCGGCAGCGCCGCCGGCGAGAGGTTCACCGTGATCTTGCGCTGGGGCCACGTCAGGCCCGACGACGCCACGGCCGCGCGCACCCGGTCGCGCGACTCGCTCAGCGCCGTGTCGGGCAGGCCGACGAGGACGAAGCCCGGCACCGACGCGGCGATGTGGGCTTGGACCTCCACGACGTGCCCGGTGAGACCGACGAGCGCGACCGCGCGGGTCGTCCCGAGGCCCATCAGGCGCTCACCCCCGCGAGGTGCTCCACCTGCGCCGCGCCCGCGCGCGGCACGACCACGGCCACCACGTCGATGCGCACCGACCGGGCGCGCACGTCGTGCGCCGCGAGCCACTCCCCCGTGAGCCGGCGCAGCCGCGCCAGCTTCGCCGGGGTGACGGCCTGCGCCGGATGGCCGTAGGCCGTGCCGCGCCGCGTCTTGACCTCGACGGCGACGAGCACGTCCCCGTCGAGCGCGACGACGTCGAGCTCGCCGCCGTGCCCGCGCCAGTTGCGGTCGAGCACGGTCCATCCCGCGTCGACCAGGTGGGCCGCGGCCACCTTCTCCCCGTACCGCCCGACGGCGTCCTTCGCTCCCATGGGCTCACCTCCGCGGCCCACGGTGCGCGCGTGCGGCGGGCGCGCGCCACGCCGGCACGGGTCGCTGGGGACAGCCCGTCACGGTCCGCGCCTGTGCACGGGCAGCGCCCTCGCGCCTGCTCGGTCGGCGTCATCGCGTCGTCGGACTGCGTCGTCGGACTGCGTCGTCGGCAGGCGCCGGTGACGCGCCCGGTGGGACACGGCGCCCCGAGAGGCGCGCCCGGGTCAGAGCTGGAGCTCGGCCTTGGCGAGCTCCTCGACGTTGACGTCCTTGAACGTCACGACCCGTACCGACTTCACGAACCGTGCGGAGCGGTAGACGTCCCAGACCCACGCGTCCGCGAGGCGCAGCTCGAAGTACACCTCTCCGGCGGCCGAGCGCACCTGCAGGTCCACCTGGTTCGCCAGGTAGAAGCGGCGCTCGGTCTCCACCACGTACGAGAAGAGGCCGACCACGTCGCGGTACTCGCGGTAGAGCGCGAGCTCCATCTCGGTCTCGTAGTTCTCGAGGTCTTCGGCACTCACGCCTCCATCATGGACCATCGCGACCCAGGACCGGCGATCAGCCGCGGTGCGCCGCCACCGCGTCGAGCTCCAGGTCGTCGAGGACCGCGTCCACGAGGGTCGCCTCGTCGAGCGCGTCGACGAGGGTCCCGCCGCCGAGCGCCACGCCGTCGAGCCCGGCCTCGAGGACCGCGTCGTCGAGACCGGTCACCGCGCCGTCGTCGTCGCGGCCCGGCAGACGCCAGCTGCGCCGGTGCTGCGGCGTGGGGCCGTGCTCGCGCAGCGCCGCGACGTGCGTCGAGGCGCCGTACCCCTTGTTCTGGTCCCAGCCGAACGCCGGGTACTGCCGGGCGAGGCTCGTCATGAGCCCGTCGCGCTCGGTCTTCGCCAGGACGCTCGCCGCCGCGACGGACGCGCACTGGAGATCGGCCTTGACGAGCGTGCGCACCCGCGGCTCGAGCAGGCGGTCCTCGCCGTGGGGGTCGAGGTCGAACGCCTCGAACAGGTCGACCGCCGCCGGGCGGCTCAGCCAGTCGTGCTTGCCGTCGAGCAGGACGGCGTCGACGTCGCCCACGCTGCGGCGCACCTGCGCGAGCGCGCGGCGCCCGGCGAGGCTCAACGCACCGATGATGCCGTGCGCGTCGATCTCGGCCGGGCCGGCGTGGCCGACCGCCCACGCGCAGCACCAGGACCGGGCGAGCGGGACGAGCGCCTCGCGCGCCGCCGCCGTGAGGAGCTTCGAGTCGGTGAGGCCGGGCGGGCACGGCTTCGTCGCGAGGTCCACGACGACGACACCGACGGACACGGGGCCGGCGAGCGCTCCCCGGCCGACCTCGTCCATGCCGGCGACCAGGCGCGCGCCGTCGCGCAGCATGGCCCGCTCCTGGCGCAGGTCGGGACGACGTCGCCGCACGGCCGGACGCGCCGTCGTGCTGCGCGACCCGCGCCGCGCCCGCGGCACCGCCCGGCCGCCCTCAGCGTCCACGGCGTCCACGGCGTCCACGGCGTCCACGGCGTCGAGCGTCACGGCTCCACCTCGGGCACGTCGGCGAACACGTCGCCGGGGTTGCGCAGCAGCTCGACGTCGGACAGCGGCCACACCTTGACGAAGGCGGTCCCGACGACGTTGCTCAGCGGGACGTACCCGCCACCCGGCTTGCCGGTGTTGTAGCGCGAGTCCTGCGAGTTCTGGCGGTTGTCGCCCATGACGAACAGCATGTCGTCCGGGACGGTGCGGTCGAACGGGTCCTGGCTCGGCACCGAGCCCGGCTTGATGTAGGTCTCGTCGATCGGCTCGCCGTTGACGCTGACACGGCCCTCGGCGTCGCAGCACACCACGTGGTCGCCGGGGACGCCGACGACGCGCTTGATGAGGTGCTCGCCCGTGTCCTGCGGCAGGAGCCCCACGAACGTCAGGGCAGCGCGCGCGGCCTCGGCGAACGCGCTCTCCTCCAGCGGCGCCGCGGGGGGCAGCCAGCCGCCCGGGTCCTTGAAGACCACGACGTCGCCGCGGTGGACGTCGAACGCGCCCGGGACCAGCCGCGACACCATCACGCGGTCGCCCTCGACGAGCGTGTCCTCCATCGAGGCGCTCGGGATGAAGAAGGCCTGGACGAGGAAGGTCTTGATGAGCAGCGACAGGACCAGCGCGCTGACGACGATGATCGCCGTCTCGCGCAGGAGCGACGGCTTGCGGGTGCGCGGCCGGCCGGCGGCGGGGCGCCCCGCCGTCCCGTCCTCGCCGGGGACGTCGTCCCCCGCGGCGTCGACGGCCGCGGCGGACGCGCGCGGGGTCGGCGCGTCGGGTCGCGGGCCGCTGTGGGGGGCGCTGTCGGTCACGCGTTCACCATGCCATCTTCGGGGCGCATCCGGGAAACGGGGACGGGGCGTCGCAGGGCGGTCCGGGCACCGCCCCACGGACGACGACGGGCGGCCGCCCCGGGTGGGGACGGCCGCCCGTGCGCACGGGTCGATCAGCGAGCGGGCGCGGTCTCGCGCTTCTCCTTGATCTTCGCCTTCTTGCCGCGCAGCGCGCGCAGGTAGTACAGCTTCGCGCGGCGGACGTCACCGCGGGTGACGACCTCGACCGACTCGATCGTGGGCGAGTGCACCGGGAACGTGCGCTCGACGCCGACGCCGAAGCTGATCTTGCGGACCGTGAAGGTCTCGCGGACGCCGTGGCCCTGGCGCGCGATGACGACGCCCTGGAAGGCCTGGACGCGGGAGCGGTTGCCCTCGACGACCTTGACGTTGACCTTGAGCGTGTCACCGGGGCGGAAGTCCGGGACGTCGGTGCGCAGCGATGCCGCGTCGACGCTGTCCAGCGTGTGCATGGTGCTCTCCTCGCCCGCCACAGGTCGGACGCGTTCTCGTGCCCGGCAGGGCCGGGGCGGTTCTCGTCAGGACGGTGGGCGACCTGCCGGCACGTCGTGCACGGTCGGTCGCGTGCCTCTTGCATCCCGGGCGTCCCCTGTGGCAGAGACCGGGAGTCGGCGCACACCGGAGGCCCATTCTGCCACACCGGCGCGGCGTCGCTTCAGCCGGCCTCTCCCGCGGGAGCGGCGGCCGCGGTGGCGTCGCCGGTCCCGGCGGGCTCGAGACGGCCGTCGCGCACGCCCCACCCGGCCTCCGCGAGCACCTCGAGGTCGTGGCGGTCGAGCGCGGCGACCTCGAGCGCCCGGACCATGTCGGGCCGGCGGGCGGCGGTCCGTCGCAGCGCCTCGTCGCGGCGCCACCGGTGGATCCGCGCGTGGTGGCCGGACAGCAGCACGTCCGGCACGGTCAGGTCCGCCCAGGTCGGCGGCTTCGTGTACACGGGGTACTCGAGCAGCCCGGCGGCGCCGTGCGACTCCTCGACGAGCGACTCCGGGTTCCCGACGACGCCCGGCAGCAGCCGTGCGACGGCCTCGATCACGACCAGGGCGGCGACCTCGCCCCCGTTGAGCACGTAGTCGCCGATGGACAGCTCGCTGACCCGCACGCCCGCGGCGCGGTAGTGCTCCGCGACGCGCGCGTCGATGCCCTCGTACCGCCCGCACGCGACGACGAGGTGCTCCTCGCGCGCGAGCTCCTCGGCCGTGCGCTGCGTGAACGTGGCGCCCGACGGCGTGGGCACGACGAGGTGCACCGGCGCGCCCGGGTGCGCCGCCGCGTCGTCGTCCGGCCCCGCGTCCGGAGCCACGTCGGCGCCGGTGCCGCCGTCCCGCCCCGTCACCGCGTCGATCGCACGGCCCCACACGTCGGGGCGCATGACCATGCCCGCTCCCCCGCCGAACGGCGTGTCGTCCACCGTGCGGTGCCGGTCGCTCGTCCACGTGCGCAGGTCGTGCACGCGCAGGTCGAGGATGCCCGCGGCACGGGCCTTGCCGACGAGCGACAGGTCGAGCGCGGCGAGGTAGTCCGGGAAGATCGTGACGACGTCGACGCGCACGTCAGTCCTCCTCGGGCGTCGCGACGTCGAGCCGGGCCGCGTCCGCGGCGAGCAGGCCCCCGGGCGGGTCGAGGACGACGCGGCCTCCCGGGACGTCGACGACGGGGACGATCGCGCGGACGAACGGGACGAGCGTGCGCGTGCCGTCCGGCTCGCGCAGCACGAGCAGGTCGTGGGCCGGCGCCTCCTCGAGCCCCTCGACGCGGCCGAGCTCGGTGCCGTCCGTCGACTCGGCGCGCAGCCCCGCGAGCTCGTGGGCGTACCAGGCGTCCTCCTCGTCGGACTCCTCGACGTCGACGACGAGCTCGGTCCCGCGCAGCGCCTCCGCCGCGGTGCGGTCGGCCACGCCCTCGAAGCGGACGAGCCAGCGGCCCTGGTGCACGCGGACGGACGCGACGGTGAGCGGACCGGCGTCGGCCGGCTCGGTGGGGAGCGCGGTGCCGACGGCGAGCCGCGTCTCGGGGTCGTCGGTGCGCAGGTCGAGCGCCACCTCGCCGCGCAGCCCGTGCGCCTTGCCGATGCGGGCGACGGTCAGCTGCATCGTCGTTGTCCTCCGGTCGTGTCGTCGGCCGCGGTGGTCGCGGCGCCGGGGCACCGGGACGTGCCCCGGGTGCCAGAAGACCCGGCCCGCCTGGCGGCGGGCCGGGTCTCGGTGTCCCGTGCGGGACGGGTCCTGCGTGGACGCGCTCAGCGGCGGTCGACGTCGACGACGTCGACCCGCACCGGCCCGTCGGTCGCGAGCGCCCCGACCACGGTGCGCAGCGCGCGGGCCGTGCGACCGCCCCGGCCGATGACGCGGCCGAGGTCGTCGGGGTGCACCCGCACCTCGAGCAGGTCACCGCGGCGCAGCGTCCTGGCGCTCACCCGGACGTCGTCCGGGTTGTCCACGATGCCGCGCACGAGGTGCTCGAGGGCGTCCGCGAGCATCAGGCCTGCTCGTCGCTCGACGCGGTGTCGTCGGACTCGGCGGCCTCGGCGGGCGCCTCCGCCTTCTTCTCCGCGGCCTTGGCCTTGATCTTCTCGGCGTCGGCGGCGGCGGCCTCGATCGCCGCGGTGGCGTCGGCCTTCTCGCCCTTGACCTTCAGCGTGCCCTCGGCGCCCGGGAGCCCCTTGAACTTCTGCCAGTCGCCGGTGATCTTCAGGAGCGCGAGGACCTGCTCGGACGGCTGCGCGCCGACGCCGAGCCAGTACTGCGCGCGGTCCGAGGTGATCTCGATGAACGAGGGCTCCTCGGTGGGGTGGTACTTGCCGATCTCCTCGATCACGCGACCGTCGCGCTTGGTGCGCGAGTCGGCGACGACGACACGGTAGTACGGCGCACGGATCTTGCCGAGACGCTTCAGACGAATCTTGACGGCCACAGTGGTGGTCACTCCTGGTTCTGGTGTGGGCGAGCCCGCACGCGTCCCGGTGGGGCCAGGACGGCCGAGGGGCTCAGGACGCGACAGGCACGGTGAGAGGGGCCGGGCATGCCGAGTACCGGGACATTGTGCCAGACCGGCGGCGGCGCGACCAAGCCGCCCGGCGACAGCCCGGCCGGCCGGGACGCGTCAGGGCTGCGACGCCGGCGCGACGACCCGTCCCCGCAGCACGACGGCGGTCGGCGCGCGCAGCACGCCCACGTCGAGCCGTGGGTCGGCGGGGTACACGACGAAGTCCGCGGACGCGCCCTCGACGAGCGACGTGAAGCCGAGGTGCGCCCGCCCCCGCCAGCTCGCCGCCGCGACGACGTCCGCCGGCGGGATGCCGGCCGCGACCAGCTCCTCGCACTCGTCGGCGATGCGTCCGTGCCCGATCGTGCCGCCCGCGTCCGTGCCCACGAGGAGCGGCACGCCCGCCTCGTGGAGGGCGCGCGCCTGCTCGTGGCGGCGCGCGTGCAGGCGACGCATGCGCTCTGCGAACCTCGGGTACCGGCCGTCGGCCTGCCGGGCGATCTCCTCGAACCGCCCCACCTGCAGGAGCGTCGGGGTCACGGTGACGCCCCGCTCGGCGACCTCGGCCATGAGCTCGGGGCGGATGCCGGTCCCGTGCTCGATGCCGTCGACCCCGGCGGCGAGGAGCGACGGGACGACCTCCTCGGAGAACGCGTGCACGGTGACGCGCGCCGCCTCGGCGTGCGCGACTGCCACCGCCTCGGCGAGCACGTCGTCCGGCCACAGCGGGCGCAGGTCGCCCTCGGGCCCGAGGTCGCGGTCGATCCAGTCGCCGACGAGCTTGACCCACCCGTCCCCCGCGCGCGCCTCGCGCCGGACCGCCTCGGGCAGCTGCGCGACGTCGTCGAGCTCGAGGCCGTAGTGGCGCAGGTACCGCTTGGGCCGGGCGAGGTGCTGCCCGGCACGCACGAGCCGCGGGAGGTCGTCCCGGGACTGCACCCACCGCGTGTCCGCCGGCGACCCGGCGTCGCGGACGAGCAGGACGCCGCTGTCCCGGTCGGCAAGAGCCTGCTCCTGCGCCGTCGCGGCGTCCACGGCGCCGTCCGCGCCGAGCCCGATGTGGCAGTGGACGTCCACCAGACCGGGCAGCACCCAGCCCTCGAGCTCGACCATGTTGGTGCCCTGCGCGGACGGGCGCGTCAGGCTGACCCGGCCGTCCTTGACCCACAGGTCGCCGACCTCCTGGTCGTCGCCGACGACGACGCGGCCGCGGACGTGCAGGGAGGGACCTTCGAGCGCGGACATGTTGCTCCCGGCAGGGACTCGGCGTGCGTGGGAAGCGGCGTCAGCGGCCGAGGAGCTTCTCGAACCCGGGAGGGAGCTGCAGGTCGTCCGGCGTCTGCGGCGCCTGGTCGGCCCCGCGGCCGACGCCGAACGACGACCCCGCCGGGGTCGACGGGCGCGGCAGCTCGCCCGCCGCGCGCGCGGCGGCGGCGCGCTCCTGCGCGGCGCGCTTCGCCGGGTTGCCCGACTTGCCCTTGACCTTGCGCTGCGGCGCCTGGCGCCCGCGCGACTTCTTGCCGCCCATCCCGGGGAGGTTGCCCATGCCGGGCATGCCCGGCATGCCGCCGCCCTTGCCCATCTGGCGCATCATCTTCTGCGCGCCCGCGAACCGCTCGAGGAGCTGGTTGACGTCGGCGGTCGTGCGACCGGATCCGCGCGCGATGCGTGCCCGGCGCGAGCCGTTGATGATCTTCGGGTTCTCCCGCTCCGCCGGGGTCATCGACCGGATGATGGCCTCGATGCGGTCGACCTCGCGCTCGTCGAAGTTCTCGAGCGCCTCGCGCATCTGGCCCATGCCCGGCAGCATCCCGAGCATCTTCTTCATCGAGCCCATGTTCTTCATCTGCTGCATCTGCACCAGGAAGTCCGCGAGCGTGAAGTCCTGGCCGGACTCGAGCTTCTCCGCCATCTTCGCGGCCTGCTCGGCGTCGAACGCCTTCTCGGCCTGCTCGATGAGCGTGAGGACGTCGCCCATGTCGAGGATGCGCGACGCCATGCGGTCGGGGTGGAACGCCTCGAAGTCGGTGAGCTTCTCGCCCGTCGACGCGAAGAGGATGGGGCGCCCCGTGACGCCCGTGACGGACAGCGCGGCACCACCGCGCGCGTCGCCGTCGAGCTTCGTGAGCACGACGCCCGTGAAGTCGACGCCCTCCTCGAAGGCCTTGGCCGTGGCGACGGCGTCCTGGCCGATCATCGCGTCGATGACGAAGAGGATCTCGTCCGGGCTCACCGCGTCGCGGATGTCCGCGGCCTGCTGCATGAGCACGGAGTCGAGACCGAGCCGGCCGGCGGTGTCGACGATGACGACGTCGTGCTCGCGCCGGCGGGCCGTCTCCAGGCCGTCGCGCGCGACGGAGACCGGGTCGCCGATGACGTCGTCGACCTCGACGCCGCTCTGGTTGCCGGGGTGGGGCGCGAACACCGGGACGCCGGCGCGCTCGGCGACGACCGACAGCTGCGTGACCGCGTTGGGGCGCTGGAGGTCGGCCGCGACGAGCAGCGGCGTGTGGCCCTGCTCGCGCAGGTGCAGCGCGAGCTTGCCCGCGAGGGTGGTCTTCCCCGCACCCTGGAGGCCCGCGAGCATGATGACCGTCGGCGGGTTCTTCGCGAACCGCAGCCCGCGGCTCTCGCCGCCGAGGATCGCCACGAGCTCCTCGTTGACGATCTTGACGACCTGCTGCGCGGGGTTGAGCGCGCCGGACACCTCGGCCGACAGCGCGCGCTCGCGCACCGTGCCGGTGAACTCGCGCACGACGGGCACCGCGACGTCGGCGTCGAGCAGCGCGCGACGGATCTCGCGGATCGTCGCGTCGATGTCCGCCTCCGACAGCCGACCCTTCGCCCGCAGGTTCTTGAAGGTCGAGGTCAGTCGGTCCGACAGCGTGTTGAACACCGCGTCATCCTCATCAGTCGCCGGTCGTCTCGTGCGGAGCCTGCGCGCCACCGGCCCGGCCTCGGTCGAGGAGGGGCCGCGCACCTGCGCGTCCGCGAGCGTCTAGCCTACCCGGCGGCGCCCGCCTCCCCGGCCCCGGCCCGCAGCGCGTGCGCCGTCGTGCCCACGAGGTCGTCGACGAGCCGGGCGCGCCACGCCGTCCACGCCCCGGGGCGCAGCGAGGAGGCGTCGGCCTCGGTGAGGGCGCGCAGCACCTCGAGCAGCTCGACGCGGTGGTCGACGGCCTCGGCGAGCTCGGCCACGGTCGCCGGGTCCTCGGGGTCCGCGCCGACGGCGAGCCGCGACAGGGTGAGGTGGTGGCGCACGAGGCGCGCGACGTCCGTCACGACGTCCTCGTCGAAGCCCATGCGCCGCAGGATCGCGGGCACGAGCCGCGCGCCCTCGACGGAGTGGTCGGCCGCGCCCGCGCGCTTGCCGACGTCGTGCAGCACCGCGGACAGCAGGAGGAGGTCCCCGCGCTCGACGTGCCGGCGCTCGCGCGCGGCGCGCGCGACGACCTCGACGAGGTGCCGGTCGACGGTGTGCCGGTGGACGGCCGCGCGCTGCGGCCGGTTGCGCACGCCCGCCCACTCGGGGATCCACGTCGTGACGACGCCCGCGAGGTCGAGCGCCTCCCAGACGGCGACCTGCGCCTGGCCGGAGCCGAGGAGGGACAGGAACGCGGCGCGCGCCGGCCTCGGCCACGGCTCGGGCAGCGGCGGGCACCGCGCGAGGCTCGCGACGGAGACCGGCGAGAGCGTCAGGCCCGTGCGTGCCGCGGTGGCGGCCGCGCGCAGCGACAGCAGCGGGTCCGACTCCGGGTGCGCGTCGACCGCGAGCACGAGCTCACCGTCGTGCTCGACGAGCCCGTCCCCCGCCGGTCGCAGGCGCGGGGCGGCGCGCCGGCCGCGCACGAGCACCGGGCGCCGCGACACCGACGGCCGCTGGAGCGCCTGGCGCGCCCGGCGCACCGTCGTGTCGAGGGCGTACGAGATCTCGCGCCCGGCCTCGGCGAGGCTCGCGAGCAGCTCGTCCGGGTCGTCGAACCCCGAGAGGTCGGCGACCTCGTCGAGGTCCGCGAGGAGCAGCCGGCTGCCGCGCCGGCCGGTGACGACCTGGAGCGTGTCGCGCACGTCGAGCAGGTGCGCGTAGGCACGGTCGACCGGCCCGTGCGGCCGGTCGGTCAGCCACGTCGCGGCGAGCGCCGACAGGACGACCGCGTCGCGGATGCCGCCGCGCGCCTCCTTGAGGTCGGGCTCGACGAGGTAGGCGAGCTCGCCCGAGCGCTCGGCGCGCTCGCGCGTCGACGACAGGAGCTCGGGGAGACGACGGCGCGACGCCGAGCGCCAGTCGGTGAGCACGGCCGACGACGCGCGGTGCACGACGACGGCGTCCCCGGCCACCGCCCGGACGTCGAGCCAGCCCACCGCGGCCGGGACGTCCTTCGACGCGACCTGGCGGCACTGGGCGAGCGAGCGCACCGCGTGGTCGAGGTCGACGCCGGCGTCCCACAGCGGGTACCACAGCCGCGCGGCGACCTGAGCGACCTCCTCGGCGGTGTGGCTGCGCCCGTTGTGGACGAGCACGAGGTCGAGGTCGCTCACCGGGCCGAGGTCGCCGCGGCCGAGGCTGCCCACGGCGGCGAGCGCGATGCCGTCCGGCGGGACGTCGTCGGTCGCCTCCTGCCAGAGCGTCGCGAGGCTCGTGGTGACGAGGTCGACGACGGCCGCGCGGCGTGCGACGCCGCTGCGGCCGCGGCCGCTGAGGGACCGGGCGAGGTCCAGCGTCCGAGCGCGGAGGTCCCGCACCCCGTCGGGGTGCGGGACCTCCGTCCGGTCCGCCGGCCCGCCCCCGCTGCCCGCGGGGGACGAGGCGTGGTCCGTCATGCGTGCGTCCGCCGCCTCAGAGGGCGCCGGGGCCGTGCTCGCCCGTGCGCACCCGGGCGACGTCCTCGACCGGGACGGTCCAGACCTTGCCGTCGCCGATCTTGCCGGTCTGGGCCGCCTTGACGATCGCCTCGGTGACCGCGACCGCGTCGGCGTCGTCGACGAGGACCTCGATGCGCACCTTCGGGACCAGGTCGACCGTGTACTCGGCGCCGCGGTAGACCTCGGTGTGGCCCTTCTGGCGGCCGTAGCCGCTGGCCTCGCTGACCGTCATGCCGCGCACGCCCGCGGCCTCGAGCGCCGACTTCACGTCGTCGAGACGGTGCGGCTGGATGATTCCCGTGACGAGCTTCATGCCCGCACCTCCTTGATGACGCTGCCCTGCTGGACGGTCTCGTACGCGGTCTCGCCGTGCACCGCGAGGTCGATGCCCCCGACCTCGGCGTCCTCGCTGACCCGCCAGCCGAGCGTGAGCTTGAGGACGAACCCGATGACGAGCGTCACGAGCCCGGTGAAGACGATCGCGACGAGCGCGATGAGCACCTGCACGACGAGCTGCTGCGCGCCGCCGCCGAAGAACAGGCCCGTGTCGCTGGCGAGGAAGCCGATGGCCACGGTGCCCCAGAGGCCGGACACGAGGTGGACGCCGACGACGTCGAGGGAGTCGTCGTAGCCGAGCCTGTACTTCAGGCCGACCGCGAGGGCGCTGAGCGCACCGGCGACGACGCCGAGGACGATCGACGTGACCGGGTTGAGCGCGCCGGCCGCCGGGGTGATGGCGACGAGGCCCGCGACGACGCCGGACGCGGCGCCGAGGGACGTGGCGTGCCCGTCGCGGATCTTCTCGGTGACGAGCCAGCCGATGATGCCCGCGGCGGTGGCGCTCGTCGTGTTGACCCACGCGAGGCCCGCGGTCTCGTTCGCCCCGAACGCGGAGCCCGCGTTGAAGCCGAACCAGCCGAACCACAGCAGCGCCGCGCCGAGCATGACGAACGGGAGGTTGTGCGGGCGCATCGGCTCGGTGCCGAAGCCCTTGCGCTTGCCGATGATGAGCGCGAGCACGAGCGCCGCGATGCCGGCGTTGATGTGCACGACCGTGCCGCCGGCGAAGTCGATCGGCGCGACGGTCGCGGCGCCGTCGGTCGTGCCGAACACCATCGCGGCGAGGCCGTTCTCGTTGCCGGAGAGGAAGCCGCCGCCCCAGACCATGTGCGCCATCGGGAAGTAGGCGACCGTGACCCAGACCGCGACGAACGCCATCCACGTGCCGAACTTGACGCGGTCGGCCAGCGCGCCGGAGATCAGCGCGACCGTGATCATCGCGAACGTCACCTGGAACGCGACGTCGACGATGTTCGGGTAGTTGCCGAGCGTGCTCGCGACGGCGCTGCCGTCGGGGTTGGTGATCGCGTCCTTGAGGCCGAACTGCGCGAACGGGTTGGCGAACAGCCCCCCGGTGCCCGCCTCGCCGTAGGACATCGACCAGCCCCACAGCACGTAGACGACGCCGACCACGGCCAAGGCCCCGAACGACATCATCATCATGTTGAGCACGGACTTGGCGCGGACCATGCCGCCGTAGAAGAACGCCAGTCCGGGCGTCATCAGGAGCACGAGGGACGCTGAGATCAGCATCCACGCGGTTGCCCCGGTGTCCCACTCCATCGGATCATCTCCCCTCGCCAGCCGGGCGGCCGGTCGGGGACAACGTTGGTGGCGGCGGGTTTCACCGGCGCTGTCGGCGTGTTACGGGGATGTGACAAGCGCGCGTCCGGGGTAAACCTTCCGTTTCGCGGCCCCCGGCGCGGGCCGCGGGGGCCGCGCCGTGATCCGGCCGTGACCCCGCCGTGATCGTGCCGTGATCACGGCCGGACGGCGGGTCACTCTCCCAGGAGGCCGTCGACGAACTGCTCGGGGTCGAAGGGGGCGAGGTCGTCGGGGCCCTCCCCCAGCCCGACGAGCTTGACCGGCACGCCCAGCTCGCGCTGGACGGCCACGACGATGCCGCCGCGCGCCGTGCCGTCGAGCTTCGTCAGCACGATCCCCGTGACGCCCGCGACCTCGCCGAAGACGCGTGCCTGGTTGAGGCCGTTCTGCCCCGTCGTGGCGTCGAGCACGAGGAGCACCTCCGACAGGGGCGCCTCCTTCGTGATGACGCGCCGGATCTTGCCCAGCTCGTCCATGAGGCCGGCCTTGTTCTGCAGGCGCCCAGCCGTGTCGACGAGCACGACGTCGACGTTCTCGCTGCGGCCGCGCCGCACGGCGTCGAACGCGACCGCGGCCGGGTCGGCGCCGTCGCGGTCGGCCCGGACGGTCGGCACGCCGACGCGCGATCCCCACGTCTCGAGCTGGTCCGCCGCCGCGGCGCGGAACGTGTCGGCGGCGCCGAGCACGACGCTGCGGTCCTCGGCGACGAGCACGCGCGCGAGCTTGCCGACGGTCGTCGTCTTGCCCGTGCCGTTGACGCCGACGACCAGCACGACGGCGGGGACGGGCCCGGACTCGCCGACGCTCGGCGTCGTCGAGAGGCTGCGGTCGAGCGTCGGGTCGACGAGCGCGACGAGCTCCTCGCGGAGCAGGGCGCGCACGCTCTGCGGGTCGCGCACGCCGAGGACGCGCACGCGCGTGCGCAGCGACTCGATGAGCTCGCTCGCCGGGCCGGCGCCCACGTCGGCGAGCAGGAGCGTCTCCTCCAGCTCGTCCCAGTCGTCCTCGGACAGGTGGTCGCGAGAGAGCACGCTGAGCAGCCGGGCGCCCAGCGGCGAGCCGGAGCGCGCGAGGCGGTCGCGCAGGCGCACGAGGCGCCCGCCGACGGGCTCGGGCCGCTCGACCGTCGGCGGCGGCGCGACCTCGACGCCGCCCTCGAGGGTTTCCGGCGCCTCCTCGACGAGCACGTCGGGCGCGGCCGCCCCCGGCACGGTGGTCGTCGTCGTGCCGCGCGGGACGGTGGGACCCGGGGCGCCGCGACGCCGTCGCCGGACGGTCGTCGTGCCGGCGGTGACGAGGCCGGCGAGGAGCAGGACGCCGAGGATGATCCACACGAGTGCGAGGTCGTTCACGCGGGCAGTCTCTCAGACGGCGGGTCGGGGCTCGCGCCGTGGCGGGAAGCCGTGGTCGTGCGCTCGGGCGGCGTGCGCTCAGGCGCCGGGGCCGCGCAGGCGCGCGCCGTGGCGGTGCAGCGGCTGCACGGCCCGCTCGCGCGCGCGGTGCAGCACCTCGCCGAGCTCCTCGGCGTCGACGTACGCGGGCGTGCTCACCTCGGTCGCGGCGAAGAACTCGTCCATGCTCGTGTCGACGGGCCGCGGGGGGTGCGCGGGACCCACGTGCGCGGCCCCGGCCGCCTCGCGGCGGCGCCCGTGCCGCAGCCCCGAGCGGAAGTCCCGCCAGAAGGCGCGCAGTCCCTGGTCCTCCGGCGACGGCGACTCCGACCGGGCGACGACGCTCGCGAAGAGGAACACCACCGCGGCTGCGCCGAGGGTGAACGCGACCCACACGACCATCCACACCATGTGGACCAGTATCCGCAGCCGGTCGACCGCGTCGAGCCGGCGTGCGGCGCGGTCGCCGATCGCCACCACATCTTCACAAGGCCTGGAATCGCAGCGATCCGGGACCTCGGTACCGGAGAGCGAGCAGGGTCGGCGGACCCGGGGTCAGGCCGGCACGGGCTGCTCGTGCGCCTCCCGCAGGCGCTGGCTGATGACGGTCGTGACGCCGTCGCCGCGCATCGTCACCCCGTACAGCGCGTCCGCGATCTCCATCGTGCGCTTCTGGTGCGTGATGACGATGAGCTGGGAGTCCTCCTGCAGCTCGCGGAAGATCTCGAGCAGGCGGCCGAGGTTGACGTCGTCGAGCGCGGCCTCGACCTCGTCCATGACGTAGAACGGCGACGGGCGCGCCTTGAAGATCGCGACGAGCAGCGCGACGGCGGTCAGCGAGCGCTCGCCGCCGGAGAGCAGCGAGAGCCGCTTGACCTTCTTGCCGGCCGGGCGGGCCTCGACCTCGATGCCGGTCGTCAGGAGGTCGTCGGGGTCGGTGAGCACGAGCCGCCCCTCGCCGCCGGGGAACATGCGCGCGAAGACGCGCTCGAACTGCTCGGCGGTGTCGCGGTAGGCGTCGGCGAACACGCGCTCGACGCGCTCGTCGATCTCCCGGACGATCTCGAGCAGGTCGGCCCGGGACTTCTTGAGGTCGGCGAGCTGGTCCGCGAGGAACTTGTGCCGCTCCTCGAGCGCCGCGAACTCCTCGAGCGCGAGCGGGTTCACCTTGCCGAGCCGGGACAGGTCGCGCTCGGCGGCCTTGAGCCGCTTCTCCTGCGCGGCGCGGTCGTACGGCACCGTGCGCACGTCGTCGGTGGCGCCCTCGTCCGGCGTGGTGCCGTCGCCGGAGGCCGACGACGTCACGGGGGACATCACAGGGACGGGCCGGTGGGGCCCGAACTCCTCGACGAGGACGGCGGGGTCCATCCCGAGCTCCTCGACGCTGCGTGCCTGGAGCTGTTCGATGCGCAGCTGCTGCTGGGCGCGGGCGACCTCGTCCCGGTGCGCGACGTCGGTCAGCTCCCGCAGCCGGGTCGACAGCTCGTCGACGCGGGCGCGCGCGGCGGTGACGGCGGCGTCGTGCTCGGCGCGCGCGGTCTCGGCCGCGTCCCGCTCCGCGCCGGCCCGGGCGAGGGACCGCTCCAGCGTCGTGAGGGCGCGCGCGGCGCCGTCACGCACGGCCGAGGCCCGCGCGGCCTGCCGCACGCGGGCGGCCTCGCGGCGGGCCGC
>NZ_LWGL01000075.1 GCF_001722485.1 Cellulosimicrobium cellulans | reverse complement strand
CGCGGTCGCTCCCGGCCGGGACCGCTCCGCCACGCCCCGCACCCGCGCCGACGTGCGCGCGCCGTCGTCCTCGTGCTGGTCGCGGGGGTCGTCGTGCTCGCCCTCGGGGGTGCGACGGCGACCCTGCTCGGCCCCGGGGCGCCGTGGTCGTCCGGGGACGTCGCGACGGAGGACCGGACGGCGGCCGCGCGTGCGGAGCCGGGGTCGTCCGTCCCGTCAAGTCCGGCAGGACCGGCCGCGTCCGCGGCGGACGGGCTGGACCCGGAGCTCGTGCGGCGCTTCGAGGAGGCTCGGGCGGCGGCCGCCGCCGAGGGCGTGGAGCTGCGCATCACGTCGGGGTGGCGCAGCGCGGCCGAGCAGCAGGAGCTCGTCGAGCGCGCGCTCGAGCGGTACGGGTCCGCGGAGGAGGCCCGTCGCTGGGTGCTGCCGCCGGAGTCGTCGGAGCACGTGGCGGGCGAGGCGGTCGACGTCGGCCCGACCGAGGGCGCGTACTGGCTCCAGCAGCACGGGGCGCGGTTCGGGCTGTGCCAGACCTACGCGAACGAGGTGTGGCACTACGAGGCGGCGACCGAGCCGGGCGGGACGTGCCCGCCGCAGCACCCGGACGCGTCCCACGGCTGGTGAGGCCGCCGGGAGAGCCGCCGTCGTCCGCCGGCGACGCGCCGCCGACGGACCGGCACGTGTGGGCGGTTCGCGCGATGATGTGCGGGTGACCGAGAGCACCGACGCGACCGCCGACCCGATCGCTCCCGCCCGCGCCGACGCGCCCGGGACCGCCGAGCTCGACGAGGCGGCGGCGCAGCGCCGGTGGGTCGAGCTCGTGGCGCAGATCGAGCAGGACCAGCGCGCCTACTACGAGGAGGACCAGCCGGTCTCCTCGGACGCCGAGTACGACGCGCGGATGCACGAGCTCCAGGCGCTCGAGGCCGCGCACCCCGCGCTCGTCACCCCGGAGTCGCCGACGCAGCGCGTGGGCGGCCGGGCCGCGGCCGGGTTCGCGACGGTCGAGCACCTCGAGCGCATGCTCTCGCTCGACAACGCGTTCGGCGAGGATGACCTCGCGGCGTGGGCCGCGCGCGTGCACCGCGACCTCGGCGTCCCGGCCGACGCGGGCGTGGAGTACCTGTGCGAGGTGAAGATCGACGGCCTCGCGATCGCGCTGCTGTACGAGAAGGGCCGTCTCGTGCGCGCCGCGACGCGCGGCGACGGCCGCACGGGGGAGGACGTCACCGCGAACGTGCGGACCATCGGGTCGATCCCGCAGCGTCTCGGCGGCGACCCGGACACCCACCCGGACGTCATCGAGATCCGGGGCGAGGTCTTCATGGGCGTGGCGGACTTCGCGCGGCTCAACGAGAGCCTCGTCGCCGCGGGCCAGGACCCGTACGCCAACCCGCGCAACACCGCGGCGGGGTCGCTGCGCCAGAAGGACCCGGCCGTCACGGCGAGCCGCAACCTGCGCATGTACGCGCACGGCGTCGGCGCGCTGCAGTGGCGCGAGGGCGAGCACGCCGAGCTCGACCGGCAGTCCGACGCCTACGCGCTCTTCGAGCAGTGGGGCGTGCCGGTCTCCCCGCACAACCGGGTCGTGCCCGGCCTCGACGGCGTCATGGAGATGATCGCCTGGTTCGGCGAGCACCGGCACGACATCGAGCACGAGCTCGACGGGATCGTCGTCAAGGTCGACGAGCTCGCGCTCCAGCGCCGCCTCGGCGCCACGAGCCGCGCGCCGCGCTGGGCGATCGCCTACAAGTACCCGCCCGAGGAGGTCAACACGCGCCTCCTCGCCATCCAGGTCGGGGTCGGGCGCACGGGCCGCGCGACGCCGTACGCCGTCATGGAGCCCGTCAAGGTCGCCGGCTCCACCGTGCGGCAGGCGACGCTGCACAACCAGGACGTCGTGCGGGCCAAGGGCGTGCGCATCGGCGACATGGTCGTGCTGCGCAAGGCCGGCGACGTCATCCCCGAGATCCTCGGCCCCGTCGCCGCGCTGGCCGACGACGGGTACCCCCGCGAGGACTTCGTCATGCCGGCCGAGTGCCCCGAGTGCGGCACGCCGCTGCGCCCCATGAAGGAGGGCGACGTCGACCTGCGCTGCCCGAACGCCGAGTCGTGCCCGGCGCAGGTGCGCGGGCGCGTCGAGCACATCGGCTCGCGCGGCGGGCTCGACGTCGAGGCGCTCGGCGAGGTCACGGCCGCCGCCCTCACGCAGCCGTACGAGCCCGCCGAGCCGCCGCTGCGTACGGAGAAGGACCTGTTCGGCCTCACCGTCGAGCAGCTCGCGCCGATCCGCGTCGTCGTGCGCGACCCCGAGACCGGGCTGCCCCGCCCGAGCGACGGCAGGGGAGAGGCGGCCGAGGTGACGATGTCCGACGGCTCCGTCATGAGCGCCAAGGTGGTCCGCCCCTTCCAGAAGGTCGTCAGCCGCACCTACCCGCCCGGGTACGAGGACGCGACGCCCGCCGAGCGCCGCGCGGCCGGCGTGCGCAAGGACTTCCCGGTCTACGGGCCGTCCAGCACCGCCGAGACGCTGATCGCCGAGCTCGACCGCGCGAAGACCAAGGACCTGTGGCGCCTCCTCGTGAGTCTCAACATCCGGCACGTCGGGCCGGTCGCGGCGCGGGCGCTCGCGGACTGGTTCGGCTCGCTCGACGCGATCCGGTCGGCGATCCGGGACGAGGGGCGCGAGGCGCTCGCGGCCGTCGAGGGCGTCGGGCCGGTGATCGCCGACGAGGTGATCGCGTGGTTCGACGTCGACTGGCACCGCGAGATCGTCGAGCAGTGGGAGAAGGACGGGGTGCGGTTCGCGACGCCCGGCCACCCCGGGCCCGGGAAGGCGGAGACGCCGTCGGGCCCCCTCGACGGGCTCACCGTCGTGGTGACCGGCGGGCTCGAGGGCTTCAGCCGGGACGGCGCGAAGGAGGCGATCGTCGCCGCGGGCGGCAAGTCGTCCGGCTCCGTGTCGAAGAAGACGGACTACGTCGTCGTCGGCGAGAACGCCGGGTCCAAGGAGACGAAGGCGCGCGAGCTCGGCCTGCCGATCCTCGACGAGGAGGGGTTCGTCGCGCTCCTCGCGGGCGGCCCCGAGGCGGTCGCGCACCTCGTCGGCTCCCCGGCCGACGACGCGGCGGCGGGCTGACCGCCCGGCAGGCCGGTCAGCGGGCGGTCAGCGGTCGCGCGGCCCAGAGGAGCCCGCGCTCGACGACCGTGCGGACCGCGGGGATCTCGAGGTCCGCGAGCTGGTGGCCCACCGTGCTCACGAAGACGCGGCCGGCGCCCCAGCGCCGCGTCCACACGGCGGGGGAGACGACCGGCTCGTGCCAGGGGTCGCCCTCGCGCGCGCGGATCGTCGTCGTCGCGAGCACGTCGTTGTAGGAGTCGGCGAGCACCCAGTACTGCTCGGAGTGCAGCGCGATCGTGCCGATCCCCGCGACGATCTCGTGGTCCGCGCGGTCGGGGACCACCTCGACGGTGTGGTCCACGAGGTCGTGCGGGTGCGCGGCGAACTGGCCGCCGACGAGCTGCAGGTAGTCGGTCGCGAGCCGGAACGAGTCGACGACCCCGCCGTGCCACCCGGCCAGCCCCGTCCCGTTCGCCACCGCCGTGCGCAGGCCGCGCATCTCGTCGGGCAGGATCTCGCCCATCGTCCAGCACTGGACGACGAGGTCGATCTCCGCCATGAACGCCGCGTCGGCGTACGCCTCGAGCGATCCCTCGAGGGTCACGTCGAAGCCGGACTCCTCGAGGAACGGCACGAACAGCTCCGCGGCCTCCTCGGGGGCGTGCCCGGCCCAGCCGCCACGGACCACGAGCGCCCGACGGCCCCGCTCGGTCATGCGTCCTCCTCGTGCATCGTCACGCGTCGTCGCCCGCGCCGTCGCGGGCGACCCGTGGAGCGCGCCCTCAGGAGATGAGGGCGTCGATCGCTGCGGGAGAGAGTACGTGATCGACCGCCATGGCGCTGGCACCCAGGACGGCCGCCTGCCCCCTGGCCTGCGAGGTGACGATGCGCAGGTGCTGCGTCGCGAGGGGGAGCGAGCGCTGGTACACGATCTCGCGGATGCCGGCGATGAGGTGCTCGCCCGCCTCGGCGACGACGCCGCCGATGACGATGAGCGACGGGTTGAGGAGGCTGACGCACGCCGCGAGCACGGACCCGATGTCGCGCCCGGCCTGGCGCACGGCCTGGCTCGCGGTGAGGTCGCCGGAGCGGACGAGGCCGACGACGTCGATGCTCGAGGTGGCGTCGAGCCCGGCCGCGGAGAGGGCGTGCGCGACCGCCTGGCCGCTCGCGACGGCTTCGAGGCACCCGACGTTCCCGCAGCGGCACGGCACGTCGGCCGCGCTCGGGACGGCGACGTGCCCGATGTCGCCGGCCGCGCCCTGCGCGCCGCGGCGCAGCTCGCCGTCGGCGATGATGCCGGAGCCGATGCCGGTCGCGACCTTGACGAAGAGCATGTCCGTCACGTCCGGCCAGGCGGTGCGGTGCTCGCCGAGCGCCATGATGTTGACGTCGTTGTCGACGAGCACGGCGGCGTCGAAGCGCTTGGCCAGGATGCCGGGCACGTCGACGTCGTCCCACGTCGGCATGATCGGCGGGTTGATGGGACGGCCCGTGGAGTGCTCGACGGGGCCGGGGAGCCCGACGCCCACGCTCACGAGGTCGTCCATCGAGCGCCCTGCGGTCGCGACGAGCTTCTCGCCGGTCTGCGCCACCCAGGACAGCACGACGTCTGGGCCGTCCGCGATGGCGATGGCCGCGTCCGTCTCGGCGAGGACGTTGGAGCCGAGGTCGGTCACCGCGAGGCGCGCGTGCGTGGCGCCGAGGTCGACGGCGAGCACGATGCGGGCGCCGGGGTTGAACGCGAAGGTGACCGGCGGGCGCCCGCCGGTGGAGCTCGCCTCACCGGCGGGGGCGATGAGGCCGGAGGCCATGAGGAGGTCGATCCGGGCGGCGATGGTCGACCGCGCCTGGCCCGTGATCGCCGCGAGGTCCGCGCGGGTGCGCGGCTGCCCGTCCCTGAGCAGCTGGAACATGTCGCCCGCACCGGTCGGTCGCGGTGCGAACTTGAGGAGCTCCTCCATGGGCACAGTGAATCACGAAGCCTCTCGTCGATCGTCTGCTCAGCAGGGTGACAACGTCGTCTTTTGCTTGACGATCGACAAAAGGTACCACTACGCTCCCCGGTCAAGGCGACACTGCAGTCGCCGACCGCTCGGAGGCTCTGCGGCCTCCCGTCCGGGCGCTCGTCGCCCACGCAGCACGCCAGGCACCGCCGCCCTCGCTCTCCCCGTTCTCCCGCTCCCGACCGTCGGTCGACCCGCGCTCCCCGCAGCCTCGACGACTTTTGGTGATCACGAACGCATAACAGTGCAGGGAGTGCGCATCTTCTGCTTGACGTCCGTCAAAAGGTCCCCTAGGTTCACGGACATGGTCAACGCAGACCCTCCCCAGCCGCTCCTGCACATGCAGGGCATCGTCAAGGTCTTCCCCGGCGCGCGTGCGCTCGACGGGGTCGACCTCGAGATCCTGCCCGGTGAGGTCCACTGCCTCCTCGGCCAGAACGGCGCCGGCAAGTCGACCCTGATCAAGGTCCTCGCCGGCGCGCACCAGCCGACCGAGGGGCGCATCCTCCTCGACGGCGAGCCCATCACCATCTCCGACCCCGTCGCCGCGCTGCGCCACGGCATCGCGACGATGTACCAGGAGCTCGACGTCGTCGACGGCCTCACGGTCGCGGAGAACGTGTACCTAGGTCACGAGCTCGACACGCTCGGGTTCTCCCAGCGGCGCGAGGCCGTCAAGCGCACGCGCGACATCCTGCGCCGGCTCGGCCACTCCGAGGTGTCGCCCCGCCAGGAGGTCGGGAACCTCTCCGCGGCGGGCAAGCAGATCGTCTCCATGGCTCGCGCCCTGTCCCACGACGCGCGCGTGATCATCATGGACGAGCCGTCCGCCGTCCTCGACTCCGAGGAGGTCGCGAACCTCTTCCGGGTGGTCAAGGAGCTCACGGCGGCGGGCGTCGCCGTCGTCTACATCTCCCACCGCCTCGAGGAGATCCGCGAGATCGGTGACCGCATCACCGTCATCAAGGACGGCCGGACCGTGGCGCAGAACCTGCCCGTGGCCGAGACGCCCACCGCGAAGCTCATCACCCTCATGACCGGCCGGTCCGTCGAGTACGTGTTCCCGGACACCACGGAGCTCCCCGACGAGGCACCGGTCGTCCTGGACGTCGAGGGACTGTCGCTGCGCGGCGTCTTCGCGGACGTGAGCCTCCAGGTGCGCGCGGGCGAGATCGTCGGGCTCGCCGGTCTCGTCGGGTCCGGGCGGTCGGAGATCCTCGAGACCATCTACGGCGCGCGGCGTGCGACCGCGGGCCGCGTCGAGGTCGACGGCCGCAAGATGCGCGCCGGGTCCGTCGACGGTGCCGTGCGTGCGGGCATCGGCCTCGCGCCCGAGGAGCGCAAGAGCCAGGGGCTGCTCCTCGACGAGCCGGTCTACCGCAACGTCACGCTCTCGACGTTCTCCCGGTTCGCGAAGGCGGGGTTCCTCGACGAGCGCGCCGAGCGCTCGGCGGCCGAGGAGCAGGCGACGTCGCTCGACCTGCGTCCGGCCGGCGTCGACCGGGCGATCCGCACCCTCTCGGGCGGCAACCAGCAGAAGGCGATGCTCGCCCGGTGGCTCGTCCACGGCTGCCGGGTGCTCCTCCTGGACGAGCCCACGCGCGGTGTCGACGTCGGAGCCCGTGCCGAGATCTACGCCCTCATCCGCCGCCTCGCCGACGAGGGCGCCGCCGTCGTCGTCGTGTCGAGCGAGATCCCCGAAGTCCTGGGTCTGGCCGACCGTGTCCTCGTCATCTCCGAGGGCCGCGTCGTGCACGAAGGACCCGCCGCATCGATCGACGAGCACCAGGTGCTCGACATGGTCATGGAAGGAAGTGTCGCGTGAGCGAGCAGCAGGTGTCGGCATCGTCGCCGACCGCGGACGAGTCGAGCCGCGTCGAGAAGCAGGACGCGGCCAGCGGCTCACGTCGCAGCGGCTTCCTGTCCGGAGCAGCCGGACGCAACCTGGGCCTCGTCGTGGCCCTGCTGCTCCTGTGCGTCGTGGGCTTCGCGACGGCGGGAGAGCGGTTCGCGAGCGTCAGCAACCTCATGACCATCCTCAGCCTGGGGTCGGTCCTCGGGGTCGTGAGCATCGGGATGACCTTCGTCATCACGACGGGGGGCATCGACCTCTCGGTGGGCTCCGTGCTCGGGCTCGCGTCGGTGTGGGCGACGACGCTCGCGACCCAGTCGTACGGCTGGCCGGTGATGGTGCTGTGCGCCCTCGCGGTCGGCCTCGGCGCCGGCCTCATCAACGGGGTGATCATCGCCTACGGGAAGGTGGTGGCGTTCATCGCGACGCTCGCGATGCTCGTCGCCGCTCGTGGTCTCGCCGAGCTCATCGCGCAGCGCCGGACGCAGATCGTCAGCGAGCAGGCGTTCAACGACGTCTTCCGGGGCGACCTCCTCGGCGTCCCGAAGGTCGTGTGGATCTTCGCGGTCGTCGCCGTGCTCGGGTGGTTCCTCTTCAACCGGACGACCTTCGGCCGCCGGACGGTGGCCATCGGCGGCAACCCCGAGGCAGCCCGCCTCGCCGGCATCAAGGTCAAGCGGCACCTCATGTACGTGTACGCGCTGTCCGGTCTCACCGCCGGCATCGCCGGTGTCATGATCCTCGCCCGCACGAGCGCCGGGGCCTCCACCAACGGCCTGCTCATCGAGCTCGACGCCATCGCGGCGGTCGTCGTCGGCGGCACGCTCCTCGCGGGCGGCCGAGGCACGATCGTCGGCACGGTGATCGGCGTCCTCATCTTCACGACGCTGACCAACGTCTTCATCCTCAACAACGTCGACAGCTCCATCCAGCAGATCGCACGAGGCGCCATCATCGTCGGCGCGGTGCTCCTCCAGCAGCGCCTCGCCCGCCGGACGACATGACAGGCCGGACGTCGTCGTCGCACGCACCAGCACCTCACGAACCCGCACCGCCCCGTAGTCCCCGCTCTCAGCAGGACAGCATCGAAGGAGATCTCATGTCCGCACGCACCACCCTCCGCCGCCGCATCACGCTCGCGACGGTGTCCGCCGCGTCGATCGCCCTGATCGCCTCGGCGTGCACGTCGAACACCCCCGCCAACGAGGACACCGGGAACGGTGGCGGTGGCGGCGGCAACAACCAGGCGGTCTCCGACAACGACGAGCCGGGCGAGGACCTCGTCATCGGCTTCTCGGCCCCCGCCGCCGACCACGGCTGGATGGGCGCCATCTCGTCGGCGGCCCAGGCCGAGGCGGAGAAGTACGAGGACGTCGAGCTCCGCGTCGCCGAGGGCACCAACGACGTCAACGTCCAGATCAGCCAGATCGAGGGCTTCATCAACGACGGCGTCGACGCGATCGTGCTCCTGCCGTTCGACGGCGCGGCGCTCACCGACGTCGCGACGCAGGCGATGGAGGCCGGGATCCCGGTCATCAACGTCGACCGCGAGTTCTCCAGCCCGTTCGCCGCCCGCGCGACGGTGCTCGGCGACAACTACGGCATGGGCGTGTCGGCCGGCACCTACATCTGCGAGCAGCTCGGCGACAACCCCGACGCCGTCGTGGCCGAGATCCAGGGCATCGCGTCGCTGCCGCTCACCCAGGACCGCAGCCAGGGCTTCGCGGACGCGCTGTCCGACTGCGGCCTCGAGGTCTCGACGCAGGTCCAGGGCGACTTCACCGTCCAGGGCGGCGAGGCCGCGACGTCGAACCTGCTGCAGGCGGAGCCTCAGATCGACGCCATCTGGAACCACGACGACGACCAGGGCGTCGGCGTGCTCTCCGCGATCGAGAACGCGGGCCGTGACGAGTTCTTCCTCGTCGGCGGCGCCGGCTCGGCCAACATGATGCGCGAGATCGAGTCGGGCGACTCGGTCGTCCAGGCGACCGTCATCTACCCGGCCACGCAGGCCGCTGACGGCATCAAGCTCGCGCGTCTCGTGGCGCACGAGAAGAACATGAGCGACCTGGCGTCGTCGGGCGTGCCGCGCACGGTCCAGCTCTACGCGCCCGTCGTGACGGCCGACAACGTCGACCAGTACCTGCCGACGGCGTTCGAGTCCTGATCGCGCGAGAACGAACCGCGTAGCGCCGACGGCCCCGGTCGGGCCGGCCCTCCGTGCCCGGGCGGGGCCGTCGGCGTGCGCACCTGGAAGGATCGACATGGCAGACAACAGCGGCGCGTCGTTGCGCGTCGGCATGGTCGGGTACTCGTTCATGGGGGCAGCACACTCGCAGGCCTGGCGGACTGCCCCCCGGTTCTTCGACCTCCCCCTCGAGCCGCGGATGCGCGTCCTGGGCGGACGCAACCCCGACGCCGTCGCGGCGGCGGCCGAGCGGCTCGGCTGGGAGACCACCGAGACGAGCTGGCAGGCGCTCGTCGCCCGGGACGACGTCGACCTCGTCGACGTGTGCACCCCCGGTGACACCCACGCGGAGATCGCGATCGCCGCGCTCGAGGCGGGCAAGCACGTGCTGTGCGAGAAGCCGCTCGCGAACTCGGTCGCGGAGGCCGAGAAGATGGTGGCCGCGGCGGAGGCCGCCGCGGGCCGCGGCGTCGTCGCCATGGTCGGCTTCACCTACCGCCGCGTCCCCGCGATCCAGCTCGCGCGCCAGCTCGTGGCCGACGGCCGCATCGGCACGGTGCGGCACGTGCGCGCGCAGTACCTGCAGGACTGGATCGCCGACGAGGACGCGCCGCTGTCGTGGCGGCTCGACAAGTCCAAGGCCGGCAGCGGTGCCCTCGGGGACATCGGCGCCCACGTGATCGACCTCGCTCAGTTCGTCACCGGCGAGCGCGTCACGAGCGTGACGGGCCTGCTCGAGACGTTCGTCAAGGAGCGCCCGGTCGCGACCGAGTTCACAGGGCTGTCCGGCAGCGGCGGCGCCGAGCGCGGGCCGGTGACGGTCGACGACGCGGCGGTCTTCCTCGCCCGCATGTCCGGCGGTGGCATCGGCACGTTCGAGGCGACGCGGTTCGCGTACGGGCGCAAGAACTCGATCCGGCTCGAGATCAACGGGTCGAAGGGCTCGCTGGCCTTCGACTTCGAGGACATGAACGTCCTGCACTTCTTCGACGCGTCGGAGGACCCGGCGACGGCGGGCTTCCGCCGCATCGTCGTGACCGAGCCGCAGCACGCCTACGTCGGCCACTGGTGGCCGGCCGGCCACGGACTCGGCTACGAGCACGCGTTCACCCACCAGGTCGTCGACCTCGTCGAGGGCATCGCGGCGGGGACGCACCCCGCGCCGACGTTCGCCGACGGCCTCGCCGTCCAGCGCGTGCTGGACGCGGTCGAGCGCAGCGCGGCGGCGGGCGGCTGGGTCGAGCCGTAGCAGGCCTCGGGGCGGGGCCGCACGGCGGCCCCGCCCCGGTCCTCCCCGCGCGACGGTGCGCGGGGGAGACGTCCGGAACGTTGCGGGAGGAGGTGGCGCGGGGCGCCCGGCGCGGGCGCGGTGCACGGCGGAGCACACCGGATCCGCCACGTCAGGGACGGCAGGCAGGCCGACGACGTCGTCCCCGCGGAGCGCAGCACAGTTCCTGATCTCGACGAGGAGACCTTGTGAGAAACGTGCTACATGGATCGCGCGCGACGAGGCGCACGGTCGCGGCGGTCGCCGCGGCAGCGGTCGCTCTACCCCTGACCGTGGCGACAGCGACGTCGGCCACGGCAACCCCCGCGTCCACGGACGCGCTCCCCGCGGTGTCCGCCGCGGCGGCCGAGACGGAGCCGTTCGACGTGCTCGTCTTCAGCAAGACGGCGGGCTTCCGCCACGGCTCGATCCCCGCGGGCATCGCGGCGATCCAGCAGCTCGGGGCCGACAACGGCTTCTCCGTGACGGCGACCGAGGACGCCGGCGCCTTCACCGACGACAACCTCGCGCAGTACGAGGCGGTCGTGTGGCTGTCCACGACCGGCGACGTGCTGGACGACGACCAGCAGGCCGCGTTCGAGCGGTACATCCAGGCCGGCGGCGGGTACGCCGGCGTCCACGCGGCGTCCGACACGGAGTACGACTGGCCGTGGTACGGCGAGCTCGTCGGCGCCTACTTCAACAGCCACCCCCAGAACCAGGACGCGACCGTCAAGGTCGAGGACCACGTCCACGAGTCGACGGCGCACCTGCCGGCGCGCTGGGACCGCTACGACGAGTGGTACAACTACCGCACGAACCCGCGCGACGAGGTCCACGTCCTCGCGAGCCTCGACGAGACCACCTACACCGCCGGCTCGGGCGCCATGGGCGCCGAGCACCCCATCGCGTGGTGCCAGGTCTACGACGGCGGCCGGTCCTGGTACACCGGGGGCGGGCACACGGACGAGTCGTACGCGGAGCCCGAGTTCCTCCAGCACCTGCTCGGCGGCATCCAGACCGCCGCCGGCGTCGTCGCGTCGGACTGCAGCGCCACGCAGTCGGACAGCTACGAGATGGTGCCGCTGGACGAGAACACCGCCAACCCGATGATGCTCGACGTCGCCCCCGACGGGACGGTCTTCTACGTCGAGCGCGACGGGCGCGTGCGGGTCATCGACCCGGCGACGAGCCAGACGACGACGGCGGCGACGCTGTCCGTGACGCAGGCCAACGAGGACGGGCTCACGGGTGTCGTCCTCGACCCGGGCTTCGCGGAGAACCGGTGGGTGTACCTCTTCTGGTCGCCGCAGGACGTCGGGACGGACGGGCCGCACAACCGCGTGTCCCGGTTCGACTACGACCCGACGACGAGGACGATCGACCTCGCGTCGGAGAAGAAGGTGCTCGTCATCCCCACGCAGCGCGACACGTGCTGCCACGCGGGCGGCGACATGGTGTTCGACCCCGAGGGCAACCTCTACGTCGTCACGGGCGACAACACCAACCCGTTCGAGTCGGGCGGCTACGCGCCGATCGACGAGCGTGCGGGCCGTCAGAACTTCGACGCCCAGGGCACGTCGGCGAACTCGGACGACCTGCGCGGCAAGGTCCTGCGCATCCACCCCGAGGACGACGGCACGTACACGATCCCCGAGGGGAACATGTTCGCCCCGGGCACCGCGCAGACGAAGCCCGAGATCTTCGCGATGGGCTTCCGCAACCCGTTCCGCATCGGCGTCGACCCGGACACCGGCAACGTGCTCGTCGGCGACTACGGTCCCGACGCGGGTGCCGCCGACCCGGCGCGCGGCCCGCGCGGCGCGGTCGAGTGGAACGTCGTGAGCGAGCCCGGCTTCTACGGCTGGCCGTACTGCACGGGGTCGAACAACGCGTACGTCGACTACGACTTCGCGACCGGCCAGTCCGGCGCGGCGTTCGACTGCGCCGGCGGCGTGGTGAACAGCTCGCCGAACAACACCGGGATCCAGCAGCTGCCGCCCGCGGTCGAGGCGGAGGTCTGGTACACCGGCGGGGGCAACCCCGAGTTCCCGGAGATCGGCGGGGGCGGGGCGCCCATGGGCGGCCCGGTCTACGACTTCGACCCCGAGCTCGACTCCGACGTGAAGTGGCCCGAGTACTGGGACGGCAAGGCGCTGTTCGGCGAGTGGAACCAGGGCCGGGTCTACTCGTTCCAGCTCACGGGCGAGGAGCGTGACGACCTCGTCGACATCAACCGCGTGCTCCCGCAGATCTTCGACCCGAGCGCCGGCTTCGACCGCCCGATGGACTTCGACTTCGGTCCCGACGGCGCGCTGTACGTCATCGACTGGGGCGCCGGCTTCGGCGGCAACAACGACACGAGCGGCGTCTACAAGGTCAACTACGTGCAGGGCGACCCCGCCCCGATCGCCCGCGCGAGCGCGGACGTGACGAGCGGTGCCGCGCCCCTGACGGTGCAGTTCTCGTCCGAGGGCACGCGCCACCCGGCGGGTGAGCCGATCACGCTGCAGTGGACCTTCGGGGACGGCTCCGCGCCGTCGACCGAGGCGAACCCCGTGCACACGTACACGGAGAACGGCAGCTACACCGCCCAGCTCGTCGCGACGGACGCGAACGGCGCCACCGGCGTCGCCAACGTCTCGGTCGTGGTCGGGAACCAGGCGCCGACGGTCTCCATCACGTTCCCGGAGAACGGCGGCTTCTTCGAGTGGGGCGACCAGGTCCGCTACGAGATCGCGGTGGAGGACCCGGACGGCGAGGTGACGTGCGAGAACGTCACCCTGTTCACGTCGCTCGGTCACGACTCGCACGCCCACCCGATGGAGGAGCTCACGGGCTGCGAGGGCACGCTCCAGACGGCCCGCGACGAGGGCCACGGCATCGAGTCGAACATCTTCTGGGTGGTCGAGGCGATGTACACCGACGACGGCGGCGCCGTGGGCGTCCCGCTGACGGCGAACGACCTGCAGGTCCTGCAGCCGAAGCTGCTCCAGTCGGAGTTCTTCACGTCGACCGGCCGCCTCGAGGGGTCGACCAGCGGGGGAGACCCCGGCGTGCAGACCGAGACCACGGGCGACTCCGCGGGCGGCGGCCTCAACATCGGGTGGATCGAGCCGGGTGACTGGTGGGCGCACGAGCCGGTCTCGCTGGCGGACGTCGACTCGATCACGCTGCGCGCGGCCGCGCCGAGCGCGGGCACGGCGATCTCCCTGCGCTGGGACGACCCCGAGGGCCCGGAGATCGGCAGCGTCACCGTGCCGCAGACGGGCGACTGGCAGGTCTACACCGACGTCACGGCGGAGCTGCACGACGTCCCGTCGGGCAGCGGCACGCTGTACTTCGTGCAGACCTCCGGCGGGTCCAACGTCAACTGGATGGTCGTCAACGGTCGCGGCGTGACGGACAACGTCCGCCCGTCGATCGACACGTTCGAGGTCACCCCGACGTCGGGCACGGCGCCGCTCACGGTCACGGCGACCGCGGCGGCGACCGACCCGGAGGACGAGGCGGTCACGTTCGCGTGGGACGCCGGTCTCGGTGAGGGCTTCGTGGACGGCACCGACACGTTCGAGGTCACGTACGACCAGCCGGGCACGTACCGGCTCCAGGTCCGCGCGACCGACGAGCGCGGCGCGTACTCGGTCGAGTACACGACGGTGACGGTCGAGGAGCCGGACGCCGGCCCGGGTCTGTGCTTCGCGGGCCGGTCCGACGACTTCCTCGGGTCCGAGCTCGACGAGGGCCGCTGGACCGTGCTGAACCGTGACCAGAACCTCGCGGTCGCGGACGGTCAGCTCGTGGTGCCCACCACGGCGACCGACTTCTACGGCACGAACAACACGGCGGTGCCGAACCTGGTGCTCCAGGACCTGCCGGACGGGCCGTTCACGGCCACGGCCAAGCTGACGCTGCCGGCTCGCCAGCAGTACCAGCAGGCGGGTCTGCTCATCTGGGAGGACCAGGACAACTACGCGAAGATGGTGATCCAGGGCCGGTCCGCCGCGGCCGACCCGGCGACGCGCATCTTCCAGTTCATCCGGGAGGAGAACGCCCAGCCGAACGAGGTCGGGGAGTCCAACTCCGCCGCGCTCGGGGCCGACTACCCCGACACCGTGTACGTGCGGTTCGTGAGCGACGGCGAGAACCTCCAGGCGGCGTACTCGGCCGACGGCACCGACTTCACGACGATGCCGCAGACCAAGTCGATCGCCGACCTGGAGAACGCGCAGATCGGCCTCGTGTCGCTCAAGGGCAACGGCACCGCCTCGCCCGTGCTCGACGCGCAGTTCGACTGGTTCCACATCACGCCCGACGACACGGCGCCGGCCCCCGGGCCCGACGACGAGTTCGACGGCGACGCCCTCGACACGTGCCGCTGGTCCGTCGTCAACGAGGACCCGGCCGGGTACCGCGTGACGGACGGCTCCCTGCAGATCGACACGACCCCGACGGACATCTACGGGACGGACAACCGCCCGGTGCCGAACATCGTGCTGCAGGACCAGCCGGGCGACGAGTGGACGGTGGAGACCGTCGTCGACGGCTCGGCGTTCGACCGCCAGTACCAGCAGGGCGGCCTGATCGTCTACGGCGGCGACGACGACTACGTCAAGCTCGACTACGTCGTCGACAACCAGGCCGGCCAGGCCCGGGCTGCGCGCATCGAGCTGCGCAGCGAGGTCGGCGGGGTCGTGCAGGACCCGCAGCCGCAGACGGGCAACCTGGCGGGGTCGGTGTGGCACCTGCGCCTCACGCGCTCGGGCGACACCTTCACGGGCGCCTACAGCGCGGACGGCCAGACGTGGACCACGTTCGACCAGTCCGTGACGAACGCGGCCGCGGCCGACGCGCCCGTGGGTCTGTTCGCCCTCGGGGCGTCCGCCGACACCGGGGCGCCGGCGTCGTTCGACCGCTTCCGGGTGGTCGACGACGAGCCGGCACCGCCCGCGGTGACGGTCACGGTGCAGCCGCGCTGCATGGGCGGCAAGGTGTACCTCGCCGTCCGGGCGGCGAACGACGACGAGATCCCGCTCGCCGTCACGCTCCAGACGCCCTTCGGGGAGAAGTCCTTCGCGGACGTCGCCCCGGGCGCCTCGGCGTACCACGCGTTCGCGACGCGGGCGACCGAGGTGGCGGCAGGCTCCGTGACCGTGACAGCGACCGACGCCGAGGGGAGGACGTTCTCGGAGACGGCGGACCACGCCGCGCAGAGCTGTGCCTGACAGACCCCCGGCGGGCCGGTGACGCACCGGCCCGCCGGGCAGGGCGCTCGACGCGCGGCCCGCGACGGCCGGACGGCCCATCGGCCGGGCCGTCCGCGCCAGGTCCGCTCGACGAGCCCACCGGCGACCGCGAGGTCGCCCGCCCCGGCGCCCGGTACGGGCGCTCCGGCCGGACGCCGGGGCACCTTCGGGGACCACCAGGTCCCCGCCCCGACGACCGGAAGTTCCGTCCGACACGACGAGGTGACGACCCGATGAGCCCGAACGACACCCTCGCGCCGCGCCCGGCGCGGCCCGC
>NZ_LWGL01000074.1 GCF_001722485.1 Cellulosimicrobium cellulans | reverse complement strand
GCTGCGTGAGCACGACGACGGCCCCCGCCCAGCTCGCGACCGGCTGCGGCGCGAAGAACGCGAACGGCACGACGAGCTGCGTGACGTGGTTGCCCGCGACCTCGACCCGGTGCCACCAGCGGGGCGCTTCCTGCGCGACGTCGCCGGGCCCGAGGCCGTCGAGCGCTTCGCCCACGACCGCCTGAGCGGCCTCGCCGAGCGGTACGCCGCGCGCCTCGACGCCGACGACGTCGAGGGCCGTGCCTCCCAGCTCGCGCAGGCGCTCGCGGACGACGGCTACGCGGCGAGCGTGCGCCCCGTCGCGGGTGCGCGCGCCGTGCAGCTGTGCCAGGGCCACTGCCCGGTGCAGCACGTCGCCGAGGAGTTCCCGCAGCTGTGCGAGGCCGAGGCGCAGGTGTTCGCGCGCCTCCTCGGCTCGCACGTGCAGCGCCTCGCGACGCTCGCGAGCGGCGGGCACGCCTGCACGACGAACGTCCCCCTCCGACCCTCGACCCCCGACCGATACTGACCGCCCCCTCCGCATCGACGGACAGTGGAAGGACAACCATGAGCGCTCCCACCCAGGACGCCGCCGGCGTGGCACAGCCCGTCGACGACAAGCGCAGCGACGAGGAGATCATCGCCTCGATCGGTGCCTACGAGTACGGCTGGCACGACAGCGACGAGGCCGGCGCCATCGCGCAGCGCGGCCTGTCCGAGGACGTCGTGCGCAACATCTCGGCGCTGAAGAACGAGCCCGAGTGGATGCTCAAGGCCCGGCTCAAGGCGCTGCGCCTGTTCGACAAGAAGCCGATGCCGAGCTGGGGCTCGGACCTCACGGGCATCGACTTCGACAAGATCAAGTACTTCGTGCGCTCCACGGAGAAGCAGGCCACGAGCTGGGACGAGCTCCCCGAGGACATCAAGGCCACGTACGACAAGCTCGGCATCCCCGAGGCGGAGAAGCAGCGCCTCGTCGCCGGCGTCGCGGCCCAGTACGAGTCCGAGGTCGTCTACCACCAGATCCGCGAGGACCTCGAGGCGCAGGGCGTCATCTTCGTCGACACCGACACGGGCCTGCGCGAGTACCCGGAGCTCTTCCAGGAGTACTTCGGCACGGTCATCCCGTCGGGCGACAACAAGTTCGCGGCGCTCAACTCGGCCGTGTGGTCGGGCGGGTCGTTCGTCTACGTGCCGCCGGGCGTGCACGTGGAGATCCCGCTGCAGGCCTACTTCCGCATCAACACGGAGAACATGGGCCAGTTCGAGCGGACGCTGATCATCGCGGACGAGGGCTCGTACGTGCACTACGTCGAGGGCTGCACCGCGCCGATCTACTCGAGCGACTCGCTGCACTCGGCCGTGGTCGAGATCGTCGTCAAGAAGAACGCGCGCGTGCGCTACACGACCATCCAGAACTGGTCGAACAACGTGTACAACCTCGTGACCAAGCGGGCGACCGCGGCCGAGGGCGCGACGATGGAGTGGGTCGACGGCAACATCGGCTCCAAGGTCACCATGAAGTACCCGGCGATCTACCTGCTCGGCGAGCACGCGCGCGGCGAGACGCTGTCGATCGCGTTCGCGGGCGAGGGTCAGCACCAGGACGCGGGCGCCAAGATGGTGCACGCCGCGCCGCACACGTCGTCGTCGATCGTGTCGAAGTCGGTCGCGCGCGGTGGTGGCCGCACGTCCTACCGCGGGCTCGTGCAGGTGCTCGAGGGCGCCTCGCACTCGGCCTCGACCGTGCTGTGCGACGCGCTGTTGGTCGACCAGGTCTCGCGCTCCGACACCTACCCGTACGTCGACGTCCGCGAGGACGACGTGTCCATGGGGCACGAGGCGACGGTCTCGCGCGTGAGCGAGGACCAGCTGTTCTACCTCATGTCCCGGGGCATGGAGGAGACCGAGGCGATGGCCATGATCGTGCGCGGGTTCGTCGAGCCCATCGCGCGCGAGCTGCCCATGGAGTACGCGCTCGAGCTCAACCGCCTCATCGAGCTGCAGATGGAAGGGTCCGTCGGCTGATATGACCACCCCAGTGACCACGGAAGAGTCCACCGAGGGCCCTGCGCAGGGCCTGAGCACCGACCACTCGCGCGCGACGGCCGACGGCGCGCACTCCCACGGCGTCGTCGTGCCGCAGGGCTCCCGCGCGGAGCGCCTCACGTCGTTCGACCTCGCCGACATCCCCGTGCCCTCCGGGCGCGAGGAGGAGTGGCGCTTCTCGCCCGTCGCGCGGCTCGCGCCGCTGTTCGAGGAGCGGCTCGTCGGGCAGTCGGGCGGCGGCGACGTGCGCGTCACGGTCGTCGAGGCGCCCGAGGTGCAGGTCGCGATCGTCGGTCGTGACGACGAGCGTCTCGGCACCGCCGGCAAGCCCGGCGACCGCACCGCCGTCACCGCGTGGAACGCCTTCGAGCAGGCCACCGTCATCACCGTGCCCAAGGAGGCCGTCGCGTCCGACGTCACGTCGGTGCGCGTCGAGGGCGTCGGCCCGACGCCGACGGCGAGCCACGTCCTCGTGCGCGCCGAGCGGCACTCCGAGGCCGTCGTCGTGCTCGACCACGTCGGTGCCGCGACGCTCAACGAGACGGTCGAGATTGTCGTCGAGGACGGCGCGCAGCTCACCGTCGTGTCCGTCCAGGACTGGGCCGACGGCGCCGTGCACGCCTCGTCGCACCGCGCCCGCGTGGGCCGCGACGCGCGCCTCAAGCACGTCGTCGTGACGCTCGGCGGCGACGTCGTGCGCGTCACGCCCGACGCCGAGTTCACCGCCGAGGGCGGCGAGGTCGAGATGGTGGGCCTGTACTTCGCGGACGCCGACCAGCACCAGGAGCACCGTCTGTTCGTCGACCACGCGGTCCCGCGCTGCAAGTCGCGCGTGACGTACAAGGGCGCGCTGCAGGGCGACGGCGCGCACGCCGTGTGGGTGGGCGACGTGCTCATCCGCGCGGAGGCCGAGGGCACCGACACGTACGAGCTCAACCGCAACCTCGTCCTCACGGACGGGGCGCGCGCGGACTCCGTGCCGAACCTCGAGATCGAGACCGGTGAGATCGAGGGCGCGGGCCACGCGTCCGCGACCGGCCGGTTCGACGACGAGCAGCTCTTCTACCTGCAGGCCCGCGGCATCCCCGAGGCCGACGCGCGGCGCCTGGTCGTGCGCGGCTTCTTCGCGGAGCTCATCTCCGAGATCGGCGTCGCGTCGGTCGAGGAGCGCCTGCTCGAGGCCATCGAGCGCGAGCTGAGCAAGTCGATGAGCGTCATCGAGGGCACGGCCGACGCCGAGGGCGTGGCGTGACCGCACAGCTCGCCTGCACCACCGCCGACCTCGGCCCCGAGGAGGCGCTGCGCGTCGAGCTCTCGTCGGCCGACGGCGCCACGGTGGAGGTCGCCGTCGTGCGCGACGGCGACGGCGGGTGGCACGCCATCTCGGACATCTGCTCGCACGGGGCCGTGTCCCTGTCCGACGGCGAGGTGGAGGGCTGCTTCGTCGAGTGCTGGCTGCACGGCTCGCAGTTCGACGTGCGCACGGGGCAGCCGACCGCGCTGCCCGCGATGCGGCCCGTGCCCGTCTACCCGGTCACCGTCGAGGGCGAGAAGGTGCTCGTCGACGTCGACCGGACGATCGGCTCGTCCTGACCGCGGCACCGACCGCACGTCACCCCTGACTGCTCGGCCGGCGCGACCGGCCCCCGAACTCCACGACCGAACTCCTGGGAGAACCACGAATGTCCACTCTCGAGATCCGCGACCTGCACGTCAGCGTCGAGACCAAGGAAGGGCCGAAGCCGATCCTGCGCGGCGTCGACCTGACCATCAACAGCGGCGAGGTCCACGCCATCATGGGCCCGAACGGCTCGGGCAAGTCCACGCTCGCGTACTCCATCGCCGGCCACCCCAAGTACGAGGTGACGAACGGCTCCGTGACGCTCGACGGCGAGGACGTGCTCGAGATGAGCGTGGACGAGCGTGCCCGTGCCGGCATGTTCCTCGCGATGCAGTACCCGGTCGAGGTGCCCGGCGTCTCCGTCTCGAACTTCCTGCGCACCGCCAAGACCGCGATCGACGGCGAGGCCCCGTCCCTGCGCCACTGGGTCAAGGACGTCAAGGGCGCCATGGAGCGCCTGCGCATGGACGAGTCCTTCGCCGAGCGCTCGGTCAACGAGGGCTTCTCCGGCGGGGAGAAGAAGCGCCACGAGATCCTGCAGATGGAGCTCCTCAGGCCGAAGTTCGCCGTCCTCGACGAGACCGACTCCGGCCTCGACGTCGACGCGCTGCGCATCGTCTCCGAGGGCGTGAACCGCGTCCACGGCACGACGGACGCGGGCATCCTGCTCATCACGCACTACACGCGCATCCTGCGCTACATCAAGCCGGACTTCGTCCACGTCTTCGTCGACGGCAAGGTCGCCGAGGAGGGTGGCCCGGAGCTGGCCGACCGCCTGGAGGAGGAGGGCTACGACCGCTACCTCGGTGGCTCGGTCGAGTCCGCCTCGGCGGCGTCCGCCTGACGCGTCCGGCCCTACCGCCGGACCGACTCCGAAGGAGACGACCATGACGACCACCGCGCCCCCCGCCCGGCCCGGTCCCGAGCAGCCCGCGCGCCTCAGCGCGGGCGAGCTCGCGGCCGTGCGCGCGGACTTCCCGCTGCTCGAGCGGACGGTGCGCGGTGGTCGTCCGCTCGTCTACCTGGACTCGGCCGCGACCTCCCAGAAGCCGCAGGTCGTCCTCGACACCGAGGTGGACTTCTACGAGGAGCGCAACGCCGCGGTGCACCGCGGCGCGCACCAGCTGGCCGAGGAGGCCACGGAGGCGTTCGAGGACGCGCGCGCGGACGTCGCGGCGCTCGTCGGCGCGCGTCCGGGCGAGATCGTCTGGACGTCCGGTGCGACGGCCGCGATCAACCTCGTCGCGTACGGGATCTCCAACGCCACGCTCGGCCGCGGGGGAGAGGCGGCGCGCCGCTTCGCGCTCGCGCCGGGCGACGAGATCGTCGTCACCGAGGCGGAGCACCACGCGAACCTCGTGCCGTGGCAGGAGCTCGCGGCCCGCACGGGCGCCGTGCTGCGCTGGTTCGAGGTGGACGACGACGGCCGGGTCCGTGTCGAGGACGCCGCCTCGGTCATCACCGAGCGCACGCGCGTCGTCGCGTTCACGCACGTGTCGAACGTGACCGGCGCCATCACGCCGGTCGCGCCGATCGTCGCGCGGGCGCGCGAGGTCGGCGCGCTCACGGTGCTCGACGCGTGCCAGTCGGTGCCGCACATGCCGGTCGACCTGCCGGCGCTCGGCGTCGACTTCGCCGCGTTCTCGGCGCACAAGATGCTCGGCCCCACCGGCGTCGGCGCGCTCTACGGGCGACGTGAGCTGCTCGAGGCGCTTCCGCCCGTGACCACGGGCGGGTCGATGATCGAGGTCGTCACCATGACGGAGTCGACCTACATGGCGCCGCCGCAGCGCTTCGAGGCCGGCACGCCGGCCGTCGCCCAGGTCGTCGGGTTCGGCGCCGCCGCGCGGTACCTGCACGAGCTCGGCATGGAGGCGGTCGGCGCGCACGAGCACGAGCTCGCGGCCGAGCTGCTGCGCATCGGGGAGATCCCGGGCGTGCGGATCGTCGGGCCGCGCGACCCGCAGGAGCGGATCGCCGTCGTGTCGTTCGTCGTCGACGGCGTGCACGCGCACGACGTCGGGCAGGTGCTCGACGACGCGGGGATCGCCGTGCGCGTCGGGCACCACTGCGCGCAGCCGCTGCACCGCCGGTTCGGCGTCGCGGCGACCGCCCGCGCGTCCGCGTCGGTATACACCACGCGCGAGGACGTCGACGCGTTTCGGGAAGTCCTCGCGGGGGTCCGCGCGTTCTTCTCGGTGGACTGACGGGAGGAGGCCCATGAGCTCGCTCGAGCAGATGTACCAGCAGGTCATCCTCGACCACGCGAAGAGCCCGCACGGGCGGGGCCTGGTCGAGGCGGCCGACGGCGCCGCGCACGGCCAGTCGCACCAGGTCAACCCGACGTGCGGCGACGAGGTGACGCTTCGCGTCGAGATCGACGGAGCCGCAGGCGCTGCAGGAGGCGCCCCCGCGGGGCCGATCGTCTCCCGCGTGAGCTGGGAGGGGCAGGGCTGCAGCATCTCGCAGGCGTCCCTGTCCGTGCTCACCGACCTCGTCACCGGCCGCCCGGTGACCGAGGCCGAGCACCTCGGCGACGTCTTCCGCGAGCTCATGGGCTCGCGCGGCAAGGGCCTCGACGACGCCGCGGAGGACGAGCTCGGCGACGCCACCGTGTTCACCGGCGTCTCGCAGTACCCTGCCCGCATCAAGTGCGCGCTCCTCGGCTGGGCGGCGCTGCGGGACTCGCTCGTCACCTCGGGCGCACTGGACCAGACCGCCGCGGCAGGCGCCGCGGGCACCACGGAGGAGAACCGATGACCACCGACACGCAGGCCGCGGGCGCGCAGCCCAGCCCGCCCACCGTCGCGGACGTCGAGGAGGCGCTGCGCGACGTCATCGACCCCGAGCTCGGCATCAACGTCGTCGACCTCGGGCTCGTGTACGGCGTGCAGATCGACCAGAACAACCACGCCGTCATCGACATGACGCTCACGTCCGCGGCGTGCCCGCTGACCGACGTCATCGAGGACCAGTCCGCGCAGGCCCTCGACGGGCTCGTCGACGGCTTCCGCGTCAACTGGGTCTGGATGCCGCCGTGGGGGCCGGAGAAGATCACCGACGACGGCAAGGACCAGCTGCGCGCGCTGGGTTTCAACGTCTGAGCCGTGGACGGTGCTCCCGCTGATCCCCTGGTCGGCGGAGCCCTACCCCTGTCGCCCGCCTGCCGTCGGCGGTGCCGATCGTCGACCGACGCCGCGTCCCCTCGGGGGCGCGGCGTCGTGCTGTCTCGAGCCGTCCGGCGCGCGTCACGCGCCGAGCGGGCGGGTCGACCCGGGACGTCGCCGCCCACGATCCGACGGCGGTCCTTTCGGTGCGTTGACGAAGACTGTCCTGAGTGTTGGGATATGTGCGCTCCCACCACCTTTCGGAGGACGACGTGACACAGCAGGACGAGACCGGCGCGGGCAGGTCACCGCGGCAGGCGCGCTACCGCGGCAGGTATCTCCCGATGGTCGCGGTGGTCGTCGCGGCGACGATCGCCACCGCCCTGGCCTACAGCGGCATGGTCCTGTTCGGCCTCGAGGTCGCGCACATGTCGCCGCTCGAGGCGTACGGCCTGGCGGGCTTCCTCGAGGTCAGCCTCGTCGCCGTCGCGCTCATGGCGCGCAACGCCGCGCTCGAGGGCCGCCCGTACGGCGTCCTCCTCACGCTCACCTGGGTGCTGTCGGGCACCTCGGGCGTGTTCGCGGCGCTGCACGAGGTCGCGGTCCCGACCGAGAGCACGCCCTACATGGTGGTGTTCCGGTTCGTGCCACCACTGGTCGCCGCGCTGATGTGGCACCTCGCCCTCGTGGGGGAGCGGCACATGGTCACGGGTCACACCCTCGAGGAGCGTCGCCGTGAGGCGCGGGTCCACGGGTACGTCTCCGCCCTGGAGCAGTGGCGCGACGCGCGCGCCGACAGCTCGGGCACGCCCGCGGACCTGCGCAAGGTCCGTGCCGCGCACGAGCGGCAGCGCGCCGCGCGCGACGCAGCGCTCAAGCTGTTGACGGTCGAGGACTTCGAGCGCCGCATGCAGGTGTGGGTCGACCGGCTGGAGGCCGCGGAGCGCCACGGGAACCGGCTCGACCTCATCGGGGCGAGCTCCGTCAAGCGCGGCACCGCCCGCGGGTCGGCCGAGGCCGCCGGGTCCGCAGGACCTTCCGAGGCCTCCGGTGCCGCCCGGACCGCCGCCTCCGCCGAGCGGCCCATGGAGGCGCACGGCCCGGAGTCCCTCGCACCCGAGCCGGTGCGCGACGGCAACGTCCTCGACGTCTCCGAGATCTCTGACGTCTCCGACGTCTCGGACGTCCACGCTCCGCGACCTGGTGGGCCGGCTCGCGACGAGCTCGCCGTGGCGGCACCGACCGAGACACCCGCCACCGAGCCGGAGAGCGAGCTCGCCGACGAGCAGCCCTACAAGCCGGAGACGACCACCTTCGAGGCGCTTCCCGATCTCGAGGCGCGGGTGAAGGAGCTGTTCGAGCGCACCCGACCGCTCCCCTGGGAGCGCCCCCTCCCCGAGGACACCGTGGCCACCCCGGTCGCGGAGCCGCCGGTCGTGACCGGCCACACCCGACGCGTCGAGGTGTTCAACCTCGCCGGCTCCGGGGACGCGGCGCAGGCTCTGTCCACCGGGTCCTCCGTCGAGGAGGACCCGACGGCCGAGCGCGACCGCCGCATCGTCGAGCTCGCCCGTCAGGGCATGAACCAGCGCGAGATCGCCCAGCAGGTCTCGGCGTCGCGCTCGACCGTCAGCCGCGTCGTGCGCCGCTACGAGGACCAGAAGCCCGCGACGGAGGACGGCCGCGAGCTCGCGAACGCCTGACCTGGCGTACCGCACGACGACGGCGGACCACCGCGGCACGGAGGTCTTCGCGGGGGGATGTGAGGGACCTTGCTCCCGCCACGCCGATGTGTCCGGATCGCGCGGACTAGTGTCGAGAGCGAGCGTCGGCCGGGTGCGGCGCGACGTGCGGAAACGCTCCTCCTCTCGAAAGACCTCCCCACGTGCTCACGATGACCAGCGCGTCGCCGGACGCCACCGCACACCCCGAGGGCAGCAGTCTCGACGGCGCCCGCATCGTCGTCGTCGGCGCCGGGATGACCGCCCACCGGTTCGCCGCACCCTGCGCTCGCGGGACCCCGAGGGCACCTGGGCCCTCACGGTCGTCGGCGACGAGCCCCACGAGCCGTACGACCGCGTGCACCTGTCAGACTGGTTCGCCACGCGCGACGCCGACGCCCTGACGCTCGACCGCAGCGTGTGGGAGGACCCGCGGGTCACGCTCGTCACCGGCGACGCGGTGGCGACCCTGGACCGCGCGGCGGGTCTCGTCACCACGCGGTCGGGCCGCCAGGTCCACTACGACCGGGCGGTCCTCGCGACAGGGTCGTGGGCCTGGACGCCGCGCGCGGAGGGGACGGATTTGCCCGGCCTGTTCACCTACCGCACGGTCGAGGACGTCGAGCGGCTCGAGGAGTGGGTGCGGCTGCGCGGGCAGGCGCTCGGTCGTCCGGTGCGCGGCGTCGTGGTCGGCGGGGGCGTGCTCGGCCTCGAGGCCGCGGCGGCGCTGCACAACCTGGGGGCGGAGACCACGGTCGTCGAGTTCGCGGACCGGCCGATGAGCGTCCAGCTCGACCAGGGCGGCGGCGAGATGCTGCGCCTGCTCGTCGAGGACCTCGGCATCGCGGTGCGCACGGGCGCGGGAGCCCACCGGTTCCTCCCGGCGGGGGACGGTTCCGTCGGCACCGCCGAGCTCACCGACGGCTCGTCGCTCCCGGCGGACGTCGTGGTGCTGTCGGTGGGCATCCGCCCGCGCGACCGCGTGGCGCGCGAGGCAGGTCTCGCCGTCGGCGAGCGCGGCGGCGTCGTCGGCGAGGCGTGCCAGACGTCCGTCCCCGCCGTCTGGGCGATCGGGGAGTGCGCGTCGGTCGACAGCGTGTGCGCCGGCCTCGTCGCGCCGGGCAACGACATGGCCGACGTCGTCGTCGACCGCTTCCTCGGCGGGTCGCGGTCCCACCGCCGCGCCGACGACGGCACGAAGCTCAAGGGCGTCGGGGTCGAGGCGGCCTCCTTCGGCGACGTGAACGCGGTGAGCGCGGGCGCGCTCGAGGTGTCGTTCGTGGACCCGGTCGACCGCCGGTACCGCAAGCTCGTGCTCTCGGACGACGCCACGACCCTGCTGGGCGGCGTGCTCGTCGGCGACGTCGAGCCGTACGCGGCGCTGCGCCCGCTGCTGGGGCGCCCGCTCGGCGCCGAGCCGGCCGCCGTCATCGCGCCCGACGGCGAGGGCCTCGCCGGCACCGAGCTGCCCGACGAGGCCGTCGTCTGCTCGTGCAACAACGTCGACGCCGGGACCGTCCGCTCGGCGGTGACCGAGCACGGCTGCACCACCGTCGGGCAGGTCAAGGAGTGCACGACGGCCGGCACCGTGTGCGGCTCGTGCGTCCCCGCGCTGACCAAGCTGCTCAACACCGAGCTGTCCCGCGCGGGCGTCGCAATCTCGGACGCGCTGTGCGAGCACTTCGCGATGTCCCGCGCCGCGCTGTACCGGGTGGTCCGCGAGGAGGGCCTGCGGACGTTCTCGGAGATCGTCGCGGCGCACGGGACGGGCCGCGGCTGCGCCGTCTGCCGCCCGACCGTCGCCTCGATCCTGTCGACGCTCCATCGCGGCCACGTGCTCGAGGGCGAGCACGCGGCGCTGCAGGACACCAACGACCACGTCATGGCGAACCTGCAGAAGAACGGCACCTACTCGGTGATCCCGCGCATGCCCGGCGGCGAGGTGCGGCCCGACCAGCTGCTCGAGCTCGCGCGCGTGGCCGACGAGCTCGGCCTCTACGTGCGGGTCACGGGCGGCCAGCGCCTCGCGATGTTCGGCGCGCGCCTCGACCAGCTCCCGGAGATATGGGAGCGCCTGGTCGCGGTGGGCTTCGAGTCCGGGCACGCGTACGGCAAGTCGCTGCGCACGGTGAAGACGTGCGTGGGCCGCACGTGGTGCCGGTTCGGCGTCCAGGACTCGTCGGCCATGGCGGTGCGGCTCGAGCTGCGGTACCGCGGGCTGCGGTCGCCGCACAAGATCAAGTTCGGCGTCTCCGGCTGCGCGCGCGAGTGCGCGGAGGCGCGCGGCAAGGACGTGGGCATCATCGCCACGCACGAGGGCTGGAACCTGTACGTGGGCGGCAACGGCGGCGCGCAGCCCGCGCACGCCCAGCTCCTCGCCGAGGACGTCGACGACGAGACGCTGGTCCGCTACGTCGACCGGTTCCTCATGCTCTACGTCCAGGAGGCCGACCGCCTGCAGCGCACGGCTCCGTGGGTCGCGGACCGCGCGGGCGGGCTCGAGGAACTGCGCCGCGTCGTCGTCGAGGACTCCCTCGGGATCGCCGACGAGCTCGAGGCCGCGATGGCCGAGCAGGTGCGCTCCTACGAGGACGAGTGGAGCGCGACCCTCGCGGACCCCGCCAAGATGCGCAAGTTCGTGACCTTCGTCAACGCGCCCGACGCCGCGGACCCGGACCTCGGGTTCGTGCCCGAGCGCGGCCAGGTCCGCCCCGCCGGGGAGCACGACGCCCCGACGTACTTGGACCCGCGCGCCGCCCGCGACGCCGCGATGTCCGGCGTGCGCGCCGACCTCACCGCAGGAGACACCCGATGAGCACGTCCGTCGACATCTGCGTCCTCGAGGACCTCGACCCCGAGCGCGGCGTCGGTGCCCTCCTGGGGAGCACCCAGGTGGCCGTCTTCCGGCTCACCGACGGCACCGTGCGCGCCGTCCAGCAGCGCGACCCGTACTCGGGCGCGAACGTCATGGCGCGCGGCCTCGTCGGCACGCACCGCGTCACCGGCGACGACGGGGCGGTGCGCGACGTGACCACCGTGACGACGCCCATGCTCAAGCAGGTCTGGGACCTCGACACGGGCGAGGTCGTCGACCCCGGGGGCAAGGACTGCAGGCCGCTCGTCGTCTTCCCCGCCGAGGTCCGGGACGGACGGGTGCTGGTCGCCCCCGACCCGATGCCGCGCGCTCCTGCGCCGCTCGCCTCGATCCCTCTCGCCGCGGCGCCGTCGGCGTGAGCGACGCGCTGGGCGTCGAGGCGCTGGGCGGCGCCGTGCTCGAGCCCGGGTCGGTGGCGCTCGTCGGCGGCGGCCCGGGGGCGCTCGACCTCATCACCGTGCGCGGCCTGGCGCTGCTCCTGCAGGCCGACGTCGTCGTCGTCGACCGGCTCGGCCCCGCCGGGCTGGTCGACCTCCTGGACCCGCGCGTCGTCGTCGTCGAGGTCGGCAAGCAGCCCGGCAGGCACACCCTGCCGCAGAGGGACATCGAGGCCGTGCTCGTCGAGCACGCCCGGGCAGGGCGTCGCGTCGTGCGGGTCAAGGGCGGTGACCCGTTCGTGCTCGGGCGCGGCGGCTCGGAGGTCCTGGCGTGCCGGGCCGCCGGCGTGCCGGTGCAGGTGGACCGCACGACGACGGTGCTGCTCATGGGCGCCGGCCGCCTCGCGGCCGCGGTGGCGCAGGCGCTGGCCCACGGGGTCGACCCGGCCGTCCCGGTCGCCGTCGTGCACCGCGCGACGCTGCCGGGGGAGCGCACCGTGCGCGCCACCCTGGGGACCGTCGTCGAGGCCGTCGGAGCGGCCGGCGGGTCCGCGTCCTCGACGCCCGCGTGGCGCGCGGCGGCGCGGGGCTCAGCGCTCCACGTGCACGGCGAGCAGCGCGACGTCGTCCTGCGTCCCGGCCGGGACGAGGTACGTGAGCAGGGCATCGAGCAGCCGCCCCGGCGGGACGTCGCCGAGCGATGCCACGCACTCGGGGAGCTCCCGGAGGCTGTCGCGCAGCGGACGGTCCCGGCGCTCGATCAGGCCGTCGGTGTAGAGCAGCAGCGTGTCGCCGGGCTCCAGCACGTCGGCGTGGTCGGAGCGGTCGCCGCCGAGCCCCAGCCCGAGCAGGGGGTCGGACGGTGCCTCGAGCAGCCGCGCGGAGCCGTCCGCCCGCCGCACCACCGGGGGCAGGTGGCCCGCCGACGCCCACGTCAGCGACCGGGCCCCGCCGTCCGTCCCCGGGCCGACCCGCGCGACGACGGCCGTCGCGAGCGCGTCGAGACCCAGCCCCGAGGCGGTGCTCTCGGCGGTGTCGAGCACCGTCGCGGGACCGGCTCCGGTGCAGTACCCGACCGAGCGGACCACCCCGCGCAGGTGACCCATGCGCGCCGCGGCGGAGACGTCGTGCCCCGTGACGTCGCCGACGACGACCGCGGTGTGGCCGTCGGGCTGGACGAAGGCGTCGTACCAGTCACCGCCCACGTGGACCTCCGGCACCGCCGGCCGGTACCGGACGTCGATGCGCAGCCCGGGAGCCTCGGGAGGCGGCGTGAGGATGGAGTCCTGGAGCTCCAGCGCGGCGCGGCGCTCGCGCACGAGCGCCGCCGTGTACCGGCGGACGGTCGACCCGACGGTGAGCACGCGGTCGAGCACGGACGGCGCCCGGGCGCCGTCGTCCACGGCACCGGTGCCGCCGGCGTCCGCGCCGTCCCTGCCTTCCCCGGCGGCCGCCGTGTCGCGCGCCCGGACCGGGCCGTAGGCCTGCACGATGTCCGTCACGTCCTCCGCGCGGTGCACGATCACGGAGACCCGCCCCGTGGCGTCGGTGACGGGCACGTTGGTCGTGATCCACCAGCGCTCCGTCCACCGGCCGTTCGCGTCGCGCAGGTCGTACCGGTGCGGGCCGATCATCTCGAGGCGCCCCGTCGCCCGGACCCGGTCGAACGACGCCACCACCTCCGCCGCCCCCGTGCCCTCCTCGGTGTGGAGCGGGAACACGTCGAGGTAGTGCCGCCCCACGATCGCCGACGCCGGCTCGTCGATCGTGCGCAGGAACGCGTCGTTGGCGTCGAGGACCATCAGCTCGGACGACAGGACGAGCTTGGGCGCGGTGAGCGCCGAGAAGATCGCGTGGTAGTCGAGGTCCTCCGCGGTGGTCCGCACGCTGTCCTCCGTCACGTCGGGTGCTCACGTCCTTCCCGAGCCTGCCCGGGGAGGGCCGCGCTCGCAGGGCGAGGGCGCGCGACCCCGCACCCCGGACGGCGCACCGGAGACGTCCCGGTCGTGGCGCCGGGCGGTCACGCCTCCTTCACGTGGACCGACAGGAGCGCGACGTCGTCCTCCGCGCCGTCGGGCACGAGGTCGGTCAGGAGGGCGTCGAGCAGGCGCCCCGGCCCCACGCGCGCGAGCACGGCGACCCGCTCGGGGAGCACGGCGAGGCTCTCGCGCAGCCGGCGGTCGCGGCGCTCGATCAGGCCGTCCGTGTAGAGCAGGAGGGTGTCGCCCGGCGCGAGCGTCGCGGCGTGGTCGTGGCGGTTCCCGCCGAGCCCGAGACCGAGCGGCGGGTCGGCCTTCGCCTGCAGGAGGTGCGCCGACCCGTCCGCGCGGAGCAGCACGGGAGGCGGGTGCCCCGCCCGGGTCCACGTGACCGCCCGCGGCGTGCCCGGCGCGCCGGAGTCCACGCACGCCACGACCACGGTGGCCGAGACCTCGAGCTCCAGTCCCGCCGCGGTCTCCTCGGCCTCGTCGAGCAGCCGCGCGGGCGCGCAGCCCGCGTTGTAGCCGATCGCCCGCACGATCCCCCGCAGGTGACCCATGCGGGCGGCGGCGGAGACGTCGTGGCCCGTGACGTCGCCCACGACGGCGACCGTGCGGCCGTCGCGCTGGACGAACGCGTCGTACCAGTCCCCGCCCACGTGGACCTCGGGCACCGCCGGCCGGTACCGCGCGTCGATCCGCAGCCCCGGCGGCGACGGCGGGGGCGTGAGGATCGAGTCCTGGAGCTCGAGCGCGGCGCGGCGCTCGCGGACGAGCACGTCGGCGTACCGGCGGACGGTCGAGCCCACGGCGAGCACGTGGCCGAGGACGCCCTGGTCGAGCCCCGACCCCGCGTCCGTGTCCTCCGCACCCGCAGCGGGCGGGGTCTCCGCGGAGCCGGGCCGCGGGGCGTCGGTCCCGGCCGTGCCGGGCGCAGGTCCGGCCGGGGCGGGCCTGTCGGCCCGGATCCGCCGCCGCGCGAGCACGATGTCGGTCACGTCCTCGGCGCGGTGCACGAGCAGCGACACGCGGCCCGCGGGGTCGAGGACGGGCACGTTCGTCATGATCCACCAGCGCTCGCTCCACCGGCCCTCGGCGTCGCGCATGTCGTAGCGCTGCGGCCCGATCATCTCGAGCCGGCCGGTCGCGAGGACCCGGTCGAACGACTCCGCGACCTGCCGCACGAGGGGACCGACGTCTTCGCGCGGCGCGAACACGTCGAGGTAGTGCCGGCCGACGACGGCGGTCGCGGGCGCGTCGACCGTGCGCAGGAACGCCTCGTTGGCGTCGAGGATCATGAGCTCGGGCGAGAGCACGAGCTTGGGCGCGGTGAGCGCGGCGAACACGGCGTGGTAGTCGACCTTGCCCGTCGGCCCCGCCGGCTCCCTCGCCGTCCCGTCGCCCCGCTCCTGTGCGGCCTCCACCTCACTCAGCGTGCCCCCATCGGGGGCACCGCGCAGCGTGAGCGGGAGGTCGCGGCGCGGCGGTCAGCCGACGGCGGCCACCGGCGAGGCGAGCGGCGTCCCGGAGCCGTCGCGGCGCTGGTCCGCCTCGGGAAGCTCGACGGGCTGCCCGCCGGCGCCCGTCGCCCGCGCGGGCCCCTGACCGACCCAGGCGAGGATCAGCGTGTCCTCGCCCTTGAGGAACCGGTGCGCGCGGACCCCGCCGGTCGCCCGGCCCTTGCCCGGGTACAGCTCGTACGGCGTCACCTTGGCGGCGCCGGTCTGCGTCCCGGCGAGCGCGTCGGACGACCCGGAGACCGTCACCACCGTCGCGAGGTCGCGCACGTCCGCGGGGACGACGCCGAAGAACGCGACGCGCTGGCCGTCCGCGAGCCGGATCCCGGCCATCCCGCCGGCGGGCCGGCCCTGCGGACGCACCGCCCGGGCCTCGAAGTGCAGCAGGTTGGCGTCGCTGCTGAGGAACACGACCTCGTCGGCGTCGGTCGCGGGCGCGGCACCCACGACCGTGTCGCCGTCCCTGAGGCCGATGATCTCCCAGTCGTCGCGGTTCGCGGGCACGTCGCCCGGCGTGACGCGCTTGACGACGCCCTGCGCGGTGCCGAGCGCGAGCGGGGGCGCGTCGGCGTCGAGCGACACCACGGTGACGGGCGTCTCGCCCGGCTCGAGCGCCACGACCTCGCTGAGCGGGACGCCGCCCGACAGGCTCGGGGCGCCGTCCGTCGGGGGCAGCGCCGGCAGGTCGAGCACCGACAGCCGCACGACGCGGCCGCGGCTCGTCACGAGCCCCACCGCGCCGCGCGTCGTCGCGCGGACCCGCGC
>NZ_LWGL01000073.1 GCF_001722485.1 Cellulosimicrobium cellulans | reverse complement strand
CGGGGACGCGCGCAGCGCTCGCGCCCCAGGTCGCGGCCGCGATCGCCCGTTCCGACTCGACGGTGCTCGTCGCCGAGGCCGCGGACGGCCGGACGGAGGGCGTGCTGGGCGTCGTCGCGGTCGAGCCGCCGCGGCTGTCGGGCGCGGTCGCCGGGGCGGTCGTCCGCGAGCCGGTCGCCTACATCGTCCTGCTGCACGTCGCCGACGGGGCGCGCGGGGGCGGGCTGGGTGCCGCGCTCGTCGACGCGGCGCTCGCACGCGTGCGGGACGAGCACGGGTGCGACACGGTCGTGCTGCTCCACCACGGCGTCCTCAACCCGCTCTCCGCGCCGTTCTGGGCACGGCACGGCTTCCGGCCGGTGCTCACGACGTGGGAGCTGCCTGTCACCGCGACGCCGTAGCCTGGACCCCATGACCAGCTCCCCGGGCAGCTCATCGAACCCCGGCCCCGTGCCCGGCGGCGGCGCCGCTCCGGACGGCCTCCTCGACCCGGAGGACCCGGCGGCCACGTACGTGCTCGAGCCGGACGTCGTCGCCCCGCTCGTCGCCAGGGTCGTCACGAGCAGCACCGCCGGCGTGCACCGGTCCGTCCTGCCGTTCACGGGCGCGCCGCTCGCGTCGGTCCCCACGTCCTCCGCGGACGACGTCGCCAGCGCGGTCGAGCGGGCGCGCACCGCCCAGCGCGCGTGGGAGCAGGTCCCGGTCGCCCAGCGGGCGCGCGTGCTCCTGCGCTTCGGCGAGCTCGTCCTCGCCGAGCAGTCCGACGGCCTCGACCTCGTCCAGATGGAGTCGGGCAAGTCGCGGCGCAGCGCGTTCGAGGAGGTCGCGGACGTCGCCCTCGTGACCCGCCACTACGCGGTGCGCGGACCGGGCTACCTCGCGGACCGGCGGGTGCCCGGCATGCTGCCGCTGCTCACCGGCACGACGGTGCACCGGCGCCCCGTGGGCGTCGTCGGCGTGATCGCGCCGTGGAACTACCCGCTCACGCTCGCGTTCGCCGAAGCCGTGCCCGCGCTCCTCGCCGGGAACGCGGTCGTCCTCAAGCCCGACCCGCAGACCACGCTCACGGCGCTGTGGGGCGCCGAGCTGCTCGAGCGGGCCGGGCTGCCGTCCGACCTGCTGCTCGTCGTCGCGGGCGGCGGTGACGTGGGCGCGGCGCTCACCGACCTCGTCGACCACGTGGCGTTCACGGGGTCGACGGCGACGGGCCGCCGGGTCGCGGCCCGCGCGGGAGAGCGGCTGATCGGCGCGACGCTCGAGCTGGGCGGCAAGAACCCGCTCTACGTCGCGGCGGACGCGCACGTGGCCACGGCGGCCCGGGGCGCGCTGCGCGCGTGCTTCGGCAGCTCGGGCCAGCTGTGCATCTCGACCGAGCGGCTCGTCCTGCACGAGGAGGTCGCCGACGAGTTCCTCGACACCTTCGTCCCGCTCGTGCGCGCGTTGCGGCTCGGCGCGGGCCTCGACTACTCGGCCGACATGGGGTCGCTCACGTCCCAGGCGCAGCTCGACCGCGTCGTCGAGCACGTCGACGACGCCCTCGCCAAGGGCGCGCGCGTGCTCGCCGGCGGGGTGCACCGCGCCGACATCGGCCCGTGGTTCTACGCGCCGACCGTCCTGGACGACGTGCCCGACGATGCCCTGTGCAGCACCGAGGAGACGTTCGGGCCGGTCGTGTCCGTGCGTCGCGTCGCGGGTGACGACGAGGCGGTGGCGGTCATGAACGACACCGCGTACGGGCTCAACGCGAGCGTGTGGACGCGCGACGTGGCCCGCGGGCGCCGGATCGCCGCGCTGGTCCGGGCCGGCACCGTGAACGTCAACGACGGGTACAGCGCGACGTGGGGCTCGGCGGCCGCGCCCATGGGCGGCATGAAGGCGTCCGGGCTCGGCCGTCGGCACGGCCGCGACGGCATCCTCGCGCTCACCGAGGCGCAGACGGTCTCCGTGCAGCGCGGCGCGAACCAGGGCCTGACGCTCGACCGGCTCTACGAGCTCGGCGGGGAGCTGCCGAGCCGCGTGCTCACGACGGCGCTCGACGCGATGCGCCGGCTGCGCCTGCCCTGACGGCCGCCGGGTCCGGTCGGCGCACGACCGCGTCGAGCAGCGCCTTGACCGCGGCCGGGACCTCGCGCGCCTGGTAGACGACGGGCTTCCACGGCTCCACGCTCTCGGCGCTCACGCCGACCCCGACGGCGTCGAGCCCCGCGACGCGGCACGAGAACAGCGCGCGCGGCAGGTGGTAGCCCTGCGTGACGACGACGGCGTGCGCGAACCCGAACTCGGAGACCGCGCGTGTGCACGTCGCGTGGGTGTCGAAGCCCTGGCGGTCGAGCACGATCGCGTCGTCGGGCACGCCCTGCTCCAGCAGCCACGCGCGCATCGACGCGGGCTCGTCGTAGTCGTCGTGCGCGTCCCCGCTCACGAGGACGACGGGCGCGACGCCGCGCCCGTACAGGTCGGCGGCCGCGTCCAGGCGCCGCCGCAGGTACGTCGACGGCGTGCCGTCGGGGCGCAGCCCCGCGCCCAGCACGACGACGACGTCGCTCGCCGGCACGTCGTCCGGGTCCGCCACGCGAGCCCGGCCGACGCCCTGCACGACGAGGAACGGCACGAGCGAGGCGACCGCGAGACCCGCCGCGCCGAGGGCGAGCGCCCGCCGCGGACGCCGCACGCGCGGGCGACGGGCGGGAGGACGAGAGGGCACGGGCGCGGACGTCTCGGTCACGCGCCGACCCTAGCGAACGGTGGTCTGCCAGCGCTCGGGGCTCGTGCCGCCGGACCGGCCGTGCCGGCACCGTCGTGGTCGCTGCGGGTCAGGCGAGGGCATCGAGCTCGGCCGCGAGATTCGCCCGGGCGCGCGCCTCCCAGCGCTCGGTGGCGAACGGCGTCCGGTAGAGCGGTCCTGCGTCGAGCAGCGAGCGCAGCACCGCGGCGCGCCCGGCGCGGAACGCGCCGTCGGGCACGTGCGCGTACTCCGCCCGCACCTGGCGCACGTAGCGCGCGTACCGTTCGGGCGCCGCGGCAAGGATCGCGAGGTCGGCGTCGGAGACGAGCCCGCCCGCGACGTCGTCGAGCGCGGGGGAGTGGTCCGCGGTCATGAGCACGAGGCGCGCCACCTCGTCGACCACCGCCGCGTCGGCGTGCGGCGCGAGCGACTCGACGGCCAGCGCGGCGGAACGCTCCTCGTCGACGCGCGCCTCGCCGTCGTGCACCGCGTCGTGGAACCAGACCGCGAGCTGCGTGACCGAGGGCGCAGGACGCCCGCGCACGGGAGGCGACGTCGCGGCGTCGGGCACCCCGGCGGGACGACCCTCGAGGAGCGCGAGCGATTCGAGCGCGTGCACGAGGTGCTCGGGCCCGTGGTACACGCGGTGGGGCTCGTGCCACCGCTCGACGAGGTCGACCCCGACGTCGCGCGCCCCGGGCAGCAGCGCGTCCCACCGGGCGAGCAGCGACTCCGCCTTCGCCGCCTTGCGCGCCCGACCGGGCACGCGCAGCCCCGACGCGCCGAGCCGGCGCGCGAGCTCACGCCCGCCGACCGGCACGGCCCCGGCCGCCACGGCCTCGTCGTACCGCTCGGCCGCGACGTCGTAGTGGTCGAGGTCGAACGCGCGCCGGCTCAGCCCGATGATGTCGGCGAACGCATGCAGCTCGGCGAGCGACGCGTCCGACACGAGGTGGCTGAACAGCGTCCCGTGCGCGGGCCAGGCCGGCGGGTCGACGTAGACGGTCACGTCCTGAGCATGCCACCCGTGTGCGGGTACGGGTGCCGGGCGGCCGCCCCTCCGACCACCGCCCGGCATCTCGCGGACGGGTCGCGTGGTGCGAGCGCCCGATCGGGCACGGCCGCCCCGGAGAGTCCCGACCCGGCGCCCACGCCCGCACACCGACGTCAGGACCCGGGGCGCCCGCCCTCGACGACCTCGACGCACTGGCGCGCGATGGCGAGCTCCTCCATGGTGGGGACGACCATGACGAGCGTGCTCGTCCAGTCGGGCGAGACGACGCGCGGCTCGCCGGAGTCGACGGCGTTGCGCGCGGGGTCCACGGCGAGGCCCAGGGGCTCCAGACCCTCGACGACGGCAGCGCGCACGGCGGCGTCGTGCTCGCCGACGCCGGCGGTGAACGCAAGCACGTCGACGCGGCCGAGCACCGCGTGGTACGCGCCGACGTACTTGCGCAGGCGGTGGATGTACACGTCGAACGCCTGCTGGGCGTCGGCGTCGCCGGCGTCGATGAGGCGGCGCAGCTCGCGGAAGTCGTTGACGCCCGACAGCCCCTTGACGCCGGACCGCTTGTTGAACAGGTCGTCGATCTCGTCGATCGTCATCCCGGCGTTGCGCGCGAGGTGGAACACCACGGCCGCGTCGATGTCGCCCGTGCGGGTGCCCATGACGAGCCCCTCGAGCGGGGTCATGCCCATCGACGTGTCGACCGCGACGCCGCCGCGCACGGCCGACGCCGACGCCCCGTTGCCGAGGTGCAGCACGATCGTGTTGAGACCCTCGATGCGCCGCCCGAGGACGCGCGCGACCTTGCCCGACACGTACTGGTGGCTCGTGCCGTGGAACCCGTACCGCCGCACCCCGTGCTCCTGGGCGACGGCGCGGTCGAGCGCGTACGTCGAGGCGGAGTCGGGGAGCGACGAGAAGAACGCGGTGTCGAACACGGCGACGTGCGGGACGTGGGGCAGGAGCTGGCGTGCGACGCGGATGCCGGTGACGTTCGGCGGGTTGTGCAGCGGCGCGAGCGGGGACAGCTCGTCGATCTGCCGCTCCACGTCGTCGTCCACGAGCACGGGCTGCGAGAACACGGCGCCGCCGTGCACGACGCGGTGGCCCACGGCGTACACGTCGGCGTCGGACAGCTTCGGCCCGATCTCGTCGAACAGGGCGAGCGCGATGCGCAGCGCCTCGCCGTGGTCGGCCACCGGCTGCTCGCGCGACGTCGTGTTGCCCGCGAAGCGGTGCTTGACGATGCCCGACTCCTCGCCGATCCGCTCGATCGTGCCGGCGGCGATCGCCTCGCCGCCGACCGGGTTGACGAGCTGGTACTTCAGCGACGACGAGCCGGAGTTCATGACGAGGACCGAGCCGTGCGCCCCGTACGCGCTGTAGGGGTTGGGGCGCTCGCCCTCGGGCAGGATCGTCATGACGGGGCTCCCTGGGAGACGGGGTTCGTGGAGGTCGCTGCGTCGGCGCCCGCGTCCGGGGCGGCCGCGGCGGCGGTCGCCTGCGCCTGGATCGCGGTGATGGCGACGGTGTTGACGATGTCCTGCACGAGCGCGCCGCGCGACAGGTCGTTCACCGGCTTGTTGAGGCCCTGCAGCACGGGGCCGATCGCGACGGCGCCCGCGGAGCGCTGCACGGCCTTGTACGTGTTGTTGCCCGTGTTGAGGTCCGGGAAGATGAACACGGTCGCGCGGCCCGCGACGTCCGAGCCGGGCATCTTCGACGCCGCGACGGACGCGTCCACGGCGGCGTCGTACTGGATGGGTCCTGCGACGAAGAGGTCGGGGCGGCGCTCGCGGACGAGCTCCGTGCCGCGCCGGACCTTGTCGACGTCCGCGCCCGAGCCGGACTCGCCGGTCGAGTAGGACAGCATCGCGACCCGCTGGTCGACGCCGAACTGCGCGGCCGTCGCCGCCGAGGAGATGGCGATGTCGGCGAGCTGCTCGGCGGTCGGGTCCGGCATGACGGCGCAGTCGCCGTACACGAGCACGCGGTCCTGCAGGCACATGAGGAACACCGAGGACACGACCGAGACGCCGGGCTGCGTCTTGATGATCTCGAACGACGGCTTGATGGTGTGGGCCGTCGTGTGATTCGCGCCCGACACCATGCCGTCCGCGAGGCCGAGGTGGACCATCATCGTGCCGAAGTACGACACGTCCTGGACGCGCTCGCGCGCCTCCTCGACGGTGACGCCCTTGTGCGCGCGCAGCCGGGCGTACTCGACGGCGAACCGCTCGACGAGCTCCGGGTCGTGCGGGCTGAGGACCGTCGCGGCGTCGATGTCGAGGCCGAGCTCGGCGGCGCGGGCGCGCACGCGCGCCTCGTCGCCGAGGATCGTCAGGTCGGCGACCTGGCGGCCCAGCAGGGTGGACGCCGCGCGCAGGATGCGGTCGTCGTCGCCCTCGGGGAGCACCACGCGCCTGCGGTCGGCCCGCGCGCGCGACAGCAGCTCGTACTCGAACATGAGCGGGGTGACGACCTCGGGCCGCGGCACGTCGAGACCCGCGAGGAGCTCGGCGCCGTCGACGCTCTGCTCGAACAGCGCGAGCGCGGTGTCGACCTTGCGCTGGGCGTCCTTCGTGACGCGGCCGCGCGCCCGGGCCGCGGCGCTCGCGGTCCGGAACGTGCCGAGCTCGGTGCGGATGATCGGCAGGCTCGGGTCGAGGTCCGCGACGAGCCGCGCCGTGGACTCCGGCGGGAAGAACCCGCCGTTGAGCACGACGCCGGCCAGCGACGGGAAGCCGGACGCCGAGTGCGCGGCGAGGAGGCCGATGAGGATGTCGACGCGGTCCCCGGGCGTGATGACGACCGCGCCGTCCGTGAGGCGGTCGAGCAGGTGCTCGAACGACATGGCGCCGACGAGCAGGTCGGTCGCCTCGCGGGCGAGCAGCGCCTCCTCGCCGAACGCGAGCGTGCCGCCGACGGCCTCCATGAGCGCGCGGACGGTGGGCGCGTCGAGGAACGGGTCCTCCGGCACGGCCCAGCCGGGCAGCCGCCGGTCGTCCGGGCCTGCGGCGGGCGCGACCGACGGCGTGCCCGCGTCGTCCGCGTGCGGGGCGCCGTCCGGGCCGAGCGTGCCGAGGAGCGCGCGGACCGTGTCGAGGTCCTCGGGCCGCACGCGGTTCGCCACGACGGCGATGGGCTGCGCGTGCTGCGACCGCAGCTCGGCGACGCTCACCTCGACGAGGTTGCCCACGGCGTCGGGCGTGCGGTCCTTGCCCGAGACCACGAGGAGCACGGGCGCCCCGAGGTTCGCCGCGACGCGCGCGTTGAACGACAGCTCGGTGGGGCCGGCGACGTCCGTGTAGTCCGTGCCGACGACCACGACGAAGTCGCACGCGCTCGCGACCTCGTGGTAGCGGGCGAGGATGCGCGCGAGCGCCGCCTCCGGGTCGGCGTGGACGTCCTCGTACGTGACGCCGATCGCCTGCTCCGCGGTGAGGTCCACGCCGTCGTGCGCGAGCAGCAGCTCGAGCACGTAGTCCTGGACGTCAGGCCCCGCGGCGCGCGTGACGGGGCGGAACACCCCGACCCGCTGGACCTTGCGGGCCAGCAGGTCGAGGACTCCCAGCGCGATCGTGGACTTGCCCGTCTCGCCCTCGGGCGAGGCGATGTAGATGCTCCGAGCGGGGCCGCTCACTCGTTGTCTCCTCCGGTGTCCTGCGCGGCGGCGGTGCCGCCGTTGTACTGCGGGCCGCCCTCTTCCGTCCCGGTCTCGCCCACGTCGGGCCAGACCCAGTCCCGCACCTCGGGGATGTCCTCCCCGTGCTCGCGCGTCCACTGGCGGGCGCGCAGGCGGGCGTCGACCATCCGCTGCCGCAGCCCGGCGGCGCGCGAGCGCAGCGACGGGACGCGGTCGATGACGTCGATCACGAGGTGGTAGCGGTCGATGTCGTTGAGCATCGCCATGTCGAAGGGCGTCGTCGTGGTGCCCTCCTCCTTGTACCCGCGCACGTGGATGTTCGGGTGGTTCGTGCGGCGGTACGTGAGGCGGTGGATGAGCCACGGGTAGCCGTGGTAGTTGAAGATCACCGGCTTGTCCGCGGTGAACAGGGTGTCGAAGTCCTTGTCCGACAGCCCGTGCGGGTGCTCCTTCTCGTCCTGCAGGCGCATGAGGTCGACGACGTTCACGACGCGGACCTTGAGCTCGGGCAGGTGCGTGCGGAGCATGTCGGCGGCGGCCAGGACCTCGAGCGTCGGCACGTCGCCCGCGCACGCGAGCACGACGTCCGGGTCCTCGCCCTCGACCTCGCTGCCGGCCCACTCCCAGATGCCGAGGCCGCGCGTGCAGTGCGCGATCGCGTCGTCCATGGACAGGAACTGCGGAGCCGGCTGCTTGCCCGCGACGACGACGTTGACGTACTGGCGCGAGCGCAGGCAGTGGTCGTACGTCGACAGGAGCGTGTTCGCGTCCGGCGGCAGGTAGACGCGGACGATCTCGGCCTTCTTGTTGACCACGTGGTCGATGAAGCCCGGGTCCTGGTGCGAGAAGCCGTTGTGGTCCTGGCGCCACACGTGGCTCGACAGCAGGTAGTTCAGGCTCGCGACCGGCCGCCGCCACGGGATGTGGTTGGTGACTTTGAGCCACTTGGCGTGCTGGTTGACCATCGAGTCCACGATGTGGATGAACGCCTCGTAGCTCGTGAACAGGCCGTGCCGCCCGGTGAGCAGGTAGCCCTCGAGCCAGCCCTGGCACTGGTGCTCCGACAGCATCTCCATGACGCGCCCGGCGCGGGCGAGGTGCTCGTCGACGTCGGGCCCGTAGAAGTCGGCGTTCCACTGCTTGTCCGTCGTCCCGTACACCGCCTGGAGGCGGTTCGACGCGACCTCGTCCGGGCCGAAGATCCGGAAGTTGTCCGGGTTGAGGCGCACGACGTCGTTGAGCCACTGCCCGAGCACGCGCGTCGCCTCGGCGACGGTGCTGCCGGGGCCGGAGACGTCGACGCCGTAGTCGCGGAAGTCGGGCAGGCGCAGGTCCTTGAGGAGCAGGCCGCCGTTCGCGTGCGGGTTGTCGCTCATGCGCAGCGAGCCCGCCGGGGCGAGCGCCGCGACGTCGTCCACGAGCCGGCCGTCCTCGTCGAACAGCTCCTGCGGGCGGTACGACCGGAGCCAGTCCGTGAGCACCTCGAGGTGCTCGGGGGTGTCGCGCGCGCTCGCGAGCGGGACCTGGTGCGCGCGCCAGGAGTCCTCGGTCTTCTTGCCGTCGATCTCCGGCGGGCAGGTCCAGCCCTTGGGGGTGCGGAAGACGATCATCGGCCACGCGGGGCGCTCGTCGCTGCCCTCGTGAGCCTCGGCCTTGATGCGCGCGATGTGGTTGAGCACCTCGTCGAGGAGCTCCGCGAAGCGCCGGTGCGCCTCCATCGGGTCCTCGCCGTCGAAGCCGCCGGTGAAGAAGTACGGCGTGTGGCCGTAGCCGATCATGAGGTCGCGCAGCTCGTCGTCGCTGATGCGCGCGAGCACCGTGGGGTTGGCGATCTTGTACCCGTTGAGGTGCAGGATCGGCAGCACGACGCCGTCGTTGCGCGCGTTGACGAACTTGTTCGAGTGCCAGCTCGTGGCGAGCGGGCCGGTCTCGGCCTCGCCGTCGCCGACGACGGCCGCGACGAGCAGGTCCGGGTTGTCGAAGGCCGCGCCGTACGCGTGGGACAGCGCGTAGCCGAGCTCGCCGCCCTCGTGGATCGAGCCCGGGGTCTCCGGGGCGACGTGGCTGGGGATGCCGCCCGGGAAGGAGAACTGGCGGAACAGGCGCCGCATGCCCTCGGTGTCCTGCGTGACGTCGGAGTAGACCTCCGAGTACGTGCCCTCGAGGTAGGCGTTGGCGACGAGGCCGGGCCCGCCGTGCCCCGGGCCCGCGACGTAGATCGTGGACTGTCGGCGCTGGGCGATCGCGCGGTTGAGGTGGGCGTAGAGGAAGTTCAGGCCGGGCGTCGTGCCCCAGTGCCCGAGCAGGCGTGGCTTGACGTCCTCGCGCGTCAGCGGCGTGCGCAGCAGCGGGTTCGCGAGCAGGTAGATCTGGCCGACGGACAGGTAGTTCGCGGCACGCCACCACGCGTCGACGCGGCGCAGCGTGTCGTCGTCGAGGGGCGCGACCTCCGCGGTGCGCCAGGCGGTGGTCTCGGTGGCGGTGGTCGTGCTCATCTCACGCTCCTGCGAGAAGGGGTTTCGCGGACGACTACGGCTTCATACAACCGCATGCCAGTGGCCGCTGCACGAGGTTCCCCGACGCGGCAGGGTGTGACGTGCGTCGTCAGGGCCAGAAGAGGACGAAGGTCCCGCGGCCCCGCCCCGAGCGCGGGACCTCGGGCGGTGGGCACGGCGGCGATCGGCGGGCGACGCGACCGATTCGGGCGGGACCGCCCCGCGCGGCTACCGTGGGGCTCGTGCCCGAGACCCCCGCCCGTCGTTCGTTCTGGGCGGTCGCCCGCCAGCCCCGGATGATCGGGCTGCTCGTGCTGTTCCTCGCGGCCGCGGCGGTGTGCGCCCGGCTCGGCGTGTGGCAGCTGGACCGGGCGCAGCAGCGCGCCGACCTCGCCGCGCAGCAGCAGGCCGTGGAGGCCGAGGCCGAGGGTCCGGAAGGGATCGGCGTGCTGCTCCCGCCGCAGACGACGTTCCCCGGCGAGCTCGTGGGCCGGCAGGCGTGGGTCGAGGGGGAGTACGAGCCGGCCGACCAGCTCCTCGTGGCGGGTCGCGCGCTCGACGGCGAGGAGGGCTACCTGGTCCTCACGCCGCTGCGCGTGACCGACGACGGGACCGGTGGGGCGTCGTGGGCCGACCTGTCCGGCGCACCGGTGCTGCCCGTCGTGCGCGGCTGGGTCCCCACGCCCGACGCGGGTGCGGCGCTCGAGGTCCCGGACGGCGTCGTACGCCTCACCGGGTACCTGCAGGCGTCCGAGGCCGCGGGCGAGGCGGAGCTGCCCGCGGGCCAGACCGACTCGATCGCGACCGGCGCGCTCGTCAACGACTGGGGCGGGCCGATCTACTCGGGCTACCTCGTGCTCATCTCGTCCGACCCGCCGCAGACCCCCGCCGCGGAGGGCGGCCCCGGGCTGCTGCCGCGGCCGACGATCGAGGGCGGCACGGGCCTGAACCTGCAGAACGTGTTCTACGCGCTGCAGTGGTGGGTCTTCGGCGGGTTCGCGGTCCTGCTGTGGCTGCGGCTGGTGCGCGACGAGGTCGCGGGCGGCAGGCGGCGCGGGCGCGGCGAGGACGCGGGCATCGCCGGCCTGCCCGCCTCGACGCCGTCGGAGTGAGCCGCCTCGACGTCGGGGTGAGGCACGGCCCCGTCCCGGCGGGACGGGGCCGTGCGGCCTACTCCTGCTGCCAGGAGTGCCACAGGCGCGCGTAGTCGCCGCCCGCCGCGACGAGCTCGTCGTGCGGACCGATCTCGCTGATGCGTCCGCCGTCGACCACGGCGACCCGGTCCGCGTCGTGCGCGGTGTGCAGCCGGTGCGCGATCGCGACGACCGTCCTGCCCTCGAGCACCGCGTTGAGCGAGCGCTCGAGGTGCCGCGCGGCGCGCGGGTCGAGGAGCGACGTCGCCTCGTCGAGCACGAGCGTGTGCGGGTCGAGCAGCACGAGCCGGGCGAGCGCGACCTGCTGGGCCTGCGCGGGCGTCAGGGCGTGCCCGCCCGACCCGACCTCCGTGGCGAGGCCGTCGGGCAGCCCGTCCGCCCAGCCGAGCGCGTCGACCGCGCCGAGCGCCGCGCGCAGCTCCTCCTCGCTCGCGTCGACCTTGGCGAGCCGCAGGTTCTCGGCGAGCGTGCCGACGAACACGTGGTGCTCCTGCGTGACGAGCGCGACCTGGCGCCGCAGCTCCTCCAGCGGCAGGTCGACGAGCCGCACGCCGCCCACGCGCACCGTGCCGGCGGTGGGCGGGTGGATGCCGGCCAGCATGCGCCCGAGCGTCGACTTGCCGGCGCCCGACGGCCCGACGACGGCGAGCCGCTCGCCCGGCGCGAGGTCGAGCGAGACGCCGTGCAGGACCGGGTGGCCTGCGCGGTAGGCGTACTCGACGTCGCGCGCGACGACGCGGTCGTCGACGGGCTGCTCGTCCGTCGCGGTGCGGTCCGTGGAGACCTGCGAGACCCCGACGATGCGCGCGTAGGACGCCGCCGCGACCTGGATCTCGTCGAGCCAGAAGATGAGGTTCCACACCGGGCCCGCGAGCTGGAACGCGTACGTCGTGACGGCCGCGACCGCGCCGAGCGTCGTCTGGCCCTGCGCGAGGAGCCACGCCCCCCACACGAGCGCCGCGACCGGCGCGATCGCGATGGCGAGGTCGATGCCGGGGAACAGGACGGTGCGCAGGCCCAGGGTGTAGCGCTCGGCCGCGAACGCCTCGGCGAGGTCCGCGCGCACGCGGGCCTTCCGGTGCTCCGCGAGGGACAGGGCGTCGACTGTCCGCGCGCCCTCCACGCTCTCGGTGATCGTGCCGTTGAGCGTCGCGTACGCCGCGGCCTCGCGCTGGTAGCCCGCCGACGCGCGCCTCAGGTACCACCGCGCCACGACGACGAGCAGCGGCACGCCCACGAACAGCGCGAGCGCGACGAGGGGCGCGACGACGAGCGACGCGACGACCGTGAGCACGAGCGTCACGACCGCGACGAGCAGCTGCGGGACGCCGAACCGCACGGCGTGCTGGATGCGGTCGACGTCGTTCGTGGTGCGCGCGACGAGGTCGCCCGTGCCGGCGCGCTCGACGGTCGACAGGGGCAGGGACGTCACGGTGCCGACGAGCTCCTCGCGCAGGTCCGCGAAGACCGTCTCGCCGAACACCATGGAGATGCGCTGGGCGTACCGCCGCAGCACCGCCTGCGCGACGACCGCGACCGCGCCGACGACGACGACCGTCGTCACGTAGGTCGACGTCGTGCCCGTCGTCACGGCGTCGACGAGCCGACCGAGGAGCCAGGGCCCGACGAGCCCGGCGACGGCCGCGAGCGTGTGCAGCACGGCGACGGCCCACAGGGTGCGCCGGTGGCGCGAGAACAGCCGCGCGGCGGCGGCGCGGACGGCGGGGCCGTCGGCGACGGGGAGCCTCATGCCGGGTCTCCTTCGGGGACGGCGGTGCCGGCCGCGGCGGCCAGGACGGGGGAGGGCGTGTCGTCGAGCGAGCGCCCGACGACCCGCAGGTAGCGGGCGGCGTCGTCCTCGGGGGAGACGCCGTCCGCGTGGGCGCGCGCGACGAGGTCGCGGTGCGCGCCGCGCGCCGTGACGCGGCCGCCCTCGAGGAGGAGGACCTCGTCGACCTGCTCGAGCACGAGGGGGGAGGCCGTCACGACGAGCGTCGTGCGCCCGCGCCGGGCCTCCGCGAGGCGGGCGGCGATCCGCGCCTCGGTGTGCGCGTCGACCGCGCTCGTCGGCTCGACCAGGACGAGGATCTCGGGGTCCGTGAGCAGCGCGCGGGCGAGCGCGACGCGCTGCCGCTGGCCGCCGGACAGCGAGCGGCCCTTCTCGGGCAGCTCGCCGTCGAGGCCGCCGGGGACGGAGTCGAGGACGTCGTGCGAGTCGGCGGTCGTCACGGCCGCGAGCACCCGCTGCTCGTCGGCGCGGCCGCGCGGGTCGAGCTCGTCCCGCAGCCGCCCGGAGAACAGCTGGGGCGTGGCCTCGGCCACGACGACCCGGCGCCGCAGGGCGTCCTTGTCGAGCTCGGCGAGCAGCGTCCCTCCGAGGCGCACGGGCGTGGCGGCCTCGGCCGCGTCGTCGAACCGGCCGAGACGCGTGGCGACGGCGGCCGACGCGTCCGGGTCGGCGCAGACGAGCGCGACGAGACGCCCGGGCTCGAGCACGAGGCCGCTCGCCTCGTCGACGAGCGGGCTGCCCTCGGCGGGCATGGGCGCCGTGGCCGGACGGGCGCCCGCAGCCGGCACGACCGCGAGCACGCGCACGATCTTGCGCGCCGCGACGTGCGCGCGCGTCGCGATGTTGAGCATCTGCGTCGCGACCTGCAGCGGCCAGCCGAGGAACGCGGCGTACCCGTAGAAGGCGACGAGCTGGCCGGGCGTGATGTCGCCGCGCAGCGCCGCCGTCGCGCCGAGCCAGACGACGAGGACGACGAGCAGGCCCGGCAGGAGCACCTGGAGGGCGTCGAGCGTGGCCTGCGTGTGCGCGACCTTGACGCCCGCCGAGCGCACCGACTGCGACTGACGCGCGTACCGGCCGACGAAGACGCCCTCGCCGCCGATGCCGCGCAGGACGCGCAGGCCCGAGACGGTGTCCGCGCCGAGCGTCGTGAGCCGGCCCTGCGCCTCGCGCTGGGCCGCCTGGCGCTGCTGCAGCGGCTTGACGAGCAGGGCCAGCACCGCGGCGACCGCGGGCAGGCCGAGCACGACGACGAGCCCGAGCTGCAGCGACGTCGAGAGCATGATCACCGCGACGACGACGTACGCCCCCAGCGCGCCGAGGAACTGGCCCATGAGCGAGAACAGCTGGCCGACGCGCATCGCGTCGCTCGCGACGGTCGACACGACCTCGCCCGTGGGCAGCTCCTCGGTGATCGCGTCCCCCGAGCGCGCGGTCACGTCGCCCACGAGCTGCGACGTCGTGAGCGCCGAGCGGAGCCAGTTCGCGACGTCGAAGCGGTGCTGCGTCACTCCCGTCACGACGATGCCGAGACCGAGGGCGAGGAGCAGGCCCGCCCACCGGAACAGGTCCGGCCCGAACCCGGACGACAGACCCTCGTCGAGCGCGCGGCCCAGCATGTACGGCTGCAGCGCCTGGCACGCGAAGTTCGCGAGGCCGAGCAGGACGGCGGCCGTGAGGACCGTCCACTGGCGCCGCGCGAGCCACAGCAGGTAGCGCGTGGGTCCGCGCAGGTCGGGGGTGCCCGGGTCGGGGAGGGGGAGGGGGCGCACGGTGTTCTACCCTAGGTTCGGCGTGCGACACGGGGCCATGCATTTGCGCGGCAGGCACCTGCCGACGGAGCGTCTCCTGGCAGGTTTCTCCGGCAGGCTCGTCCCGGCGCGGCGCCCGCCGCGACGTCGGCGCGAGCCCGGAGTGAGGAACACACCTGCCATGACCACCCCCGAACCCGCCACGGACCACTCCGCGCCCACCGCGAGCACCGAGGCGGCACGCACCGCCATCCGCAAGGCGCGCGGCGCGCTGGCGCGGTACCGCGCCCTCGCGATCGTCACGGGAGTCATGCTGCTGATCCTGTGCGCCGAGATGCTCATGAAGTACGTCTTCCGCGTCGGGGACGACGTCATGCAGCACCTCGAGTGGATCCCCTTCGCGCACGGCTGGATCTACGTCGTCTACCTCGTCACGGTGCTCGACCTGTGGACGAAGATGCGCTGGGGCTGGGGCCGCCTCGCGACGATGGTCTTCGCGGGCGTCGTGCCGGTCATGTCGTTCGTGCTCGAGAAGAAGGTGCACGCCGAGGCCGAGGCGAAGCTCGCCGGCCTGGAGGAGCGGTACGCGTCGTGACGTCCGCGGGCGCCCCTGACCGCGCACCGGCGGCACCGCCGCGGCTCGCGCCGCTGGTCGCGCCCGGCCGCGAGCTCACGACCGAGGAGCTCGAGCGGTACGCCCGGCATCTGTCGCTGCCGGGCGTCGGGCCCGAGGGGCAGCGTCGTCTCGCCGCGGCGCGCGTGCTCGTCGTCGGCGCGGGCGGCCTCGGCAGCCCCGCCCTGCTGTACCTGGCCGCGGCGGGCGTCGGCACGATCGGGATCGTCGACGACGACGCGGTCGACACCTCCAACCTCCAGCGCCAGGTGATCCACGGCGGCGCCGACGTCGGCCGCCGCAAGGTCGACTCCGCGCGCGACGCGATCGGCGACGTCAACCCGCACGTGCGCGTCGTCGCGCACCCCGTGCGGCTCGACGCGGACAACGCGCTCGACGTGCTGCGCGGCTACGACGTCGTGCTCGACGGTGCGGACAACTTCCCCACGCGCTACCTCGTCTCGGACGCCGCGGAGGTCCTCGGCATCCCGGTGGTGTGGGGATCGATCTACCGGTTCCAGGGCCAGGTGAGCGTGTTCTGGGGTCGGCCGCGGTTCGCGTCCGACCCTGCCGCCGACGTCGACGCCCCGGGTCGGGACGCCGGCGCGGCGCCGCGCGGGGTGACGTACCGCGACGTCTTCCCGGTGCCGCCGCCCCCGGGCGCGGCGCCCGACTGCGCGACCGGCGGGGTCCTCGGCGCGATGTGCGGCACGGTGGGCTCGGTCATGGCGACCGAGGCGCTCAAGCTGGTCACCGGCGCGGGGACGACGCTGCTCGGGCGCCTCGCCGTCTACGACGCGCTCGACCTCACGTGGCGCCAGCTCGCCGTCCGGCCCGACCCGACGCGCGCACCCGTCACGGAGGTGCTCGCGGGCGACGACGCGTACGCGGTCTTCTGCGGCCTCGCCCCGGCAGACCGGGCGTTCGCGGGCACCGCCGGCGCCGCCGCGGACGGCGCGTCGGGC
>NZ_LWGL01000072.1 GCF_001722485.1 Cellulosimicrobium cellulans | reverse complement strand
GGAGACCAGACGGCGGCCCGCCGTGCCCGGGCGCGGGGCCTGGCCGCGCCGGGCGGCCGCGCGGCGCACCCACAGCACGCCGCCGAGCGTGACGACGAGCGTCGCGACGAGGAGGCCGACGAGCACCGGGTAGAGCGCGGGGATCGTGCTCGTGAGGACGTTGAGGTACTGGCGGTTCTCGACCGTGCGCGCGACGTCCATGCGCCGCGTCTCGCCGAGCCCGAGCGCGGCGCCGTCGAGGCCCTCCGTGCTCCCGCCGGCCTCGGCGACGACGGTCGCCGTGAGGTCGACGAGCTGGACGATGCCGTCCTTCTGCGTGCTCGGCGAGTGCAGCCAGCGGCCGGTCGGCTCGCCGCGCCGCCAGTCGACGACGACCTGCAGGCCGGGCTCGCCCACGGGCCCTGCGGAGATGCCCGCGACGAGCACCCGCGTGCCCGGCTCGGTCTCCGCCATGACGCGGCCGAGCGCCTCGTCGAGCTCCGCGAGGCTCTCTCCGCGGCCCGCGGCGGACTCGACGACCTCGCCCTGGTCGACGACGGTGACGTCGCACTCCGCGACCTCGCCGTCCGGGAGGGACGCGAGGTCGGGGACGTAGCGCGCGACGTGGCCGGTCTCGTCGGCGAGGACGAGCGCCGCGCCGGGCCCGACGGCCGTCGCGCACACGCCCGTGGGCGCGAGGCGCGCGGCGAGGGTGCCCGGGCCGTGGTGGGTCGTCGTGACGGGTGCGGTCTCGTCCGTGGGCGCGACGAGCGCGTCCCACCCGGGGACGACCGTCGGGGCCGGCTCGGCCGTGGCCGCGGCCGTGGCGGGGACCGGCGGGCAGCCGGGGCCGGGCACGTCCTCGGTCGTCGTGCCGGGACCGGCGGGGGTTCCCGGCACCTCGGCGTCCGCCGGGTCGGCGGTCGAGATCATCTGCCCCGCGGACAGCGTGAGCCACGCGTCGGTCGTGCACGTCGTGCGCCCGAGGTTCATCGAGGCGACCGACCCCGTGCGGATCATCGACCACAGCGTCGGCGTCGCCGACGGCGAGACGTCGCTCCAGTACAGGCCCGCGACGGCGACGACGACGACCGGCTCGGGCTCGGCCTGCACCGGGGCCGGGGCGGGCTCGTCGGTGGACGCCGCGGCCGGTCCGGCGACGCCCGGCACACCGAGCAGCACCGCCGCCAGGAGGGCGAGGACGGCGCGCGCCGCCCTCGCGCGCACGCGGTCCCCGCGTGCGGGGACGCGGCGCGGGCAGGGGGTGCTGGCGGCCGGGAGCGTCACCGGTCCAGCCTACGGGGGCCTCGGCGGGCGGCTCTCAGCTGCGGACGACGAGCGCCCCGGGGTCGACGCGCGCCTCGAGCTCCACCGCCTGGCCGAGCACGTCGCCGTCGACCTGCGCCTGCTCGCCGCCCTCGACCCGCACCCGCACGCGCCGCGCCTTCGCGTGGTCGATCCGGCCGATCTTCGCGGGCAGCTCGCTGCGCACGCCGAAGCCCTGCATCACGACCTCGCCGAAGAGCTGCGCCCAGCCGGCGAGGCCGCCGCGGGTGTCGACCGCCGCGACGTCGAGCACGCCGTCGTCGAGGACGGCGTCGGGCAGGAGCGTGATCCCGCCGGGCAGGCGGCCGCAGTTGCCGATCATCACCGAGCGCAGGCGGGCGTCGACGGCGGGCTTGTCGTCGAGCTGGATGCGCGCGCGCATGCGCCGCCCGTGCAGGTGCCGGATCCCGGCGACGAAGTACGCGACCCAGCCGACCTTCGCCTTGAGGACGTCGTCGGCGTCGGCGACCATCGCGGCGTCGAACCCGAGCCCCGCGATGACGAGGAAGATGTGCTCCCTCGTGGTGCTGCTCGCCGGGGCGTCGCCGGCCCGCACCGGGAGCGGCGGGATGCGGTCCTCGCTGCCGCCCGCGCCCTCGGCCCACCGCAGCACGCGCACCCAGCCGACGTCCACGGGCCGGTCGACCCCGGCGAGGACGACGCGCAGGGCCGCGCGCGGGTCGCCGACGGGCAGGTCGAGGTTGCGCGCGAGGAGGTTGCCCGTGCCGAGCGGCACGAGCGCCATCGTCCGGCCGCTGCCCACCATGCCCTCGGCGACGGCGCGCACGGTGCCGTCGCCGCCGACGGCCACGACGACGTCCGCCCCGCGGGCGAGCGCCTCCCGCGTCTGCCCGATCCCGGGGTCCTCGACCGTCGTCTCGAGCCACAGGGGGTCGGGCAGCGCGGCGTCGGCGAACGCGGCGCGCACGACCGCCTCGAGCCCGTCGACGTCCGGCTTGGAGGGGTTGGCCACGAACGCGACGAGCTCGCGCGAGTCGTCCTCGACGGGACCTCCGGGCGTGGGCCCGGCGGCCCCAGCCGCACGGCGCGACCGCGCCTGCTGGGCGCGCAGGCCGAGCGCGACCACCAGCGCGACCACGGCGACGGCGAGCGCCGCCAGCGCGACCCACAGCTCCCACGACATGCCGACACGGTAGTCGCCGTGCCGGGCGGGGACGTCGCCAGGGCGGGCGCGGGCCCGTTCGTTAGGCTGCTCGCGTGATCGACCTCCGCCTCCTGCGCGACAACCCCGACACCGTCCGAGCCAGCCAGGTCGCGCGCGGCGACGACCCCGCGCTCGTCGACTCCGCGCTCGACGCCGACGCGCGCCACCGCGCCGCGCTGTCCGCGTTCGAGGTGCTGCGCGCGGAGCAGAAGGCGCTGGGCAAGCAGGTCGCCCAGGCGAAGGGGGACGAGAAGGCGACGCTGCTCGCCCGCACCAAGGAGCTCGCCGCGGACGTCAAGGCGCGCGAGAAGGACGCCGCGGACGCGGAAGGCGAGCTCAAGGGCCTGCTGTACCGGATCTCGAACGTCGTGGCCGGGGCGCCCGCCGGGGGCGAGGAGGACTACGTCGTCCTGCGCGAGGAGGGCACGATCCGCGACTTCGCCGCCGAGGGGTTCGCGCCGCGCGACCACCTCGACCTCGGCGAGGGGCTGCGCGCGATCGACACCGAGCGCGGCGCGAAGGTCTCCGGGGCGCGGTTCTACTACCTCACCGGCGTGGGGGCGCGGCTCGAGCTCGCGATCCTCAACGCGGCGATGGACCGTGCCGTCGCGGCCGGGTTCACGCCCGTCATCACCCCGACGCTCGTGCGCCCGGAGGTCATGCAGGGCACCGGCTTCCTCGGCGCGCACGCGGACGAGATCTACCGGCTCGAGAAGGACGACCTCTACCTCGTCGGGACGAGCGAGGTCGCGCTCGCCGGCTACCACGCGAACGAGATCCTCGACCTGTCGGCCGGCCCGCGCCGCTACGCCGGCTGGAGCGCGTGCTACCGGCGCGAGGCCGGCTCGCACGGCAAGGACGTGCGCGGCATCATCCGCGTCCACCAGTTCCACAAGGTGGAGATGTTCTCCTACGTCGCGCCCGAGGACGCCGAGGCCGAGCACCAGCGCCTCCTCGGCTGGGAGGAGGACATGCTGCGCCTCGTCGACCTCCCGTACCGCGTCATCGACACCGCCGCGGGTGACCTCGGCTCGAGCGCGGCGCGCAAGTTCGACTGCGAGGCGTGGCTGCCCACGCAGCAGCGCTACCTCGAGCTCACGTCGACCTCGAACTGCACCACGTTCCAGGCGCGCCGCCTCAACGTGCGCGAGCGCGTCGAGACCGACGGCAAGGCCGAGACGCGGGCGGTCGCCACGCTCAACGGCACGCTCGGCACGACGCGCTGGATCGTCGCGATCCTCGAGAACCACCAGCAGGCCGACGGGTCCGTGCGCGTCCCCGAGGGCCTGCGCCCGTACCTCGGCGGCCTCGAGGTGCTCGAGCCGGTGACGGCGTGACGGAGGCGCTGCTCGTCGCGCTCGACGTCGACGGCACGCTCATGTCGTACGACCAGGAGATGTCGGACGACGTGCGCGACGCGGTCGCCGCGCTGCGCGACGCCGGGCACCACGTGGTGCTCGCGTCGGGGCGCTCGCTCGTCGCGATGACGCCCGTGGCGGAGATCCTCGGGATCGACCGCGGGTGGGTCGTCGCGTCGAACGGCGCGGTGACCGCCCGGCTCGACCCCGACGAGCCGGACGGCTACGTGCTCGAGGACGTCGTGACGTTCGACCCGGGCCCGGCGCTGCGCCTGCTGCGCGAGCGGCTGCCCGGCGCGCGGTACGCCGTGGAGGACGTCGGCGTCGGGTTCCGGATGAACGAGCTGTTCCCCGACGGCGAGCTCGACGGCGTCCACCGCGTCGTCGACTTCGACGAGCTGTGGTCGGGCGAGGTGACGCGCGTCGTCGTGCGCTCGCCCGGCTCCACGAGCGAGGAGTTCCACGAGCTCGTCGAGCAGCTCGGGCTCGACGACGTCACGTACGCCGTCGGCTGGACGGCGTGGATGGACCTCGCGCCGCTCGGCGTCACGAAGGCGACCGCGCTCGAGCAGGTGCGCCGCACGCTGCACGTCCAGCCGCACCGCACCGTCGCGGTGGGGGACGGGCACAACGACGTCGAGATGCTCGGCTGGGCCGCGCGCGGCGTCGCGATGGGCCACGCCGACGAACGCGTGCGCGCCGCCGCCGACGAGGTCACGGGACCTATCGCCGACGACGGCGCGGTCGCCGTCCTGCGCTCGCTCCTGTCCTGACCGCGAGGCCCGGCGGAGCGCGGGCTACTCGCGCGGCTCGCGCGCGGTGAGGACGACGGGACCGGCCTCCGTGATCGCCACGGTGTGCTCGCTGTGCGCGCCGCGCGAGCCGTCGACCGACCGCAGCGTCCAGCCGTCGGGGTCGGTGAAGATCTCGTCGGTCGTCTCGAGGAACCACGGCTCGATCGCGATGACGAGGCCCGGCTTGAGCGGGAACCCGCGCTTGCGGCGGCCGTCGTTCGGGACGTGCGGCTCGCCGTGCATCGTGCGGCCCACGCCGTGGCCGCCGAAGTCCGTGTTGACGGTGTACCCGGCCGCGTGCGCGACGTCGGCGATCGCCGCCGAGATGTCGCCGACCTTCTTGCCGGGCTGGGCCGCGGCGATGCCGGCCTCGAGCGCGCGCTCGGTGGTCTCGATGAGCTTGCGGTCGGCCTCGCCGAGCGCACCCTCCCGGGCCGTGCCGACGACGAAGGACACCGCCGAGTCCGAGACCCAGCCGTCGACCGACGCGGCGAAGTCGATGCTCAGCAGGTCGCCGTCGCGCAGCGCGTAGTCGTGGGGCAGCCCGTGCAGCACGGCGTCGTTCACGGACGTGCAGATGACCTTGCCGAACGGGCTCGCGCCGAACGACGGGTGGTAGTCGATGTAGCACGACTCGGCACCGCGCTCGCGGATCATGCGGTGGGCGATCTCGTCGAGCTCGAGCAGGTTCGTGCCGACCTTCGCGGCGGCGCGGACCGTCGTGAGGACGTCGGCGACGAACCGTCCGGCGGGTCGCATCTCCTCGATCTCCCGCGGGGTCCTCAGCTCGATCATCGTGGTCCTTCCGTGCGTCGTGCGGTCGCGGGGCCGCGACCGCGGTCCACGATATCCGCCGCGCCCGGCGCGGGCGTGGCCGGGTCCTGCCACGGGACACCCCAGCCGCGCGGATGTCGCGCGGATGTCGCGCGGCCTCGGCCGGGCGGGCAGAATCAGCGCTCGTGGCAGGCATCGACGACGTCGCCAGGGCCGCCGGGGTGTCCACGGCGACGGTCTCGCGCGCGCTCCGCGGCCTGCCGAACGTCTCGGAGGCCACGCGCCGGCGCGTGCACGCGGAGGCCGCGCGGCTCGGGTACGTGCCCACGCCGTCGGCGTCGTCGCTCGCGACGGGACGCACCCGCACGATCGGCCTGCTCACGCCGTGGGTCAACCGCTGGTTCTTCGCCAACGTCATCGAGGGCGCCGAGCGCGCCCTGCGCGACGTGGGGTACGACGTGCTGCTGCACACCTTCGTCGTGCGGCGCGACGAGCCGCGGCGCCGGGTGGACCCGAACGTCCTGCGGCACCGCGTCGACGGCACGCTCGTGGTGGGGCTCCCGCTCGACGAGGACGAGGTGCGCTGCCTCGTCGGGCTCGACCGGCCGCTCGCCTTCGTCGGCTCCGGCCCGACCGACCAGGTGACGGTTCGCCTCGACGACGTCGCGACCGGGTACGCCGCGACGCGCCACCTGCTGGACCTGGGGCACCGCGTCGTCGGGCACGTCACGGACGTGCAGGAGCCCGTCTCGTCGTGGTCCCCGCCGGCCGAGCGCGCGCTCGGGTACGCACGGGCGCTCGAGGAGGCGGGTATCGCCGTCGACCCCGGCCTCGCCGTGAACGGCGACGTCGACGTCGAGGGCGGGCGCGCGGCGACGCTCGAGCTCCTGCGGCGGCGCCCGGACGTGACGGCCGTGTTCGCCCTGTCCGACGAGATGGCGATGGGCGCGCTGCTCGCCGCGCGCGAGCTCGGGCTGCGGGTCCCGGAGGACCTGTCGGTGATCGGGGTCGACGGGCACGACCTGGGCGAGGTCGTGGGCCTGACGACCGTCGCGCAGGACGCGTACCAGCAGGGGGCGGACGCGGCCCTGCTCCTGCTCGAGATGGTCGGCGGCGCCCCGGCACCGCGGCGGCTGACGTACGCGACGGAGCTTGTGCGCCGCGGGTCCACGACGCCGCCACGTCCTTCCCGGTCGCCGTAGCGGGGCGCCCGGTGGCTCGCCGCGCGCGGCGCAGGGGAGTGTGGGAGCGTGTCCACGAGGAGCGGCAGCGCCCTCGGGGAGGTGGGTCTCGTGACGGAATCGTTACGCGAAGGCAGCCGCCCCGTGCTTGCAGAACGCGGATGTAAACGCTTGCATTGTCCGTAGGGCGAGAGCGCGGTCGCGCTCGCCGACGTGGCGACAGGCCCGGCCCACGAGGTCGGGACGTCGCGGCGTCCGCACTCACACGACGAGGTGGAGGGTTGACATGACCAGGAGCACGATGTCCGGCACGGCACGTCGTCGGACGTTCGCCGTCGCCGCGGGCGGGGCGAGCCTCGCGCTCGTCCTCGCGGCGTGCGGCGGTGGCGGTGACGGCGGGGACGGCGGCGGTGGCGGCGGTGGCGACGCCGCCGCGACGCCCGAGATCGACTGCGCGCCCTACGAGGAGTTCGGCGACCTCGAGGGCACCGAGGTGTCGGTGTACACCTCCATCGTCGAGCCGGAGCAGGCGACGCAGGAGGCGTCGTACGAGCCGTTCGAGGAGTGCACGGGCGTCACGGTGAACTACGAGGGCTCGCGCGAGTTCGAGGCGCAGCTGCTCGTCCGGATCCAGGCCGGCAATGCGCCCGACATCGCGTACCTGCCGCAGCCGGGCCTGCTCAACACGATCGTCAACGACTTCCCGGGCGAGATCGTCCCGGCGCCCGAGCAGACGGTCGCGAACGTCGACGAGTTCTTCAGCGAGTCGTGGAAGCAGTACGGGACGGTCGACGGCACGTTCTACGCGGCGCCGCTCGGCTCGAACGTCAAGTCGTACGTCTGGTACTCGCCGTCCATGTTCGAGGACGCGGGCTACGAGGTCCCCACGACGTGGGACGAGATGATGGACCTCACCGCGCAGATCGCCGACTCCGGCGCCGTCCCGTGGTGCGCCGGCATCGAGTCGGGCGACGCCACCGGCTGGCCGGCGACCGACTGGATCGAGGACGTCGTCCTGCGCACCGCCGGTCCTGACGTCTACGACCAGTGGTACACGCACGAGATCCCGTTCAACGACCCGCAGATCGTCGAGGCGTTCGACACGGCCGGCGAAATCCTCAAGGACCCGGCCTACGTCAACGGCGGCCTCGGCGGCGTGGACTCGATCGCGACCACGGCCTGGACGGACGCGGGCTACCCAATCCTCGACGGCAGCTGCTGGCTGCACCGCGCGGCGAACTTCTACCAGACGCAGTGGCCCGAGGGCACCGAGGTGGCCGAGGACGGCGACGTCTACGCGTTCTACCTGCCGACCAACCAGACCGACATCAAGCCGGTCCTGGGCGGCGGCGAGTTCGTCGCGGCCTTCGCGGACCGCCCGGAGGTCCAGGCGTTCCAGACCTACCTGTCCTCGGCCGACTGGGCGAACGCCAAGGCGCAGACGACGCCGCAGGGTGGCTGGGTCTCGGCCAACACCGGCCTGGACCCCGAGAACCTCGCGACCGAGTTCGACCGGCTCTCGGCGGAGATCCTCGCCGACCCCGACGCCGTCGTGCGGTTCGACGCGTCCGACCTCATGCCGGGCGAGGTGGGTGCCGGGACGTTCTGGACCGGGATGGTGAACTGGTTCACCGGCTCCGACACGCAGGAGGTCGTGGACACGATCGAGGCGTCCTGGCCGACGTCGTGAGGCCGGCGCGCACGACGTCCGCCTGAGTCCACCTGACACGAGCACGACCGGACGGGGGGTCCGCCGAGGTCGGCGGGCCCCCCGTGGGCGGTCCACCCTGCACACCACGCTCGGGCCCCGACGCCGCGGCCGAGCAGACCGGAGACCACCATGGACTGGTTGACCGACCCGACCTCTCCTGCCGAGAAGTTCGGGCTGATGATCCTCGCGATCGTGCTGTTCGTCGTCGTGATGGGAGCGATCCTCCTCGCGGTGGACCGCCCCAAGCGCGTCCCGCGGTGGGTCGTCGTCCTCGGCTTCGTCGGCCCGGCCGTGATCGGGCTGGCGTGGGGGCTCGTCCGCCCCGCGCTCATCACGATCTGGAACTCGCTGTTCGACCAACGGGGCAACGAGTTCGTCGGCCTGGACAACTACGTCACGGCGTTCACGACGGACCAGTTCCAGCTCGTGCTGCGCAACACCGCGCTGTGGGTGGTCATCGTGCCGCTCCTGTCGACGTTCATCGGCGTCGTCTACGCCGTGCTGGTCGACCGGACGCGGTTCGAGAAGTTCGCCAAGGCCCTCGTCTTCCTCCCGATGGCGATCTCCATGGTCGGTGCGTCGATCATCTGGGGATTCGTCTACGAGTTCCGCCCGAACCAGCCGGGCGTCCAGCAGATCGGCCTGCTCAACCAGGTGATCGTCTGGCTCGGCGGCGAGCCCCAGCAGTTCCTCATCGGCCAGCCGTGGAACACGTTCTTCCTCATCGCCGTGATGATCTGGATCCAGACCGGGTTCGCGATGACGGTGCTCTCCGCGGCGATCAAGGCGATCCCCGACGACATCGTCGAGGCGGCCCGGCTCGACGGGCTCAAGGGGCTCGGCATGTTCCGGTACATCACCGTCCCGAGCATCCGCCCGGCGCTCGTCGTCGTCCTCACGACGATCGCCATGGCGACGCTCAAGATCTTCGACATCGTCCGGACGATGACGGGCGGCCAGTTCGGCACGGACGTCGTCGCGAACGAGTTCTACACGCAGGCCTTCCGGCAGAACAACCAGGGGCTGAGCTCCGCGCTCGCGGTCATCCTCTTCGTCCTGGTCGTGCCGATCATCGTCTACAACGTCCGCCAGATGCGGCTCGCCGAGGAGATCCGATGACCAGCACCCCGATCCCCCCGGTCGTCCCCGAGACCGACCTCACGACCGAGGCCGAGCTCGAGGGCCCCCGCGGCCCGCGCAAGATCAGCCGTCTCGAGAAGCGCGCCATCGCCGCCAAGGGCAAGCTCAGCTCCCCGTGGGCGTCCTTCATCGCGATCCTCATCGCCATCCTGTGGACGATCCCGTCGGTCGGTCTCCTCGTCACGTCCTTCCGCCCCGAGCTCGACATCCGGCGCAGCGGCTGGTGGACGGTCATCCCCGGGATCTTCACCGGCGAGGCGGAGTTCACGCTCGACAACTACGACCAGGCGCTCTACGGCAGCGGCGCGGACCTGTCGACGTTCTTCGTCAACTCGTTCGTCATCACGCTGCCCGCGGTGGTCATCCCCATCACGCTCGCGCTGCTCGCGGCGTACGCGTTCGCGTGGATCGAGTTCCGGGGCCGCGAGATCCTCTTCGTCGCGATCTTCGCCCTCCAGGTCGTGCCGCTGCAGGTCGCCCTCGTCCCGCTGCTGCGCGACTACGTCGACGTCGGGCTCAACGGCACCTTCTGGACGGTGTGGCTGTCCCACTCGATCTTCGCGCTGCCGCTCGCGATCTTCCTGCTCCACAACTTCATGAAAGACATCCCGCGCTCGCTCGTCGAGGCCGCGCGCGTCGACGGTGCCGGGCACGTGAAGATCTTCTTCCAGGTGCTGCTGCCGCTCCTCGTGCCGGCCATCGCGTCGTTCGCGATCTTCCAGTTCCTGTGGGTGTGGAACGACCTGCTCGTCGGCCTGACGTTCGCGAGCACGGAGTCCTACCCGCTCACCGTGCGCGTCGCGGAGATGGCCGGGTCGCGCGGCGGCGACTGGCACATCCTCACGGCGGGTGCCTTCATCTCGATCATCGTCCCGCTCGTCGTCTTCGTCGCGCTGCAGCGGTACTTCGTCCGCGGGCTGCTCGCCGGGTCGGTCAAGGGCTGACCGGCGCGGCGCCGTCCGGTCCACGGGCCGGACGGCGCCGGCGTGCCCGGTCGTAGAGTCGTGCGGTGCCCGTCCGTCCCGCCGCCGCCCTCGAGCGGGTCCCCGTCCCCGCGCTGTTCGTCGTCTCCGGGCTCACGCAGTACCTCGGCGCGGCGATCGCCGTCGGGCTCTTCGCGGTCGCGGGCGCGGTCGAGGTCGGCTGGCTGCGGATCGCGGCGTCCGCGGTGCTCCTCCTCGCGTGGCGACGCCCGTGGCGCCGCCCGTGGTCGCGGCGCGACCTCGCGTGGGTCGCGGTCTTCGGGCTCGCCCTCGCGGCGATGAACCTCGCGTTCTACGTCGCGATCGACCACCTGCCGCTCGGCACGGCCGTCGCGATCGAGTTCTGCGGGCCGGTCGCCGTCGCCGCCGTCACCGGCCGCGGGTGGCGCGAGCGGGGCGCCGTCGCGGTGGCGGCCGGCGGCGTCGTGCTGCTCGCCGGTGTCACGGTCGAGTCGGACCTGCCGCGCGACGACGCTGTCGTGGGGCTCGCCGCGATCGCCGTCGCGGCGGCGTGCTGGGCGGCGTACATCGTGCTCGGCCGGCGCGTCGCGGTCGCCGGGTCGGGCGTGACGTCGCTGTCCGTCGCCATGACCCTCGGCGCGCTCGTCTTCGCGCCGTTCCTCGCGCCGGCCGCCGCCCCGGTGCTCGGGGACTGTCGGCACGTCCTCGCCGTCGCCGGCATCGCGCTGTTCTCGTCGGTGGTGCCGTACGCGCTGGAGCAGCTGGTCCTGCGGCGCGTGAGCGCGGCGACGTTCTCGGTGCTGCTCGCCCTCCTGCCCGCGACGGCGGCGGTCGTCGGCGCGGTCGTGCTCCGGCAGGTGCCCACCCTGCCGGAGCTCGCCGGCCTCGTCCTCGTGTCCGGCGCGATCGCCATGACGGCGCGACGGTCGACCGCGCCGCGGGATCCGGTGGAGCCGGTGGAACCGCCGGAGGGTCAGAGGTACTGACCGGGCGACGGGCGGCCGTCGTGCTGGTCGTGGCCGCCCGGACGGCCGGGCATGCCGGGTCCCGTCGGGCTCATCGGCATGGCCCCGGGAGGCAGCGCGCGGCGCATCTGCGAGAGCTGGGCCTGCGCCGCCATCTGCTGCGCGACGAGCGCCGTCTGGATCCCGTGGAAGAGACCCTCGAGCCAGCCCACGAGCTGCGCCTGGGCGACCCGCAGCTCGGCGTCGGACGGCACGGCGTCGTCGGTGAACGGCAGCGTGATGCGGTGGAGCTCCTCGACGAGGTCCGGGGAGAGGCCCTCCTCGAGCTCGGTGAGCGAGCGCTCGTGGATCTCCGCGAGGCGCGAGCGGGCGGCCTCGTCGAGCGGCGCGTCGCGCACCTCGTCCAGCAGCTTCTTGATCATGCCGCCGATGCGCATGACCTTCGCGGGCTCCTCGATGACGCTCGCCGGGTTGCGGTCGGGGTCGGTCGAGTCGTCGCTCTCGACGACGCTCACGCCCGTGCCGTCGGGCATGACGACCGTGGCGCGGCCGGGGCCGTCGTCGGGTGCGGCCTCGTCCGCCTCGTCGGAGGGAGCCGGGGCGTCGGGCTCGGCGGGGCGTCCGGTGCGGTCGTCGTCGGGTCGGGGGTCGCGTGCGTCGTCAGCCATGGGCCCAGTCTTGCGGCTGGGGCCGACGCCCGCAGCGGCGGCCTACGGGACGAGCAGGACCTTGCCGAACACCTCGCCCGAGTCGAGGAGCTCGTGCGCGCGTGCCGCCTCGTCGAGGGGCAGGCGCGCGTGGACGACCGGGCGGACGCGGCCGTCCTCGACCATCGGCCACACGTGCGTGAGCACGTCCTGCACGATGCGGGCCTTCTCCTCGGCCGGGCGCGCACGGAGGGTCGTGCCCGCGACCGTCGCGCGGCGCGCGAGCAGGCGGCCCAGGTCGAGCTCGGCGCGCGCGCCCTGCTGCATCCCGATCACGACCAGCCGGCCGTTCGTCGCGAGCACGCGCAGGTTGCGGTCGAGGTACGCCGCGCCGACCACGTCGAGCACCACGTCGGCACCGCGGCCGTCGGACGCCGCGCGGACCGCCTCGACGAAGTCCTCCTCGCGGTGGTCGACGGCGAGGCTCGCCCCGAGCGCGAGGCACCGGTCGGCACGCTCCCGGCCGCCCGCGGTGACCGCGACGCGCGCGCCGAGCGCCGCGCCCATCTGGATCCCGACCGTGCCGATGCCGCCCGAGCCGCCGTGGACGAGCAGCCACTCGCCCGCGGCGATCCGTCCGACGTCCACGACATTGCTCCACACCGTGCACACGGCCTCCGGGAGCGCGGCCGCGTCGACGAGGTCGACGCCCGCCGGGGCGGGCAGCACCTGGGTCGCCCGGACGCGCACCTGCTCGGCGTACCCGCCGCCCTCGAGGAGCGCGACCGCGCGGTCGCCCACCGACCAGCCGCTCACCCGCTCGCCGACGCTCGCGACCGTCCCGGCGACCTCGAGCCCCGGCCAGTCGGGGGCGCCCGGCGGCGGCGGGTACGAGCCGGCGCGTTGTAGCAGGTCAGCGCGGTTCACGCCAGCGGAGACGACCTGCAGGACCAGCTCGTCGGGCCCCGGGGACTGGTCAGGGAGCTCGGAAACCGTTAAGTTCTCAGGGCCACCAGGGCCGGAGATCGTGACGCCTCGCACACCGACGAGCGTACGCGCAGGCCACCGGAGGCGCCGGTTCGCTCGGCAGGGGGGCGGGGTCGGCGACGCCTGCAGTGCCGTCGCCGGCGGATTAGGCGTCCGGGCGATGTGCACCGATAGTTAGTACGCACGACCGGGGAGCCGGGCCGCGCGCGCACGCCGCGACGCCTGACGCCGAACCGGGTGGATCTGGGTCATGGAGGCAGGTTCGTATGCTCCGCAGGTTGAGCGTCCGCGGGAAGATCCTCGCGGCCCTTGCCGTCCCCGTGCTCGTCCTCTTTGTGGCTGCGGCGGTCATCTCGGGCCAGTCGATCGCGGCCGCGCGCAACGCGAGCCAGGCGAGTGCGCTGGTCGAGGCGCTCGCCGCCCAGGACGCCGCCGGGACCGAGATCGCCGCCGAGCGGTCGCTCAGCGTCGTCGACGCGCTCGGGACGCAGGAGGGCGCCCGCGAGCAGATGATGGCGCAGCGCGAGACGACCGACGCGGCCCTCGACCAGCGCGACCGCCGGTACCGCGAGCTCGACCTCTCCGCGCTCGACCCCCGCGTCCGCGCGGCCGTCGAGGAGACGCTCGCCGACCGCGAGGAGCTCGACATCGTGCGGCGCTCGATCGACCGCACCGGTCTCGGGCGCAACGAGCGCATCCGCATGTACTCCCAGCTCATCGACACGGCGCTCGACGTGCCGCGGACGCTCGCGGAGACGACGCCCGACCGCGATCTCGCGCAGTACCTCGAGACGTACGTGCTGCTCGACGAGCTCCTCGCCCAGCAGGCCCTCGAGCTGCCGGTCGCCGGCGCGGTCCTCACGGCCGCGCAGCGCGGGCAGAGCAGCACGGCCGACAACCAGAACGCGGCGGTCCTCCTCACCACGGGCGACTCGCTCGCCGCCGAGGTCCGGGACGCCGTGCGCGCGCTGCCCGGCATCGACAACGACATGCCGGTGGCCGGCGTGGCGTACACGCAGCTGCGTCGGAACGTCGCCTCGTCGCGCCCGGAGTCGGCCCAGGCCTCGGACGTGGAGGCGTGGCCGCTGCTCTCCACGGAGGACCGCGACGCGACGACCCCGGTCCGTGACGACGTGCGCGCCGAGACGGCCGACGAGGCGTCCGCGCGCTCGACCGCCGCCACCACGAGCGCGATCGTCACGATCGCCCTCACGCTGCTCGCGATCGTCGCCTCGATCCTCGTCGCGGGTCTCATCGCCCGCGCGATCGTCAACCCGCTGCGCCGCCTGACGGGCGCGGCCGAGGACGTCCGTGAGCGGCTGCCCCAGCTCGTCTCGCAGGTGGCCGTGCCCGGGCAGGGCCCGTCGATCGACCTCGCGCCGATCTCCGTCGAGTCGTCCGACGAGGTCGGCCAGCTCGCCACCGCGTTCAACGACGTGAACTCGACGACCGTCAGGGTCGCGCGCGAGCAGGCCGCGCTGCGCGGCTCGATCGCCGAGATGTTCGTCAACGTCGCGCGCCGCGACCAGGTGCTCCTCAACCGCCAGCTCGCGTTCCTCGACGACCTCGAGCGGTCCGAGGAGGACCCGGGGACCCTGTCGAACCTGTTCCGCCTCGACCACCTCGCGACCCGTATGCGCCGCAACGCGGAGTCGCTGCTGGTCCTCGCGGGCATCGACTCCGGCCGTCGCGTGCGCCAGCCCATGCCGGCGTCCGACGTCATCCGTACCGCCTCGTCCGAGATCGAGCTGTACGACCGCGTCCGGCTCAACCTCGTCGTCGACCCGCTGATGCTCGGCCACAACGCGCTCAACGCGGCGCACCTGCTCGCCGAGCTCCTCGAGAACGCGACGATGTTCTCCGAGCCGCACACGCCGGTCGAGGTCACCACGGGCCGCGACGAGCACGCGGTCCACATCACGATCCGCGACCACGGCCTCGGCATGACGCCCGAGGAGCTCGAGGACGCCAACCGCAAGGTCGCCTCGCACGCGGCGTCCGACGTCGTCGGCGCGCAGCGCCTCGGCCTCTTCGTGGTCGGGCGCCTGGCCGACCGCCTCGGCGCGCGCGTGCGCTTCGCGGCCGGCGCGGGCGGCAACGGCACCGAGGTCACGGTGTCCTTCCCGGCCGTCCTCTTCGTCGCCGACTCCCACGTGCCGCTCCCGCAGCCGACCGACCCGCTGGAGGCGGGCACGCAGGCCGCCGCGCAGCAGCTCACCAGCACGGGAGTGCTCCCGGCCGTCGCCGCCGAGCCCGCGCCGCAGCTGCCCCCGGCTGCGTCGCAGCCCGTCCCGGTCGCGTCCGCGCCGTCGACGCCCGCCCCGTCCGCACCCGTCCCGGTCGCCCCGGAGGCCCCCGTGGCCGAGCCGGTGGACATCGCCGCGCTCACCGACGGCACGACGCAGACGGGCATGCCCCGGCGCCGCTCGCGCACCGTGGACCCCGCGGCCTCCGCACCGAGCGCGTCGTTCGCGTCGGGGCCGCAGACCGGTGCGATCGTCCTGCCCCCGCTGGCGACGCCCGCCCTCCCCGAGGAGATCCCGGCCGTCGGCGACGCGTGGACGCCGCCCTCGGAGGTCGCGCCGGCCGGTAACAGCCTGCCGAGCCGCTCGCGCGCGGCCGCGGCGCCCGTCGAGCCGGAGTCGACCGAGACGCCCGTCCTCGACGTGAGCACGCGCAGCGCGCTGTTCTCCAGCTTCCGCCCGGTGGGCGACCGCGGTACCGCGGCGAACCCGGTCGACCTAGGTCCTTCGCCCGAGGTCACGGCGACCGACATCCCGCTCGTCCCCGACCACCAGGGCGAGACCGTCGTGCCGGAGGTCTGGTCCACCGACACCGCGTCGGAGAGCACGGCGTGGACCCCGGCGGTCGAGCCCGACCACCACGACGTCGAGCCGCCGCAGGTCGCGCCCGCGACGGCGGTCGTGCGGGACGAGGCGCCGACGGCACAGCCCGAGCCGGCCGCGTGGGACCCGCAGCCCGACGAGGCCGCCTGGACGCCTCGGCCCGCCGCGGCGTCCTGGGAGCCCGCGCCCGTCGACGAGACGACGGTCGCGCGCGTGCCGCTGGTGCAGCGCGACCCGTCGCCCGAGCCGGCCCCCGAGCGTCCGGCGGAGTCCACCGCGGTGCAGACCCCGGTCGTCGACGCCCCCGCGGCCGACGGCTCGCCGGCGGAGGAGGTGCCGGCCGAGCTCACGTTCGAGGCGCTCCCGCGCTTCGAGGAGCTCATGGCGGACCTGCCGACGCGCCGGTCGCTGCGCGAGAACCAGGCACGCAAGCGCGGCATCTTCGGGCGCCGCCCGCGGACGTCGGCCACGCCGCAGGCCGCGCCGGCGCAGTCGACGGCGCCCCGGGCGTCGGCCGACGTGCCCGC
>NZ_LWGL01000071.1 GCF_001722485.1 Cellulosimicrobium cellulans | reverse complement strand
GCGACGGCGGCCGCGAGCGCCGCGGCGTGCACCGTCCCGGAGAGCTCGCCGGACAGGTGGACGGACACGACGGCTCGCGCACCGGCCTCCGCGGCGGCCCGGTAGGCGGCCGCGAAGGCGGCGGGCGACGGCTGCGACGTCGTCACCCGGCGGCCCGCGTGCAGGTGCGCGGCGACGTCGCCGGCGGAGATGCCCACGCCCTCGAGGGAGGACGCGTCGTCGACCACCACGTGCAGCGGTACCGTGCGCAGGACGGACGGTCCGCCCGGCGGCAGGGACGCCGTCGAGTCGGTCACGACGTGGACGTGGTGGTTCATGGCCGCGTCACCCTACGGCGCGCACCCCGGCGACGCACCCGCACCAGCGGCCCGTCAGACGACGACGTTGACCAGCTTCGGCGCCCGCACGATCACCTTGCGCACCTCGGCGCCGTCGATCGCGCGCACGACGTTCGGCTCCGCGAGCGCGGCCGCCTTCAGGTCGTCCTCGGAGATCGACGGCGACACCTCGAGCCGGCCGCGCACCTTGCCCTTGACCTGCACGACGCACGTGACCGTGTCCTCGACGAGGTACTGCTCGTCCGCGGTCGGGAACGGCTCGTGCGCGAGCGACCGCTCGTGTCCGAGGCGCTCCCACAGCTCCTCGGCGATGTGCGGTGCGACTGGCGCCGTCATGAGCACGAGCGGCTCGACGGCCTCGCGCGGCACCCGGTCGAGGGACGTCAGGTGGTTGTTGAGCGTGATGAGCTTGGCGATCGCCGTGTTGGGCCGCATGTGCTCCATCTCGACGCGCACGTCGGCGATGGCGCGGTGCACGGCGCGCAGCGTCTCGGGGGACGCGGGCTCGTCGGTGACCGTGACCTCGCCCGTGTCCTCGGAGACGACGTTGCGCCACAGGCGCTGCAGGAAGCGCTGCGACCCGACGACGGCGCGCGTCTCCCACGGGCGCGAGAGGTCCAGCGGGCCCATCGACATCTCGTAGACGCGGAACGTGTCGGCGCCGTACTCGGCGTACATCTCGTCGGGCGTGACGACGTTCTTCAGCGACTTGCCCATCTTGCCGTACTCGCGCTGCACGACCTCGCCGTTCCAGCGGTACACGACCTCGCCGGACCCGTCGGCGGCGGGCTCCTCCGTGACCTCGGCCGCCGGCACGTACTGGCCGCGCGCGTCGGTGAACGCGTACGCCTGGACGTAGCCCTGGTTGAACAGCTGGTGGAACGGCTCGAGGCTCGACACGTGGCCCAGGTCGTAGAGGACCTTGTGCCAGAACCGCGCGTAGAGCAGGTGCAGCACCGCGTGCTCGACGCCGCCCACGTACAGGTCGACGCCGCCGGCGCGGCCCGCGCTCGCGTTGTGCGCCGGGCCCATCCAGTACCGCTCGAGGTCGGGGTCGACCACGGTGGCCTCGGCACCCTCGCCACCCGACCAGGCCGGGTCGAGGTAGCGCAGGTAGTACCAGCACGACCCGGCCCAGTTGGGCATCGTGTTGGTGTCGCGCCGGTACTCCTTCGGCCCGTCACCGAGGTCCAGCGTGACGCGGACCCAGTCCTCGTTGCGCCCGAGCGGGGCCTCCGGCGACGACGCGGCGTCGTCCGGGTCGAACGTGCGCGGCGCGTAGTCGGGCACGTCGGGCAGCTCGACCGGCAGCAGCGAGTCCGGGACGGCGACCGGCTGGTCGTCCTCGTCCCACACGATGGGGAACGGCTCGCCCCAGTAGCGCTGGCGGCTGAACAGCCAGTCGCGCAGGCGGTAGGTCGTCGTGCTCTCCCCGAGCCCCTTCGCGACGAGCCAGTCGGTGATGGCGCGCTTGGCGGCGGGCACGTCCAGGCCGTCGAGCGACACCTCGTCGTTCGACGACCCGACGACGACCCCGTCGCCCGTGTACGCGCCGGAGAAGTCCTCCGGCAGCCCGCCCGCGGGCTCCACCGTGCGCACGACCGGCAGGCCGAACGCCTCGGCGAACGCGTGGTCGCGCTCGTCGCCGCCGGGCACGGCCATGATCGCGCCGGTGCCGTAGCCCATGAGCACGTAGTCGGCGGTGAACACGGGGATGGTGGCGCCGTTGACCGGGTTCACCGCGAGGTGCCCGGTGAACACGCCGGTCTTCTTGCCCGCGTCGGCCTGCCGCTCGACGGCGGTCTTGGCGGCGGCCTCGCGCCGGTACGCGGCGACGGCCTCGACCGGCGACGCGTGGCCACCCGTCCACGCGCTCGACGTCCCGTCGGGCCAGTGCGCTGGCACCTCGTCGAGCAGCGGGTGCTCCGGCGAGACCACCATGAACGTGGCGCCGAACAGCGTGTCGGGGCGCGTCGTGAACACCTCGACCTGCGTGCCCGCCTCCGCGGCGACGTCGTTCGCGCCGTCGCCGGCGCCCAGCACCGCGAAGCGGACGAGCGCGCCCTCGCTGCGGCCGATCCAGTTGCGCTGCATCGCCGTGACCTTCTCGGGCCAGTCGATGAGGTCGAGGTCGTCCGCGAGGCGGTCCGCGTACGCGGTGATGCGCATCTTCCACTGGCGCAGGCTGCGCTGGAACACGGGGAAGTTGCCGCGCTCGGAGCGGCCGTCGGCCGTGACCTCCTCGTTGGCGAGCACGGTACCCAGGCCCGGTGCCCAGTTCACGGGCGACTCGTCGACGTACGCCAGGCGCTGCGCGTCGACGACGGCGCGGCGCTGCGCGGGCGTGAGCGTCGCCCAGTCCGCGCCCTCCTCGACGCCCTCGACCCCACCGGGCACCGGGCGCGAGCCGTCGGCGTACTCGGCCTCGAGCTCGGCGATCCGGCGGGCCCGCCCGCGCCCGCCGTCGGGACGCGTCGCGTCCGGGTCGTACCAGGAGTCGAAGATCTGCAGGAAGATCCACTGCGTCCAGCGGACGTACTCGGGGTCGATCGTCGCGAACGTGCGGCGCGAGTCGTGCGCGAGACCGAGGCGCCGCAGCTGGCGACGCATGTTGGCGATGTTCGCCTCGGTCGTGGTCCGCGGGTGCTGGCCCGTCTGCACGGCGTACTGCTCGGCGGGCAGGCCGAACGCGTCGTAGCCGAGCGCGTGCAGCACGTTCTCGCCGCACATGCGCCGGAAGCGCCCGACGACGTCGGTCGCGATGTACCCCAGGGGGTGCCCGACGTGCAGGCCCGCGCCCGACGGGTACGGGAACATGTCCATGATGAAGTACGGGCTCGCGCCCTGGGGACCCTCGCCCTCGCCGTCCGTGAGCGGCCCCTGCGGGTTCGCGGCGAAGAACGTGCCGCGCTGCTCCCACAGCTCCTGCCACTTGAGCTCGATCTGCTCCGCGAGCGCCGGGGTGTAGCGGTGCGCGGGCTCGCCCGGCCGGGCGTCCTGGCCGGGGGCGTGCGTGATCTCGGTGGCGTCAGGGGTGGTCACCCGGCCGATTCTACCGACCTGACGGGAGGGCGACGGCGACCCGCGGGGCCCGCCCGGACGGTGCGTGACAGGATGGCGCGGTGATCGTCGTGACGACCAACGAGGTCCCCGGGTACCGCGTCGACGCCGTGCTCGGGGAGGTGATGGGCCTGACGGTGCGCGCCGCGAACCTCGGCGCGAACGTCGTCGCGAGCTTCCGCTCGCTCGGCGGCGGCGAGGTGAAGGAGTACACGCGCCTCGTGCACGAGTCCCGCAAGGAGGTCATGCACCGCATGGTCGAGGAGGCACGGCGCCGGGGCGCGAACGCGGTGGTCGGCATGCGGTTCGACACGGGCGAGATCGCGGCGTCGTTCTCCGAGGTGTGCGCCTACGGCACGGCGGTCGTCGTCTCGCCGATACCCGCGGGCCAGCCCGGCGCGACGGCGCAGTCGGCCTACCTCGCGGCGGCGGGCACCGCGCCGCAGGACACGCCGGAGACGCCGGCCCCGCCCACGACCTGACGGCGCGGTCAGAAGCTCGCGAGCAGGTGCGGGCCCATGACGAGGAAGACCCACGCGACGAGGGCGACGTAGCCGATCGCGAGGAACAGGTGCCGGTTGGCGACGATCGTGCGCCGTGCCCCCTCGCCCGCAGGGAGGTGGCCTTCCTGCACCGCGTGGACCACCTGGTACCAGAACAGCGGCAGCATCGCGGCCCACACGACCATGCAGTACGGGCACAGCGCGACGAGCGCGTACAGGCTGGTCCAGACGAGGAACACGATGAGGCCGAGGCCGACCGTCGTGGCGCCGAGCAGCGACAGCCAGTACCACCGCGGCAGCCGCGCGCCCGTGAGGACCACCACGCCGGTCGTGATCACCACCGGGAACGCCGCGACCCCGATGAGCGGGTTGGGGAACCCGAGGAGCGAGCCCTGCCACGACTCCATCGCCGCACCGCAGTCGACGAAGACGTTGAGGCTGCACGACAGCGCGTGGTCGGGGTTCATCAGCTTGAGGATGCGCTCGACCGCGAGCGTCGCGGACGCGGCGAGACCGACCGCACCGAGCACGACGAGGAGCCAGCCGAGGGCCCGCGGTCCCAGCGGGCGGGGTCCGTCGAGGGCCGTCGGCTCGAGCTCGTCGACGTCGTGGCCGACGCCGGCGGCGGCGGGGGCGCTCTTGCTCACGGGACGCTCCTCGTGGGTCGCCGGCTCCTCGCCGGGCTGCAGCGGCGCGCACCGGCGTGCGCGGTGCGGACCAACCTACCGCCTCCGGCTGGGCTCTGGCTGTGAGCGTGGCCCGACGCGCTCAGGCCTCGGCCGACGCGCGCTGCTCGAGCCGGGAGCCGTCGTCGTCCAGCGTCCCGACGACGACGCCCGCCGGGCGGCGCCCGAGGAGCGCGATGATCGCGAGCCCGGCGAGCGTGAGGACGACGCCGGTCCACGCCGGCGCGAGGTAGCCCCACCCCGCCGCGATGACGAGCCCGCCGAGGAACGCGCCGCTCGCGTTGCCGACGTTGAGCGCCGAGTGGCACAGCGCGGCACCGAGCGACGGGGCGTGCGGCGACAGGTCCATGAGGCGCGTCTGGAGGGCGAGGCCGAGGATCTGCGAGGTGACGCCGAGGGCGAAGAGGGCCAGCACGGCGGGCACCGGGTGCTGCCCGGTGAGGGCGAACAGCACGAGCGACGCGGCGGTCGAGACGAAGCCGAGGTACACGGTGCGCATGACCGACCGGTCCGCGAGCCGTCCGCCGACGAGCGTCCCGACCGTCATGCCGACGCCGAACACGGCGAGCACGATCGGGACGGTCGCCGAGGACAGCCCCGTGACGCGCGTGACGGTCGGCTCGACGTAGGAGTAGACGGCGAACATGCCGCCGAAGCCGATGGCCCCGCCGACGAACCCGGTCCAGAGCGGGCCGTTGCGCAGCGCGCCGAGCTCGCGCCGCACGCTGGAGCCCTCGTGGCCGGCGTCGGCGGGCACGAGCCACCACAGCGCCGCGAGCGTCGCGAGGCCGAGCCCGCCGACCAGGACGAACGCCGCGCGCCACCCGAGCTGCTGGCCGACGAACGTCGACAGGGGCACGCCCACGACGTTGGCCACCGTGAGGCCGGTCATCATCATGGCGACCGCGTGACCGCGCCGCCCGGGGCCGGCGACCGCCGCGCCGACCGCGGCCCCGACGCCGAAGAACGCGCCGTGCGGCAGGCCCGCGAGGAAGCGCCCGGCGACGAGCGTCTCGATGCTGCCCGCCGCGGCGGTCAGCACGTTCGCGAGCGTGTAGGCCGCCATGAGGACGAGCAGCAGCGTCTTGCGCGGCAGGCGTGCCGCGAGCACGGTGAGCAGCGGCGCGCCGACGACCACGCCGACGGCGTAGGCCGTGATGGCGTGCCCCGCGGTCGGGATGCTCACGCCGAGGTCGCGCGCGACGTCCGACAGCAGGCCCATCGTCGCGAACTCGGTCGTCCCGATGGTGAAGCCGCCCATCGCGAGGGCGAGCAGCGCGGCGCCCGAGCGTGACGTCGGCGCGTCCTGCGGTGCGGTCATGGCTCCTCCGAGGTCGGGGGTCGTCGGGTGCTCGAAACGATTCGAGCGAGCGTCGGCGGCGTCGGCGACGAAGGGTGCGGGAGAGGCCAGTCTAGGCGGTCGCCGCGTCGTCCCGCACGACCCACACGTGGCCGGCCGCGCGCAGGCCGAGCTGGGACGGCGCGGTGGCGGACCCGGCGTCCGCGCCGGTCCACACGACGGTGAGCGTGCCCGCGTACTCGCGGCGCTCGGTCACGGCGACGTGCGTGTCCAGGCCGACGCCGAGCTCGGCGAGGTAGCGCAGCACGTCCGGGTCGGCGTCGGAGATCCGCGCGACCGTGCCGCGGTCCCCCGCCACGAGCTCACCCAGCGGCACCGCAGGCGGCCGGACGAGAGCGCCGTCCGCGCCGGGGATGGGGTCGCCGTGCGGGTCGCGCGTGGGCTGCCCGAGCCGGGCGTCGATGCGCTCGATCATGAGGTCGGACACCGCGTGCTCGAGCACCTCGGCCTCGTCGTGGACCTCGTCCCAGCCGTACCCGAGCTCGGAGACGAGGTAGGTCTCGATGAGCCGGTGCCGGCGGACCATCGCGAGCGCCAGCGCCCGGCCCCGGTCCGTGAGCGCGATCGCCCCGTACGGCGCGTGCTCGAGCAGGCCCTGGGAGCTGAGCCGACGGACGGTCTCCGACACGGTCGACGCGCCGACGCCCATGCGCTCCGCCAGGAGCTTGGTGGTGACGCGCTCGTCGGACCACTCCTGCGCCGACCAGACCACCTTGAGGTAGTCCTGCGCCACGGGCGTGAGGTCGTCGGGGCGTTCCACGCCGACCACCCTAGGCCACGGCGTCGTCAGGGCGCCGAGCGCGTGAGCGCGAGCCGCATCTCGACGGTGCCCTGGTCCTCCACCTGCACGGGCCCCTCCGAGGGCAGCACCACGCCGTAGTCGGAGAACCGGACGCCGATCGCGCCGCGGAGCTGGACGCCCTCGCCCGAGCGCTGGGCCTCGAGCGCGACCGTGACGGGCTGGGTCTCCCCGAGGATCGTCAGCGTGCCGCGCGCCTCAAGGTCGACGGGCTCGTCGGTCTCCTCGACCCGCGCGACGTCGAGCGGCGAGGTGAGGGTGAACACGGCCGTCGGGAAGACGTCGACCTCGAGCGCGCGCCGCAGCACGCGGTCCTGCACCGGGCTGCCCGTCGTGAGGGTCGCGGTGCGCACCTCCACCCTCGCGGCGGTGGCCTCGCCGTCGGCCACCTCGACCCAGCCCGCGACGTCGTCGGTGCTCGCGACGACCGTGCGCTCGTCGGCCGGTGCGTCCTCGAGCGTCGCCCGGAACCCGGCGGCCGAGCCCGGGCCGACGGACCACCGGCCGTCCACGTCGAACGGGCCGGGCTCCGGCTTCTCGACCTCGGGGGACGGCTCGGCCGAGGTCTGCAGCCCGAGCGGCGGCGGGGTCCTGCCCTCGGACAGCTCGGTGTACACGAACGGGGCGAGGAGCAGGACGACGAGTGCGAGGACCACCGACACGACGATCCAGCGGTTGGTCCGACTCATGCTCCCATCCTCCCGCGCTCACCGACCGCCCACGGACGGCGACGCGCTCGTCGACGTCGGTCTCACCCGTTCCCGGCGGGTGATTCGGTCTCGTCCCCGGTACCCGGGGTGGTCGGTGCGTCAGGGCCGGTCGGAGCCCCGGGTGCGGCCGGCGTGCCGGCTGCGGACGGCGGGGCGGGTGCGGGCCACGGCAGGCGCGGCCGCACGGTCGCCGACATGTCGGTGCCCACCTGGACGAGCTGCCAGTCCACGATGCGCCGCTGCTGCGGGTCGAAGCGCAGCACCGTCATCTCGGCGGTGCCCTTGAGCGGTCCGATCCGCAGCTCGTCCTTCACCGCCCCGGCGGTGCTGCCGCTCACGTAGCGCACGCCCTGCCCGAGCCGCTCGGGACCGGAGCGCGTGTGCATGTGCCCGGAGATCTGCGCGGGCACGCAGCCGGACTCGATCGCCTCGTTGCCCACCCGCGGGGTGTGGATGAGCAGCAGGTCGACGCCCTCCGGGTCGGCGCACGCGGTCTCGGCCATGCGCGCCGCGTACTCCTCGGGCGTCTCCTCGCGCGGTGGCTTGGGGCCGAGGTCGCCGAGGCGCGAGTCGAGGGGGTCGCGGTCGCCGAGGATGCGGATCCCCTCCACCTCGACCACCTCCCCGTCGAGCACCGTCTGCCCGTTGGCGCGCTCCTGGGCCGACGTCTCGACGCTGTCGTGGTTGCCGTCCGCGACGACCACGGGGACATCGTTCGGCACCGCGCCCGCGAACGCGTCGACGCAGTACGACTCGACCGCCGTCCCGTTCATCGTCGTGTCGCCGGCGTTGAGCACGACGTCGGCGTCCGACCGCTCGGCCACCGTGCGGATGAGCGGGGCCATGCCGATGTTGCAGTGCAGGTCGCTGATGAGCAGGAGCGTGACGAGGTCCTCCTCGGCGGCCGGCTCGGGCGTGACCGGGTCCTCGGTCGGCTCGCCCGTCCGCTCCCCCGCCTCGTCGGCCGGGTCCCGGGACGCCTCGTCCGTCGGCTCGTCGGTCTCGCCGTCGCTCACCTCCCCCGACCCGGGCGTCGCCGAGGCCGGCGCCGCGCTGCCGGCGCCCGTGGTGCGCGGGGCGGTGAGGCGCTGGATCGTCGCGCGCCGCTCCCAGGCCTCGACGAGGTTGTCGTCGGCCCGAGCGTAGAAGTCCTCGTTCTCGCGGTAGAGGTCGACGAGCATGCCGCCGTAGGTGTCGACGATCCCCGAGAGGCGTCCGGTGATGCGGGCGCCCTCGAGCGGCGTGCCCGCGAACACCGCCGACGCCGGCCGCGACGGACCGGTCGCGGCCGGGTTGCTCGCGGACAGGGACGCGCCGACGAGCGCGACGAGCACGACGCTCGCGGTGATCTCGTACGTGCGCGGCGCGACCGCCCGGGCGAGCTCACGGCGCCGGGCGGCGCCCAGCAGGGCGTACAGGCCGACCCCGGCCGCGCCGACCACGAGGATCGCGAAGCCCGTGCGCCGCAGCGCGTCGATGACGAGGGCGCGCGCGACCGCGCCGATCGTCTCCTGGGGGCCGCCGAAGAACCGCAGGTAGTCCTCGAGGTCCTGCTCGAGGCCCGCGAGCGACTCGGCCTGGCCGACCGCTGTCAGGTCGGCGGGGATCTCCTGCACCGTGACGTCGACGCCGAGGTCGAGCGGCAGCGGCGAGTCGATCTGCAGCGTGCCGAGCGGGCCGAGGTCGACGACGACGACCCCGTCCGTCGACACCTCGTACCGCGCCTCGTGGGGGCCGAGGCTGCGCTCGGCCGTGGCCGTCGTCACGCCCCAGACGACGCACGGCACGAGGGCGGCCAGGACGCCGAGGGTCCAGCGGACCCAGCGCGGCGGGGTGCGGTGCGGGCTCGTCATCGGGGACCAGCCTTGCCGATCCGGCAGCGGCACGCCAACCGCGCCGTCCTCAGGCGCGCGCGTGGCGCAGCGTCACGAGCGCGGTGCCGGCGGCGACGAGCATGAGGACGACGCCGATGACCGACGTCGTCCCGACGCCGCTGCCGAACGCGGCGTGCGCCGAGTCGAGCAGCGCCTGGGCCGTGCCGACCGGCAGGGACTCCGCGACCTGCGTGGCGCCGCCGAGCGTCTCGGCGGCGGCCGTCGCGTCGGCGGCGGGGACGCCGTCGGGCACGACGACGTTCGCGTGGTACGACGCCGTGAGGATGCTGCCCAGCACCGCGGTGCCGAGCACCGCGCCCACCTCGTACGCGGTCTCGGAGATCGCGGACGCCGCACCCGCCTTCTCGGCGGGGACCGAGGAGACGATGAGGTCGTTGGACACGGTCTCCGCCGCGCCGACGCCGAGCGAGAGCACGACGAACGCGGCCATGAGCAGCACGAGGGTGCTTTCCCCCGCGCCCAGCGCCACGATCGTGTAGCCGGCGGCGGAGAACAGCAGGGCGACGGCGACCACGTGCGCGGGCCGCACGCGCCGCACGACCCGGACCACGAGCAGCCCGGCCACGATCATGACCGCGAGACCCGGCAGGAGCGCGAGACCGGCCTCCATGGGCGACAGCCCGATGACGAGCTGGACGTCCTGCGAGACGAAGAACAGGAACCCGACGAGGGAGAACACCGACAGCAGGTTGACGAGCACGGCGCCGCTGAACGCGGAGCTCGTGAACAGGCGGACGTCGAGCATCGGGTCGGGCCGGCGCAGCTGGCGGCGCACGAAGAGCGCGCCCGCGAGGAGCCCGACGGCGAGGCTCGCCACGACCACCGTGCTCACCCCCGACTTGGCGAGCGTCTTGATGCCGTAGACGACGGGGGTCATGGCCGCCATGACGAGCAGGATCGACAGCGGGTCGATCCGTCCGGGCGCGGGGTCGCGCGACTCCGGGACGAAGACCGGGGCGAGGACGAGCAGCACCACGAGCACGGGCACGGCGAGGAGGAAGACCGAGCCCCACCAGAAGTGCTCGAGGAGGAAGCCGCCGACGATCGGGCCGAGCGCCGACCCGGCGGCGAACCCGGCCGCCCAGATGGCGATGGCGAGGCGCCGCTCCTCGCGGTCGGTGAAGACGTTGCGCAGGAGCGACAGCGTGGACGGCATGAGCATGGCGCCGAAGAACCCGAGCCCGGCGCGCGTGGCGACGAGCGCCTCGGCGCTCGGCGCGTAGGCGGCGACCGCGGAGACGGCGGCGAAGCCGAGCGAGCCCGCGAGCAGCAGGCGGCGGCGGCCGATGCGGTCGGCGAACGACCCCATGGGCACGAGCAGGCCCGCGAGCACGAGCGGGTAGATGTCGATGATCCACAGCAGCTGCGTGCCCGAGGGGCGCAGCGCCTCGGAGATCTGCGGCAGCGCGAAGCTCAGCACGGTGTTGTCGATCGACACGAGCAGCACCGGGAGCATGAGCACCGCGAGCGCGAGCCAGCGCTGGCGCTCGCCGGGGGCGGCCGGGGTGCCGGTGCCGAGGGGTGCGGTGTGCGTCTGGGTCGTCGTCACGACGAGGTCCTTCCACGGGCGTCGGACGGCGGGGCGGCGCGGTGGCGCCGGACTTCCGGACCGTCCAGACGGTATAGTAACGAATGCAGTCCGGCGCCCGCTTCCCTGTGGGACTGTGACGTCGGGCACCGCGGACCAGTCCCACTACCCTCGGAGCCATGCCACCGCCCCCCGCCGCCCGCGCCAAGGTGCTGCACGCGTTCGCCGTGCTCCTCGTCGAGAACGGCGAGCGGGCCGCGACGATCGAGGCCGTCGCCGAGCGCGCCGGCGTGTCGAAGGGCGGGCTGCTCTACCACTTCGGGTCCAAGGACGCGCTCGTCGACGGCCTGCTCGAGCACCTCGACGACCTCACCGACGCCGACGTCGCCCAGATGCGCGCGGCACCCGCCGGGCCGGTCGACTACCTCCTGCGCACGTCCACCGTCGTGGACAGCGAGTTCGAGCTCGTCTACCTCGCCGTCACGCGCCTCGCACAGGGCGCGTACCCGCACGCGCGCGCCGCGCTCGACGCCGCGCACGACGCCTGGACCCGCACCGTCCTCGACGAGGTCGGCGACCCCGTCGTCGCCCGCGCGATCGTGCTCATCAGCGACGGCTTGTACACCCACGCCGCGCTGAGCAGCTCCCCGCTCGCGACCGGCGTCGACTCAGGCGACAGCCGGACGGCGGGGACCGGTCGGGACGCCGACCTCACGTTCCGCGCGCCCCGACCGGGCGACGACGTCGACGACCTGCTCGCGCTCGTGGCCGAGGTCGTCGCGATGCGCAGCGCGGCTGGCGGACGGCCGGAGTGACGCCGTCGGCACCGGCGCTGCTTCCGGGGGACCGACCCGCTACCAGGCGCGCCACGCCGTGATGACACGCTCCCGCGTCACGATCTCACCGTCCACCTCGGTGGTGAAGGTGACGGTGACCGGCACGTCCTGGAGCTCCGACCGGAGCCGGAAGGCCTGGTAGGCGCTCGCTCCCGGCGCGACCTCGCGGAAGGAACGGCTGCCGAGCGGCGTCGTCACCGTGACGTCCGCGGGCGTGTCGTCCTCGTTGAGCACCCGGACGGCGAGGTATGGCGCGCCGGCGAGCCAGCGGTCGCGTGCGTCCACGCGGAAGTGCGGCCCCGGGTCGTCGGCGCACGGGTCGGTCGTGGGAGCGTCCTCCCACAGGGCGCGGTGGTAGCGGGAGTAGACGCCGCCGTCCGCCTGCACCGACGTCCCGAGCACCAGGTCGACGTCGTCGACCCTCCAGTCCGGTGTGTGGTGAGGCGAGACGGTGCCGTCCTCGTTCGTGATGAACGCCGGCCAGGGCTGCCGGCTCGTGAACGGATGGCCGAATCCACCACCGCCGTACAGGACGTCGTAAGCCTCGTCCGGCCCCACCCAGTCCATCTCGAGCGAGCCGTCGTCGGCGCCGGCCGGAGGCGTCACGACGACGTCGACCGACGGGACACCGGCGTCGCACACCGGCGTCACCGAGACGACCTCCAGGTCGCACACCGGACGCACGACCGAGGCCCAAGCCAGGAGAGCACGCCCGTCGTCGAGCCGCTGCCACTGGTCGAGGCCCCAGAACGGGAACGTGTATCCCAGCGCGGCGGTCGCGACGATCCCCTCGGCGGTCCGTTCGTAGGACACGGCGTCGGTGTCCACGGGCAGGACGACGTCCTCGGGACTCGCCGCGCAGTCCGTCACCGCTGCCGGCGTCTCGGGGACCACCGTCTGCGGTTCCACCCAGCACGGGCTGGACTCCCCCGACTCGGACCGGTCGAGCGAGTCGTCCGCGGCGTCCACGACGACCTCCCACCGGTGCGTCGCGTCGCGGTCGATGACCCACGACCCGGAGTAGCTCTGCCACTCGTCCACGACGCCGGCCCCCAGTTCGGCTCCATCAAGGAGCACGCTCACGGCGGTGCCTGTGGGGTAGCCGCTCACCCAGACGGAGAGCTCGGCGCAGTACGCGGTGACGTCGACACGCAGCCGCGGGTCGGTGCTGCACGGTGCGGTCGTGCCGGACTCGGCACGGTCGCCCTCCGTACCGTCCGGCGCGTCGACGACCACGCTCCACTCGTGCGGAACCGTCCAGTCGAGGTCACGGGAGAACCAGTACGACCCCTCTTGGACGACGCCCTCGACCGCGTCCCCGTCGACCACCACCGCGACGGTGGTCCCGTCCGCGTGGTCGGAAAGGCTGACGAGGAGCGACGAGCACGACGCGTCGACGTAGGTCGTGGGAGGGATCGCCTCGATGGCGGTCGAGGGCGCAGCGACGGCGACGCCCAGGCTGCCGAGGGCGAGGAGCGCCCCGACGGCACTGCTGATGAGCTTCTTCACTCGGATCGTTGGTCCTTGCGCAGGGACGGCGTCGCCGTCGTGGACGGACCTGCGCATTCAAGCAGAAAGCACCCTCATCGGACAGCGCCACCGCTGCTGCCCGCGCGGCGGTCGCGCCACCTCACCCCGCGTACGCCGCGCGGAGCGGGCCGAGGTCGAGCTTGGTCTGCGTCATCATCACGTCGACGACGCGCTGGACCCGCGCGGCGTCGGGGTCCTGCAGCATCTCAAGGAACTCGACCGGCACGACCTGCCACGACAGCCCGAACTTGTCCTTGAGCCACCCGCACTGGGACTCCTCGCCGCCGTCGGCGGTCAGCACGGACCAGTAGTGGTCGACCTCGTCCTGCGACTCGCACTCGATGATGAACGACACCGCCTCGGTGAACCGGAACTCCGGGCCGCCGTTGATGGCGTCGAACCGCTGGCCGGCGATCTCGAAGCTCCCCGAGACGGGCGTGCCGTCGGGCTGGCGGAAGACGTCGCCGACCTTCGCGTCCGGGAACACGCTCGTGTAGAACTCGACGGCCTCCTCGAGGTTCTGGTCGAACCACAGGCTGGGGATGATCGCGCGCATCGTGCACTCCTTGTCGTCGGGACGGCCCCGTGCCGTCACTCCTCCGACGTCGCGGGCGCGCCGAACTCATCGGCCGCCCCGCGCGGGGGTACGGCTACGCCGAGGCCTTCTTCCGCGACGTCGACCGCGTGGACTTCTTCTCCGAGTCCTTCGCAGACGCCTTCGAGGGCGACGCCGACGACGAGCTCTTCGAGCGCGAGGAGCCCGAGCTCTTGCCGTCGTCCGAGCCCGAGGACGAGGCGGTCTTGCGCGACGACCCGCCCTTCGCCGTCGTGCCGGAGCCGCCCGAGCCACCGGACGAGCCCCGCGAGCCCGACCCGCCCGAGGCGCTCTTCGAGGTCTTCGCACTCTTCGACGACTCGACGGACTTGCGCAGCGCCTCCATGAGGTCGATGACCTCCGCGCCCTCCGCCTCGGCGGCCTGCTCGCCGAACGTCTCGGACACGTCGACGCCCTCGCCCTGCTCGATCTTCGCCTCGATGAGCTGGCGCAGCTGCGCCTGGTACTCGTCCTCGTACTCCTCGGGCGCGAAGTCGGCCTCGAAGCTCGACACGAGCTGCGACGACATCGCGAGCTCCTTGTCGGTCACCTTGGCCGGCTCGTCGAGCGACGGGAACGCGGCTTCGCGCACCTCGTCGGCCCACAGGAGCGTCTGGAGCACGAGCACGTCGTCGCGCACGCGCAGCGCGGCGAGACGGGTGCGCTGGCGCAGCGCGAACTTCACGATGGCCGTGCGGTCGGTCTCCTCGAGCGTGCGGCGCATGAGCACGTACGCCTTGTTCGACTTCGAGTCGGGCTCGAGGTAGTAGCTGCGGTCGAGCAGGAGCGGGTCGATCTGCTCGCTCGGCACGAACTCGACGACCTCGATCTCGCGGCTGCGCTCGGCGGGCAGCGCGTCGAAGTCGTCGTCCGTGAGCATCACGGTCTGCTCGCCGTCGGTGTACGCCTTGGCGATGTTCTCGTACGGCACGACCTCGCCGTCGATCTCGCACACGCGGCGGTAGCGGATCCGTCCGCCGTCCTTGTCGTGCACCTGGTGCAGCGGCACGTCGTGGTCCTCCGTCGCGGAGTACACCTTGACGGGCACGTTGACCAGCCCGAACGTGATCGCACCCTTCCAGATGGCCCTCATCGCTCCATGGTGGCGCGCTCCTCGCCCGGGCGCGACCCCTCGCGCCCGGCATCACCCGCGCGAGGTCCGCCGGGAAAGAGGCGGACGGTGTCGGACCCCGGCGTCATGATGATGGAGGACGACGACGGGGCGGACACACGGCGAGCACACGGCGAGCGCAGAGGTGGGCACGGTGACGGGTACGGGCAGGAGCACGGCGGCCGGCACGCGGTTCGAGTTCGAGGCCGAGCTGTGGCGGTGGCAGGCGCGCACGGACAGCTGGGTGTTCCTCGCCCTTCCGGAGCAGGTGAGCGACGAGATCGCCGACCTGCCCCTGCCCCCGGCGGGCTTCGGGTCGGTCAAGGTCGAGGTGACGCTCGGCGGGTCGCGCTGGTCGACGTCGATCTTCCCGGACGCGGGCCGTAAGACGTACGTCCTGCCCGTGAAGGCGGCCGTGCGGCGCGCGGAGAAGGTCGACGTCGGCGACGTCGTGCGCGTCGGCGTGGAGACCGTGGCCTGACGCGCTGAGCGCGCGTCGTTCCCGTCAGGAACCGGGGCGCACGAGCCCCGTCTCGTAGGCGAGGACGACGAGCGCCGCGCGGTCGCGCGCGTCGAGCTTGGTGAGCAGCCGGCTGACGTAGGTCCGCGCGGTCGCGGGGCTGAGGAACAGCGTGCGGGCGATCTCGTCGTTCGTCAGCCCCCGCCCCACCTGCTCGAGAACCTCGCGCTCGCGCGCGGTCAGCCCGGCGAGCCGGGCCTCGTCCACGGCCACCGGCGCTCCGCCGGCCGCCGCCCGCATGACCGTGGCCGCGACCGACGGGGACAGCAGCGACCCGCCGCGCGCGACGACGCGGATCGCCTCGCGCAGGTCGCCGGGCGAGACGTCCTTGAGGAGGTAACCCGCGGCCCCGACGCGGACGGCCTCGAGCACGTGCTCGTCCTCGTCGAACGTCGACCTCGACGTCGCCGTCGTGCACGGCGAGCGAGCGCAGCCCGGCGCGCACCAGCTCCTGGTCATCGACGATCACGACGCGAATCATGGGCCCAGCCTCGCGGGCAGCTCCGCCTCGACGACGAACCCGCCGTCCGGCGCGTCGCGCGCCTCCAGGCGACCGCCGAGGAGCGCCGCGCGCTCCGTCATCCCCGCCACCCCCTGCCCCGCCCCGTGCTCGTCCGCGCCGTCCGTGCGAGCGGCTGTCCCCACGCCGTCGTCGGCGACCCGCAGCAGGAGCCGGCCGTCGGCGACGTGCGCGCTCACGGTCGCGCTCCGAGCGTCGGCGTGCCGCAGCACGTTCGTCAGGGACTCCTGCACGATCCGGTACGCGGCGGCGTCGATCGCGCCGTCCAGGGCGCCCGGCGGGACGTCGACGTCGAGCACGACGTCGAGCCCGGCGGCGCGCGCCGGGCGCACGAGCGCGTCGAGACCGGCGAGCGACGTCGCGCCGCGCGGCGTGTCGGCCGGGACCGGGCCGCGCAGCACCTTGACGGTCGCGCGCAGCTCGCGCAGGGCG
>NZ_LWGL01000070.1 GCF_001722485.1 Cellulosimicrobium cellulans | reverse complement strand
GCCGCTCGCGCGAGGAGCCGCACACCCGCCGCCAGGAGGACGGCCGTGGCCGCGGCGAAGCACCCGGCGAGCGCGACGGCGAGCGGCCCGCGCGGCACGAGCAGGCTCACGGCGCCCGCGCACCCCGCCAGGGGCCACAGCGGCGACTGCGGCGCCGGGACGACGTCGCGGCCGAGGAGACGCAGGCCGAGCGGCAGCACGACGACCATCCCGAGCACCAGGAGCGCGGCGACGACCGCCTGGCCGGCGGCGCTCACGCGCCCCCCTGTCCCGCGGGCGTCCGGACGGTGGACACGACGGGGTCCGGCCCGCCGCCGCGCGAAGCCCATCCCGGGTGCACCGCCCGCACGAGGCGGAGCGCGTCGTCGACGACGCCCCGCGCGACCGGGAGGCGCGAGAGCCGCACGAGCGTGCCGACGAGCGCCGACCCCTGGTCGACGAGGCGTCGCGTGCGCGCCCGCCCGGGCGAGGTGTCGTGGACCCAGAACAGGACGACACCGAGCTGGGCGAGCCACAGCAGCTCGGGCAGGTCGGCGCGCAGGCGCGCCGGCACGGCGGGCGACGCACCGGCGACGACCTCCTCGAACAGGCCTCGCGACAGGTCGCGGGCGACCCCGGACGCCGCGGAGAACGGGCTCGCGTCCGAGCCGGGCCGGATCGCGACGGAGACGAACTCGGCGCCGAACGCGTGGAACGGCTCGAACGCGTCGACCGCCGCGTGCCAGACCCCGCGCAGACGCTCGGTGAGCGTGCCGCCCCCCGCGAGGACGGGCGCGGCGAGGGCGGCGTGCTCGTGCTGCACCTCGAGGTACAGCTCCTGCACGAGCGCGTCCTTCGACGCGAAGTGGTAGTACGCGTTGCCGGTGCTCACGCCCGCGGCCTCGGCGATCGCCCGCATGGTGGTGCGCTCGTAGCCGACGTCGCGCAGCATGCGGATCGCGACGTCGCGCACGTGCGCGCGCGTGCGCTCCGACTTGGGCGTGCCCTTCGCCCGCTCCCCCGCGCTCACGACGGGTCCGGGACCGGTGCGAGGACTCGCGTTCTGAACATGTTCAGAAACTAGCACGTGCAACGTCCCGGCGCCGTCGCATCGGCACGACGTGCTGCGGCGCGGCGCCGGGAGGTCCGGGGCTCAGAAGAGGCGCGACTCGACGTCGTCGACGCCGCGCATGGCGTCGTAGTCGAGCACGAGGCAGCCGATGCCCCGGTCGGTCGCGAGCACGCGCGCCTGCGGCTTGATCTCCTGGGCCGCGAACACGCCGCGCACCGGGGCGAGCAGCGGGTCGCGGTTCAGGAGCTCGAGGTAGCGCGTGAGCTGCTCGACGCCGTCGATGTCGCCGCGGCGCTTGATCTCGACCGCGACGGTCGCGCCGTGCGCGTCCTTGGCGAGGATGTCGACCGGGCCGATCGCGGTCGGGTACTCGCGCCGCACGAGCGTGTGCCCCGAGCCGAGCAGCTCGATCTGCGCGGCGAGCATCTCCTGCAGGTGCGCCTCGACACCGTCCTTGACGAGCCCGGGGTCGGCCCCGAGGTCGTGCGAGCTGTCGTGCAGGACCTCGTGCAGCTCGATCTCGAGCCGGTCGTCGCTCTTGGCGTGCTGGACCGCCCACACCTCGCTGACGCCGCGCTCGGCGGCCTCCTCGGAGGGCGCGCGCACCGCGAGCGAGCACGGCGGGCTCATCCAGTTGAGCGGCTTGTACGAGCCGCCGTCGGAGTGGAGCAGGACGCTCCCGTCGGCCTTGACGAGGAGCACCCGCGTCGCGAGCGGCAGGTGGGCGGACAGCCGCCCCGTGTAGCGGGCGGCGCAGCGGGCGACGACGAGGCGCATGGGTCCTTCCGGGTGGGGCGACGAGGGTGGGACGGCGTCAGACGACGACGTCGCGCCGGCCCGGGGGCGCCGCCTCGAGCCACGAGGCGAGCCCCTCGTACGCCGCGCGCGACATCGTGAGCTCGAAGTCCTGACCGTGGTAGCGACAGCGCACCAGGTAGGAGTCGGAGCGGGCGTCCCCCGCGTCGAGCGGCTCGCGGCCGGTGATGACGAGGTCGTGGCGCGCCCAGCTGCGCGCCGGGCGCAGGGACAGCGACCACGACCGCCACCAGTCGATGCGACCGACGCCGTAGTGGGCGATGCCCAGGGTCCACGAGCCGTTCTCGAGGCCGGCGGACCGTGCGCCGCACTCGAACGACCCGACGCGGTGCGCGAGCGCCCGCAGGCGCAGCGCGCCCACCCCGACCACGACCAGGACTGCGACGAGCAGTCCCAGCGCGATCCAGGCGGGCAGCGTCATCGTGGTGCGGTCCGGGAGGTCAGCGGGCCGGTACGGACTCGACGGAGTCCGCGACGATCGTGACCTGGTCCGAGTCGACCGAGAGGAAGCCGCCGGACACGCGCACCTGGACCGGCGTCCCCGACGGGACGGCGATGCGCACCGTGCCCTCCTGGAGCACGGACAGCAGCGGCGAGTGGCCGGCGAGGATGCCGATCTCGCCGTCCGCCGCGGGCGCGCTCACCCGGGACGCCGCGCCCGACCAGATCTTGCGGTCCGCCGCCACGAGGTCGACGTTCAGCTCAGCCACTGCAACTCCTTCACTCCCGGAACTCGGCCCGGCTCGGGACCGGCGGTCCCGGCTCGGGGACTCGTCCGGCAGACGTTCTGGGGCGGCCCGTCACCGGGCCGCGGACGACGACACGCGGGGCCGTGCCGGACGGCCCGGCCCCGCGCGGACGTCGTGTCAGGCGCCGTACTCCTTCTGGATACGGGCCCAGTTGCGCTCGAGGTCCTCGAGGCCGCCGATGTTGTAGAAGGCCTGCTCGGCGATGTGGTCGAACTCGCCGTCGGCGATCTTCTTGAACGCCTCGATCGTCTCGCTGAGCGGGACGGTGGAGCCGGGGACGCTCGTGAACTTCTCGGCCATGTACGTGTTCTGCGAGAGGAACTGCTGGATGCGGCGCGCACGCGCGACGACCGTCTTGTCCTCCTCCGAGAGCTCGTCCACACCGAGGATCGCGATGATGTCCTGGAGCTCCTTGTTGCGCTGCAGGATCGACTTCACGCGCGTCGCGACGTCGTAGTGCTCCTGGCCCACGTAGCGCGGGTCGAGGATGCGCGACGTCGAGGCGAGCGGGTCCACCGCGGGGTACAGACCGCGCGAGGCGATCTCGCGGGAGAGCTCCGTCGTCGCGTCGAGGTGCGCGAACGTCGTCGCCGGGGCCGGGTCCGTGTAGTCGTCGGCCGGGACGTAGATCGCCTGGAGCGACGTGATGGAGTGGCCGCGCGTCGAGGTGATGCGCTCCTGGAGCAGGCCCATCTCGTCGGCGAGGTTCGGCTGGTAGCCCACCGCGGACGGCATGCGGCCGAGCAGCGTCGACACCTCGGAGCCCGCCTGCGTGAAGCGGAAGATGTTGTCGATGAACAGGAGCACGTCCTGCTTCTTCACGTCGCGGAAGTACTCCGCCATCGTGAGCGCGGACAGGGCGACGCGCAGGCGCGTGCCCGGCGGCTCGTCCATCTGGCCGAACACGAGCGCCGTCTTGTCGAAGACGCCCGCGTCCTCCATCTCGTGGATGAGGTCGTTGCCCTCACGCGTGCGCTCGCCGACACCGGCGAACACGGACACACCGCCGTGGTCCTGCGCGACGCGCTGGATCATCTCCTGGATGAGGACCGTCTTGCCGACGCCCGCACCGCCGAAGAGACCGATCTTCCCACCCTGCACGTACGGGGTGAGGAGGTCGATGACCTTGATGCCCGTCTCGAACATCTGGGTCTTCGACTCGAGCTGGTCGAACGCCGGGGGCTTGCGGTGGATCGGCCAGCGCTCGGTGATCTCGACGCGCTCGCCCTCGGCGGCGTTGAGGATGTCGCCCGTCACGTTGAACACGCGACCCTTGGTCACGTCGCCGACGGGGACGCTGATGGGCGCGCCCGTGTCGGTGACCTGCGCGCCGCGGACGAGGCCGTCCGTCGGCTTGAGCGCGATGGCGCGCACGAGCGAGTCGCCGAGGTGCTGGGCGACCTCGAGCATGAGCGTGAAGCTCTTCTCGCCCTCGCCCTGCGACGACAGGTCGATGTCGACCTGGAGCGCGTTGTAGATGTCGGGGATGGCGTCCGCCGGGAACTCGATGTCCACGACGGGGCCGATCACACGAGCGACTCGGCCCACGCCGGGAGCGCTGGAGTGCTCGACCTGTGCTTCCACGGTGGTGGCGGTCATTGCTGGCCTCGCTTCGCAGTGCCGGAGAGGTCCCCGGCGGTGTCGGTCAGGATGTCGGTGATGGTGGCGGGCGCGGCGGCCCGGACCACCCGGCGCGGCGTCATGAGGCTGCCAGCGCGTCGGCACCCGAGACGATCTCGCTGATCTCCTGGGTGATGTCCGCCTGACGGGCCTGGTTCGCGAGCCGGGTGTAGGTGCGGATGAGGTCCTCCGCGTTGTCCGTGGCCGTGTGCATCGCGCGCTGGCGCGCCGCCAGCTCGGACGCCGCGGCCTCGAGGAGGCAGCTGAAGATCCGGCTGCGCACGTAGCGCGGCAGCAGGGCGTCCAGCACGGCCTCCGGCGACGGCTCGAACTCGTACAGCGGCAGCACGTCGTGCTTGCCGGCGGGCGCGACGCCCTCGACGACCTCGAGCGGGAGCATGCGCACCACGCGCGGGCGCTGCGTCACCATGTTGACGAACTGGGTGTGGACGATGTGCAGCTCGCTCACGCCGCCCTCGTCGACCGGGGCGAGGAACGCCCCGAGGAGGGTCTCGGCGATCTCGCCCGCGACGTCGGACGTCGGGGCGTCCGAGCCGTACGACCACGTCCCCGCGAGCTGGCGCCCGCGGAACGTGTAGTACGAGATCGCGCGGCGGCCGGAGGCGTAGAGGACGACCTCCTTGCCCTCCGCCGTCAGCCGCTCCACGAGGCGCTCGGCCTCGCGCAGGATCGACGCCGAGTAGGAGCCGGCCATCCCGCGGTCCGACGCGACCACGAGGACCGCGACGCGGTTGGTGTCCGTGCGCTCGCTCGTGAGCGGGTGCTGCGTCGAGGAGTGCGTCGCCACCGCCGACACCGCGCGCGTGATGGCACGCGCGTACGGCGTCGCGGCCGCGGTGCGCGCCCGCGCCTTGCCGATGCGGGACGCCGCGATGAGCTCCTGCGCGCGGAACATCTTCTTGAGCGACTGCGTCGACTTGATCCGCTGCTTGTAGACGCGCTGGGACCCGGCCATGCTCAGGCCCTCTTCTGCCGGACGATCTGCTCCTGCTCGACGTCCACGTCCCCGTCCTCGGCGTCGTCCCCGCCGACGAGCGGCGAGCCGTCACCCTTGAGGAAGCCGTTGCGGAAGGTGTCGACCGCCGACGCGAGCTCGGACTCCGTCGCCTCCTCGAGCTTGCCCGTCTCCGCGATCGTCGACAGCACGTCGGTGTTGCGGCGCAGGTGCTCGATGAGCTCGGACTCGAAGCGACGCACGTCCTCGACCGGGACGTCGTCGATCTTGCCCTTCGTACCGGCCCAGATGGACGCGACCTGCTCCTCGACCGGGAACGGCGAGTACTGGCCCTGCTTGAGCAGCTCCATGAGCACCGCACCGCGCTGCAGCTGGCCGCGCGACGCCGCGTCGAGGTCGGACGCGAACATCGCGAACGCCTCGAGCGAGCGGTACTGCGCGAGCTCGAGCTTCAGCGTGCCGGAGACCTTCTTCATGGCCTTGACCTGGGCGTCGCCACCCACGCGGGAGACCGAGATGCCGACGTCCACGGCGGGACGCTGGTCGGCGTTGAAGAGGTCCGACTGGAGGAAGATCTGACCGTCGGTGATGGAGATGACGTTCGTCGGGATGTACGCCGACACGTCGTTCGCCTTCGTCTCGATGATCGGCAGGCCGGTCATCGAGCCCGCGCCCAGCTCGTCCGAGAGCTTCGCGCAGCGCTCGAGCAGGCGGGAGTGCAGGTAGAAGACGTCACCGGGGTACGCCTCGCGGCCCGGCGGGCGGCGCAGCAGGAGGGACACGGCGCGGTAGGCCTCGGCCTGCTTCGACAGGTCGTCGAAGATGACGAGGACGTGCTTGCCGCCGTACATCCAGTGCTGGCCGATGGCCGAGCCGGTGTAGGGGGCGAGGTACTTGAAGCCCGCGGGGTCGGACGCCGGGGCCGCGACGATCGTCGTGTACTCGAGCGCGCCGGCCTCCTCGAGCGCGCCGCGCACGGACGCGATCGTGGAGCCCTTCTGGCCCACCGCGACGTAGATGCAGCGGACCTGCTTGCTCGGGTCGCCGGACTCCCAGTTCGCCTTCTGGTTGATGATCGTGTCGATCGCGATCGCCGTCTTGCCCGTCTGGCGGTCGCCGATGATGAGCTGACGCTGGCCGCGGCCGATCGGGATCATCGAGTCGATCGCCTTGATGCCGGTCTGCAGCGGCTCGTGGACCGACTTGCGGGCCATGACGCCGGGAGCCTGCAGCTCGAGGGCGCGGCGACCCTCCGTCTCGATGGCGCCGAGGCCGTCGATCGGGTTGCCGAGCGGGTCGACCACGCGGCCGAGGTAGCCCTCGCCGACGGGGACGGAGAGGACCTCGCCCGTGCGACGGACCTCCTGGCCCTCCTCGATGCCGGTGAACTCGCCGAGGACGACGACACCGATCTCGCGGACGTCGAGGTTGAGGGCGAGACCCAGGGTCCCGTCCTCGAAGCGCAGCAGCTCGTTGGCCATCGCGCCCGGCAGACCCTCGACCTGGGCGATGCCGTCGGCGGCCAGGGTGACCCGGCCCACCTCCTCGGACACGGCGCCCTCGGGCTCGTAGGACTTCACGAAGCTGTCCAGAGCGGCCCGGATCTCCTCCGGCCGGATCGTCAGCTCAGCCATTGCTCTTCTCCTGTCGTGGCCGCACCTCGTGGGTCGGGTGCGGTCGAACGTTTGTCGGTTGTGCGGCCGGTGGTCGGGAGTCGGTCGGCCGTCTCCGTCGTCGGTCGGGGGTCGTGGACGCCGCGTCAGCTCACGAGCCGGCGGCGGGCGTCCGCGAGGCGGGACAGGACCGTCGAGTCCACGACGTCGGCGCCCACCTGGATCCGCAGCCCGCCGAGCACGGCCGGCTCGACCGTGACGTTGAGCTGCACGGCGCGGCCGTACGCCCGCTCGAGCAGCGCCGCGAGGCGGTCGAGCTGTGCCTGGTCCAGCACCACGGCCGACGTCACGGAGGCGACGAGCCGCTGACGGCGCTCCGCCGCGACCTCGCCGAACCAGCCGAGCGTCGCGACGAACCGGCGGCCGCGCAGCGCACGCGTCGCGTGCTCGGCGAGGACCGCGGTCACGCGGTCGACCTTGCCCTGGAGCAGCGCCGCCACGAACGCGGCCCGGCGTGCCGGGTCGGTCGTCGCGTCGGACAGGACCTGGCGGGCGTCGCGCTGCCCGACGAGCGAGCGCGACACGCGGAAGAGCTCGTCCTCGACCTTCTCGAGGTCGCCGCGGGCCTCCGCCGACGCGAGCACCGCCTCGAGACCGAGGCGCTCCACGGCGTCCGCGAGGTCGCGCTCGTTCGACCAGCGCGACCGGACGACGCCGGCCACGAGGTCGACGACGCGGCCGTCGAAGCCCGACCCGAGGACCGCGGTCGCCAGACCTGCCTTGTCGTCGCCCGAGCGCGCCGGGTCGGCGAGCGAGCGCCGCAGGGGCGCCGACCCGTCGAGCGCCGACGTCACGGTGAACAGCTGCTCGCCCAGCGTGAGGGCGTCCGCGCCCGCCGACCGCAGGACCGGCTCGAACCGCTCCCGTGCCTGCGTGAGGGACTCTCCGCTCGTGCCGCGCATCAGCCCTCCCCGGCGGCCCGACCGCCCGCGGTGCTCGCCGCCGCCGGACCGGCGGCCTCGAGCTCGTCGAGGAACCGGTCGACGACGCGGCTCTGGCGCGCCGAGTCGGCGAGCGACTCGCCGACGATCTTCGACGCGAGCTCGGTCGCGAGCAGGCCGACGTCGTTGCGCAGCGAGACCGCGGCCTGCTGACGCTCGGCCTCGATCTGCCGGTGCGCCGTCTCGAGGATGCGCGCGGCGTCGTCCGACGCCTTCGCCCGCAGGTCGGCGACGATCGCCGAGCCCTCGGCGCGCGCCTCCTCACGGATCTTCGCGGCCTCGGTGCGGGCCTCCTGCAGCTGCTGGTGGTACTCCGCCAGCGCCGCCGCGGCCTCCGCCTGCGCGGACTCCGCCTTGGCGAGGCCACCCTCGATCTTCGCCGTGCGCTCGTCGAGGACCGCCTGGAACTTCGGCAGGACCGCCTTGTAGAACACGACCGCGATGATCGCCAGGACGACCGCCGACCAGATGATGTCGTACGTCGCGGGGATGAACAGGTCGATGCCCTGCGGCTCCCCGCCCGTCTCCGCCGCCAGCGTCAGCGCGGCGTTCGCCGGCGCCGACATCACGCGGTGAACAGGAAGCCGGCGACGAGACCGAGCAGGGCGAGGAGCTCGACGAACGCGACACCGAGGAACATGGTGGCGCGCAGCTGGCCGGCGACCTCGGGCTGACGGGCCATGCCCTCGACCGTCTTGCCGATGAGGATGCCCAGACCGATGCCGGGGCCGATCGCGGCGATGCCGTAGCCGATCGTGTTGATGTTGCCGGAGACCTCGGCGAGGGTGGTGACGTCCACGATTGCTCGTTTCCTTCCTGTGGGCGCCCGTCCGGCCGGACGGGCGTCGCGTGGGTGGTGCAGCGGATGTGTGTCAGGAGCCGACGGGCGGCCGGGGGCGACCCCGCGGGGTCAGTGCTCCTCCTCGAGCGCGATGTTGATGTACACCGAGGCGAGGAGGGCGAAGATGTAGGCCTGCAGGGCCGCGACCAGCAGCTCGAAGAGCGTGAAGATCAGGCCGCCAGCGAGGGTCAGCACGCCGAACGCCTTCATCGCGGGCACGGCCTCGACGACGAAGTAGTGCGTGGCCGCGAAGCAGAGCACGAGCATGATGTGGCCGGCCACCATGTTGGCCACGAGACGGATGGCGAGCGAGGCCGGCCGGATGATGAGGACCTGCAGCAGCTCGATCGGCGTGACGATCAGGTAGATCGGCTTCGGGATCCCCGGCGGGAAGAGGCTGTTCTTGAGGTAGCCGCCGAAGCCGTGCTGCCTGATGCCGACGGCCCAGTAGGTCACGAGGACCCACAGCGCGAGCACGAGCGGGATGCCGATGCGCGCGGTGCCCGCCATGTTGAGGCCGGGGATCAGACCGGTGAGGTTGAACGCGAGCACCGCGAAGAAGATCGTGGTGATCATCGGCACGAAGCGCCGCGCGTTCTCCTTCCCCATGATCTCCTCGACGATCTGCACGCGGACGAAGTCCAGCAGCAGCTCGATCGCGTTCTGGAAGCGGCCGGGGACGAGGCGGGCGCGGCGGGCGGCCAGCACCATGATCGTCAGCAGCACGACGACCGCGACGACGCGCACGATCCAGATGCGGTCGATCTGGAAGATCGTGCCCTCGAAGAGGATCGCCGGCGGGAAGAAGTCCGTGATGGACGGCGCGTGGAAGCCACCTTCACCCTCGGAGGCAGCAAGGAGCACGGGGGTCGCAAGCGTGGACAGGGTGGACTCCCAATGGTCGTGTGGCCCGGGCACTCACCACTCGATCGTGGGCACGCCATCGGACCTGGCCGTCATGGATTCGCGGCTAGCCTAACGTATGGATCGGCGTGCTCACGCCGCTCCCGAACCCGCCCGCGGCCGTCCGCCCCGACGAGTCGGACGAGCGTCCGGGTGCGCGGCCGTCGCCGGCGCGCGGGTCGTCACCGCGACCGGTCGTCGCTCGCGGGCTCGACGTACGGGACCCGCCCGCGGCTCACGGCGCGGTAGTCCATCACCGCGGAGCCGATCACGCCGACGAGGAGCACGCCGGCGAAGACCCACCGGTCGTAGAAGTCCATCCCGCGCAGGACGACCAGCACGACGATGAGCACGACCATCTTCGCGAGCCAGCTGCCCATGACGACGGCGGCCGTCGTCGTCGGGCTGGAGTCGACCGTGCGGAGCATCGCCCACACCGTGGTCGCCGAGAAGACGACGGCGACCGCCACGCCGAGCAGGGCGCCCCACACGCCGGGCGTGCCGGAGACGAGGGCCCCCACGGCGACGCCCACGACGGCGAGCGCGCCCAGGAGGACGAGGACGTCGCGCAGCGCGGTCCGGAACACCGCGCGCACGGCCTCGCCGCGCCCCGGGGCCGCAGGCTCGGCGCCCTGCGGTGCGGCGGGGTCGTGGGGACGCGCGGGCTCGGGCTGGTTCGCGGACATCTCAGGCTTCCTTCGGGGGGCTGGCGCGCGTGGTGGCGGTCGGGGCGTGGGCGTCCTGCGCCGGCTCCGGGGCGCTGAGGACGGCGACGGGCGGCGCGGCGGCGAGGTCCTGGTCGTCGAGGAAGCGGCCGCGCGTGCGCAGCGGGCCCAGCGTGAGGAGGAGCGCGACGACCGCGGCCACCCCGAGACCGATCGCGACGGTCCGCGCGTCCCAGCGCACGAGCGCGACGGCGCCGAACGCGAACACCGCCGTCCACACGTAGAGGATGAGCACCGCGCGGCGGTGGGAGTGGCCGAGCTGGAGCATGCGGTGGTGCAGGTGCATGCGGTCGGGGTGGAACGGCGACTTCCCGGCGAGCACGCGTCGCACGACCGCCATCCCCATGTCGAGCAGGGGCAGGAGGATCACCGCGAGCGGCAGCAGGATCGGGATGAAGGCCGGCAGCTGCTCGGCGCCGGACGTCACGCCCGGGTCAATGTTACCCGTCACGACGATCGCCGCGCCGGAGATGACGAGGCCGAGCACCATCGAGCCCGAGTCGCCCATGAAGATGCGCGCCGGGTTGAAGTTGTACGGCAGGAAGCCGACGCACACCCCCACCAGCGCCGCCACGACGAGCGTGGCGAGGCTCGAGTAGTCCTCGGGCGTGGTCTGCAGCGTCAGCGCGTAGGAGTAGAGGAAGAACGCGGTCCCGCCGATCGCGACGAGCCCCGCGGCGAGGCCGTCGAGGCCGTCGACGAAGTTCACCGCGTTCATCGCGACGACCACGACGAGTATCGTCACGGCGAGCTGCACGCGCGACGACGGCAGGGCCTGGAACCCGCCGACCGGCAGCGTGAACAGCACCACGCCCTGGGAGGCCATGAGCCCGGCGGCCAGCACCTGGCCCGCGAGCTTCGTCATCCAGTCGAGGTCCCAGATGTCGTCCGCGACGCCGAGGAGGCAGACGATCGCGGCCGCGCCGACGATGCCCCACGCGCGCGTGTCGGCGATCGGCGTGCCGTCGACGTCGTTGACGAACACGCCCTCGAGGAACGGCATCTGCGAGGCGAGCACGACGGCGACCACGAGGCCGAGCAGCATCGCCACGCCCCCGAGCCGCGGGGTCGGGATGGTGTGCACGTCACGGTCGCGCACGGCGGTGATCGCGCCGGTGCGCGTGGCCACCCACCGGGCGAACGGCGTCGTCAGGAACGTCACCACGGCGGCGACGAGCATGACGAGCAGGTAGACCCTCACCCGCCGTTCGCCCCCGGCTCCCCCGGCCCGGTCGCGTCGTCGGCGCTCTCCGGCGGACCGCCGTCCGGCGCGTCCCGCCGGTCGTCGTCGGGCCCGTCGACGGGCGCGATCTCGCGCAGGCGCTCGAGCGGGACGGCGCCCTGGCGCACGACGCGCAGCGTCCCCGACGTCGCGTCGACGATCGTGGACGCCACTCCCCCGGGGGCCGTGCCGCCGTCGAGGTACACGGAGACGGCGTCGCCGAGCTGGGCGCGCGCGTCCTCGACGTCGAGCGCGGCCGGGTGCCCGGTCGCGTTCGCCGACGACACCGCGAGCGGGCCGGTGCGGCGCAGCAGGGCGAGGGCGGCCTCGTGGTCGGGCATGCGCAGCGCGACGGTCCCGTGCGTCTCGCCGAGGTCCCACGCGAGGGACGGCTGGGCCGTGAGGATGATGGTGAACCCGCCGGGCCACAGGGCCTCGACGAGGCGGCGCGCGTCGTCGGGCACGTCGGTGGCGAGACCGTCGAGGGTGCGGGCGTCGGGCACGAGCACCGGGGGCGGCATGTGGCGCCCCCGGCCCTTCGCCGCGAGGAGCGCGGAGACGGCGTCGGGGTCGAACGCGTCGGCGCCGATGCCGTAGACGGTGTCGGTGGGCAGGACCACGAGGCCGCCGCGGGACACGGCGTTGACGGCCTCGTCGATCCCGGCGCCCCAGCTGTTCGGGTCGGTCACGGGGTGGACGGAGCTCACGGGGCCATCCTTCCACGCTCGTCGGATCGGTCCGGGCCGGCAGGGCCGACAGAGCCGTCGTCGGTGCGGCGGGCGACGACCATGCGGTCGCGCCCGGTGAGGTCGGCGAGGGTCCGCACGTCGGCGAAGGCGCCGGTGTCCGCGACCATCGCGCGCGCGGCCGCGGCCTGCACCTCTGCGTGCTCCATGACGTACACGCCGCCGGGCCGCAGCAGCCGGGCCGCCGCCGCGGTGACCCCGCGCGGCACCTCGAGACCGTCGGCGCCGAGGCCGTAGAGCGCGACCGCGGGGTCGTGGCCCGCGACCTCCGGGTCGCGCGGGACGGCGTCCGGCGGCACGTACGGCGGGTTCGAGACGACGACGTCGCACGCTCCGTCGAGCCCGCCACCCTCCGGCGGACCGGCGAGGGCGCGGCGCGCGTCGCCGCGCACGAGCCGCACGACGGCGCCCGTCGCCTCGCGCACGCCCGCCACGTTGCGCGCTGCCCACGCGTGCGCGTCGGAGTCGAGCTCCACGGCGTGGACCACGGTGCCTGGCACCTCCGTCGCGACGGCGAGCGCGATCGCGCCCGACCCGGTGCAGAGGTCGACGACGACCGCCCGGCCGGCGGCCTCGACGGCCGCCCGCGCGGCGTCGACGGCGACCTGCGCCACCTGCTCCGTCTCCGGCCGCGGCACGAACACCCCCGGGCCGACCGCGAGCTCGAGGTGCCGGAACGGCGCCGTCCCGGTGAGGTGCTGCAGCGGCACCCGCTCGGCCCGCCGGGCGACGAGCCCCGCGAACTCCCGCACCGCGTCGTCGGAGAGCTCGGTGCCCATGAGGAGCAGTCGCTGCAGCTCACCGCGCCCGACGTCGAGGACGTGCCCGAGGAGGATCTCCGCGTCCGCACGCGGGCTGGCGACACCGTTCTCGTCGAGCACGCCGACGGCCCAGCGCACCCAGAGAGAAGGACGGGGGTCCGACGGCGGAGGCGAAGCCGTCAAGCCGTAGCGGAGCGAGCGCAGCGAGCGTGAGCGAGGCGAGCCGCCGCCGTCGGACCCCCGTCCGTCTGCCGCCGGACCGCCGTCGGACCCCCGTCCGCCCGCCACCGGACCACCCGCCTCCGGACCGCCGTCGCCCATGAGGTCAGGCCTCGCCCGCTGCGGCCAGCCGCGCCGCCTCGTCCGCGTCGATCGCCGACCGCACGACGGGGTCGAGGTCGCCGTCGAGCACGTGGTCGAGGTTGTACGCCTTGTACCCGGTGCGGTGGTCGGCGATGCGGTTCTCGGGGAAGTTGTACGTCCGGATCCGCTCGGACCGGTCGACGGTGCGCACCTGGGAGCGGCGCAGGTCCGCCGCCTCGGCGGCCGCGGCCTCCTGCTGCGCGGCGAGCAGCCGCGCGCGCAGGACGCGCATCGCCTGCTCGCGGTTCTGCAGCTGGGACTTCTCGTTCTGCATGGACACGACGATCCCGGTGGGGACGTGCGTGATGCGCACCGCGGAGTCGGTCGTGTTGACCGACTGCCCGCCGGGCCCGGACGAGCGGTAGACGTCGATGCGCAGGTCGTTGGGGTCGATCTCGACCTCGCCCGGGTCCTCGACCTCGGGGAAGACGAGCACGCCGGCGGCGGACGTGTGGATGCGGCCCTGCGACTCGGTCACGGGGACGCGCTGCACGCGGTGGACGCCGCCCTCGTACTTGAGGTTCGCCCAGACGCCGTCGGCCGGGTCGCCCGGCGTCGACCGCGCCTTCACGGCAACCTGGACGTCCTTGTAGCCGCCGAGGTCGGACTCCGTGGCCTCGAGGACCTCCGTCTTCCAGCCGCGGCGCTCGGCGTAGCGCAGGTACATGCGCAGCAGGTCGCCGGCGAAGAGTGCGGACTCCTCGCCGCCCTCCCCCGCCTTGATCTCGAGGATGACGTCGCGGCCGTCGTCCGGGTCGCGCGGGACGAGCACGCGGCGCAGGCGCTCGGCCGCGGCGTCGGCCGCCTCGCGCAGCGCGGGGAGCTCCGCGGCGAACGTCTCGTCCTCCCGGGCCAGCTCCTCGGCGGCGCCGGCGTCGTCCGTCGCCTCGCGCCAGGCCCGGTAGGCGCCGGCGACCTGGTTGAGCTCGGCGTACCGGCGGCCGAGCGTGCGCGCCCGGGCGGCGTCGGCGTGCACCGACGGGTCGGCGAGCTGCGCCTCGATGTCCGCGTGCTCGGCGAGGAGCGGCCGGGCGGCGTCGAACGGGTCGGTCACGGGTGGCTCCTGGGGCGTGGCACGGGTCGGGCGAGGACGACGCTGCGGCCGGGACGGGCCGGCGGGGCCGGGGCCTCGGACCCCGAGAATCCCCCGGACACAGCGACAGCGCCGGCGGTCCGAGCTCGCCGACTGCCCCTGGAGAGGTTGTCGGGCTCGGACCGCCGGCGCTGCGGAGGTGCTAGTTGCCGGAGGCCTTCTTGCCGTAGCGGGCCTCGAAGCGGGCCACACGGCCACCGGTGTCGAGGATCTTCTGCTTGCCCGTGTAGAACGGGTGGCAGGCGCTGCACACGTCGGCGCTGATCTTGCCGGACGTCTCCGTGCTGCGCGTCACGAAGGTGTTGCCACAGGTGCAGGTCACCTCGGTGAGGACGTACTCGGGGTGGATACCAGACTTCACGGTTTCTCCTTGGGTGCGATGTCTCCGGGTCAGGCCGGGAGACCCCGGGCCTGTGAACCGCAGACGGGCCCGCGAGACGCAGGCCGACGAGCCATTGTGCCAGAACGCCGCCGCGCCCAGAAATCATCCCGCCGGTGCGACCGGCCGGTGCTCCGGGACGCGACGGCGTCCGTGCCGGGCCTCAGATCGTGCGGCCCACGTTCTCCTCGTCCGCGAAGCTCTGCGGCGTGGTCTTCTGGACCTGCAGCAGGAACTCGACGTTCGAGCGGGTGTCCTTGAGCTTGCCCAGCAGCAGCTCGATGGCCTGCTGCTGGTCGAGCGCACCCATGACGCGGCGGAGCTTGTAGATGATCTTCAGCTCGTCCTGCGACATGAGGATCTCCTCGCGGCGCGTGCCGGACGCGTTGACGTCCACGGCCGGGAAGATGCGCTTGTCGGCGAGGTTGCGGGACAGGCGGAGCTCCATGTTGCCCGTGCCCTTGAACTCCTCGAAGATGACCTCGTCCATCTTGGACCCGGTCTCCACGAGCGCGGACGCGAGGATCGTCAGCGAGCCGCCGTTCTCGATGTTGCGCGCAGCACCGAAGAACCGCTTCGGCGGGTAGAGCGCGGACGCGTCCACACCACCGGACAGGATGCGGCCGGACGCCGGCGCGGCGAGGTTGTACGCGCGCGACAGGCGGGTGAGCGAGTCGAGCAGCACGACGACGTCCTGGCCGAGCTCCACGAGGCGCTTCGCGCGCTCGATGGCGAGCTCGGCGACGATCGTGTGGTCCGACGCGGGGCGGTCGAACGTCGAGGCGATGACCTCGCCCTTGACGGTCCGCTCCATGTCGGTGACCTCTTCGGGCCGCTCGTCGACGAGCACGACCATGAGGTGGACCTCGGGGTTGTTGGTCGTGATCGCGTTGGCGATCTGCTGCATGATGATCGTCTTGCCGGCCTTGGGCGGCGCGACGATGAGGCCGCGCTGGCCCTTGCCGATCGGCGCGACGATGTCGATCACGCGCGGCGTGAGGCGCGTGGCCTCAGGGTTCTCCAGACGCAGGCGCTCCTGCGGGTACAGCGGCGTGAGCTTCGTGAACTCGGGACGCTGGCGCGCCTCGTCCGGCGACATGCCGTTGACCGAGTCGAGGCGCACGAGCGCGTTGAACTTCTGGCGCGCGCCGCCGCCCTGCGCCTCGCCCTCGCGGGGCTGGCGCACCGCGCCGACGATCGCGTCGCCGCGGCGCAGGCCGGCCTTCTTCACCTGGCCGAGCGAGACGTACACGTCGTTCGCACCCGGCAGGTAGCCGCTCGTCCGCACGAACGCGTAGTTGTCGAGGATGTCGAGGATGCCGGCGACGGGGAGCAGGACGTCGTCCTCGCTCACCTCGATGTCGTCGAGGCCCGCGACGTCCGGGCTCTGGCGCCCGCGCCCGCGCTTGCGGTCGCGGTCGCGCCCGCGGTCACGGCCGCGACGGCGACGACCGCCGCGCTCGTCGTCGCGCTCGGCCTGACGGTCCGCCTGGCGCTCGGCCGGGCGCTGGCCCTGCGCGCGCTCGCCGCCCTGCTGCTCGGCCGGGTGATCGCCCTGACGCTCGCCGGCGTGCTCCGCGCGCTGGTCGTCGGCGCCCTCGGCGGGACGCGACACGCCGCGGCCACCGCGAC
>NZ_LWGL01000007.1 GCF_001722485.1 Cellulosimicrobium cellulans | reverse complement strand
CCGCGCGGGTGGCACCTCGTCGAGAAGCACGTGCGCTACCTCGACCGCGCGGGCATGAGCGTGTCGGCGTCCGCGTCGCTGGTCGACGCCGGCCTGTACCTGTTCCACAACGCGCGCGAGCTCGTCGGCGACGGCGGTGGCGAGCTCGGCCGCGGTGAGGCCGTCGAGCGGCTCGTCCAGGCGGGCGAGGTGCCGGCCCAGGTCGGGCAGCGGGTCGCGCACGACGGGGTCGGTGACGAGCGGCAGGGCGCGCCCGCCGAGCGCCGCCTGCACGAGCGCGGGGTCGACGTAGAGGATGCGGTAGCCGAAGCCGTCGTCGGTGCCGGCGGCGCCGTCGTGCGTCTCGTCGGGGTGCAGCACGTGCCACTGCCCGGCGAGGCAGTGCCGCTGCTCGCCGCGGTAGCGGAAGGTCTGGACCCCGGCGAGGGTCACGCCGACCGCGTAGGTGTCGTGGCGGTGCGGGGAGAACGCCTCGCCGCGCAGCGAGGCCTCGAGGCGCTCGATCCCGGGGGCGCCGTCGCCGAACCGCAGCCGGACGCCCGCCGCTACCGTGTCCACGCGCCCACGCTACCGACGACCCGCTCCGAGGAGGAGACGTGCACGACCTGACCCCCGACCCGACCGCCGCCGTGCCGGAGGCCGCTCGCTACGTCGAGACGCTGCGCGTGCCCGCGATGAGCGTGGGCACGTACGTGATCCCGGCGGGCGCCCACGACCCGCAGGGCCCGCACCGCGAGGACGAGGTGTACGTCGTGCTGTCGGGGCGAGGGCGCCTGTGGACGCCGGACCGCACCGTCGACGCCGGTGCCGGCTCGGTGCTGTTCGTCCCGGCGGGGGAGGAGCACCGGTTCGTCGACGTCGTGGAGGACCTCACCGTCGTCGTGGTGTTCTCGCCGGCGGAGACGCGGCCCTCCTCGGCCGGCTGAGCGGCCGGCTGAGCGGCCGGCTGACCGGCGCCGCCCCGCGGCCCGGGTCACACGGTCTGCACGACGTCCTCCGGCGGGCCCTCGGCCGCCCCGTCGTCCCGCGCCGGGGCCGGCTCGGTGCGGCGCGTGCCGAGCCTGCTCGCGATGAGCGGCAGCGTCACCACCGACAGGACGCCCGCGCCGACGAGCGCGGCACCGACGTCGGACGGCATCGACCCGTCGTCCACGGCGATCTCGGTGAGCGCGACGAGGAGCGGGAGCGTCGTCGTGGAGTAGAGCGCGGCCTGCACGCGCTCGGTGCGGGGCAGCGCGCCGCGCAGCCACAGCAGGACGGGGCCGCCTCGCACGACGAGCATCGCCGCGAGGAAGATCACGGGCAGCAGCGGCTCCGCGACGATCGCGTCGACGTCGAGCCCCATGCCGGAGCTGACGAAGAACACCGGGATGAACACGCCCCACGCGACCGCGTCGAGCTTCTTCTCGAGCGCCTCGACGTCGCCCGGCGCCCAGCGTCGCAGCACCATCCCGCCGACAAACGCGCCGAGCACGGCGTCGAAGCCCATCGACTGCGCGAGCGCGAGGAGCGTGACGAGCAGCAGCACGGTGAGCCGGAGCGTGCTCTGGCCGGTGCCGTGCTCGGACAGCGACATGAGCCGCCCGCCGAAGCCCTGCCGGATGGGGTCGGGGAGCGCGGCGAGCGCGAGCGCGAGGGCGGCGAACACGGCGAGCAGCAGGGCCGCGGTGCCGGAGTTCCGCGTCCCCAGGAGCACGGCCATCGCGACGATCGGGCCGAGCTCGCCGAACGCGCCGAGCACGAGGACCGACCGCCCGAGCCGGCCGCCGAGCCGGCCGTCCTCCCGCAGGATCGGCAGGACGATGCCGAGGGCCGTCGTCGTGAGGGCGATCGCGCCCGCCGCGAGGAGCTCGGGCGGCTGGTGACCGGGCAGGATCATGAGCGCTGCACCGCCGAGCAGGAACGACGTGACCCACGCCCCTCCCGCGCGCCGCCCGACGGGCCGGCGCAGGAGCTCGGGCTCGAGCTCGTAGCCGGCGAGGAGGAAGAGGAAGCCCATGCCGAGGTCGGCGAGCAGCGTCACCGCGTCGGGGCCGGACGCGTCGAGCACCTGCGGACCGATCACGACGCCGCCGAGCAGCAGCAGCACGACCTGCGGCACGCGGCTCCGCACGGGCATCAGCCCGGCGAGCAGGGGCGCGGCGAGGGCCACGAGGAAGACCGGGACCAGCTCGGCGTACGGGTTCACGCGGGCCTCCATCGGCCGGTGCGGACGTGGCGGTGCGGACGTGGCGGTGCGGGCGGGGCGGTACGGACTGCGCGGCACCAGCATCCCGCACGGCGTCGCGCAGCGCTCGACCGCGACCGGCGTGTGGGGCCGGACGTCGTCGGGTAGCGTCGGGCGGCGGCCGACCGGCAGCTGACCTGTCCAGACCCCCGACGCAGGACGCACCATGAGCACCCCCACCACGACCGACCGCCTCGGGCACGGCCTGCGCGCGCGGCACCTGACGATGATGGGCCTCGGCTCCGCGATCGGGGCGGGGCTGTTCCTCGGCTCGGGCGTCGGGATCGCGACCGCCGGGCCGGCGGTCCTCGTGTCCTACGCGATCGCGGGCGTCGTCGTCATCCTCGTCATGCGGATGATGGCCGAGATGGCGAGCGCGCGGCCCGCGAGCGGCTCCTTCTCCGTGTATGCGGAGGAGGCGCTCGGCCCGTGGGCCGGGTTCGTCCTCGGGTGGCTCTACTGGTTCATGCTCGTCATGGTGCTCGGCGCCGAGATCACCGGCGCGGCGCAGATCGTCACCGGCTGGTTCCCGGGCGTGCCGCAGTGGGGCGTCGCGCTCGCCGTCGTCGTCGTGTTCGCGGTGGTGAACCTGTGGGGCGTGCGGCAGTTCGGCGAGTTCGAGTTCTGGTTCGCGTTCGTCAAGGTCGCCGCCATCGTCGGGTTCCTCGTCGTCGGCGTCCTCCTCGTGCTCGGCCTCCTGCCCGGCACCGACCCCGTCGGCACGAGCAACCTCCTCGGCCAGGGCGGGTTCGCGCCCGAGGGCTGGGGCGGGGTCGCCGCGGGGCTGCTCGTCGTCGTCTTCGCGTTCGGCGGCATCGAGATCGTCACCATCGCCGCCGCCGAGGCGCGGGACCCTCGCACCGCCGTCGCGCGCGCCACCCGCAGCATCGTGTGGCGCATCCTCGTGTTCTACCTGGGCTCCGTCGCCGTCATGGTGCTCGTGCTGCCGTGGGACTCGCCGGCGCTCGCGGAGAGCCCGTTCGTCGCGGTCCTCGACCTGGCCGGCCTCTCCGGCGCGGCGCGGCTCATGGAGGTCGTGGTCGTCGTCGCGCTGCTCTCGGCGTTCAACGCGAACGTGTACGGGACGTCGCGCATGGCGTACTCGCTCGCCGGCCGCGGCGACGGCCCGACGGCGCTGCGCCGCGTCTCGCGCCGCGACGTCCCGTGGGTGTCGGTGCTCGTCTCGGTGTTCTTCTCGCTCGTCGCGGTCGGGCTCAACTGGGCGCTGCCCGAGGCCCTGCTCGGCATCCTGCTCAACGCCGTCGGGGCCGCGCTCCTCGTCGTATGGGTCTTCGTCGCCGTGTCGCAGCTGCGGCTGCGCCGCCGGCTCGAGGCGGAGGCGCAGGCCTCCGGCGAGCCGATGACCCTGCGCATGTGGGGCTTCCCGTGGCTCACCTGGGCCGTGCTGGTCGGGCTCGCCGCGCTCGCCGTCCTCATGCTCACGGACGACGCCGCGCGCGCCCAGCTCGTCTCGACGGCCGGCCTCGTGCTCGTCCTCCTGGCGCTCTACGCGCTCACGCGCCGCGGGCGGGCGCGTCGCCTCGCCCGGACCGGTCAGCGCTCCGCATCACCGGAGTGACCTGTGGCGCCCGCGCGGGGTCGTGCACAATGTGCGGATGACCTACCGGGTGCTCAAGCTCGTCCTGTCGCTGCTGGCCTTCGTGCTGCTGCGTCCGCAGGTCACCGGCCGCAACAACGTGCCGCGCCGCGGCCCGGTCATCCTGGCGAGCAACCACCTGTCGTTCATCGACTCGCTCATCATCCCGATCGTCGCGCCGCGGCACGTGACGTTCCTCGCCAAGGCGGAGTACTTCACGGGGCGCGGGCTCAAGGGCCGGCTGTCCCGGTGGTTCTTCACGAAGATGGGTCACATCCCCGTCCAGCGCGACGACCCCCGCGCCGGCCAGCGCTCGCTCGAGGACGCGCTCGACGTGCTCACCCACGGCGGTGCGTTCGGCATCTACCCCGAGGGCACGCGCTCGCGCGACGGCAGGCTGCACAAGGGGCGCACGGGCGTCGCGTGGCTCGCGCTCGCCGGGCACGCGCCCGTCGTCCCCGTCGCGGTGCGCGGCACGGACAAGGTGCAGCCGGTCGGCGCGCGCCTGCCGCGCATCCACCGCGTCCAGGTGCACTTCGGCATGCCCATCGACCCGGCGCGCCAGATCACGTCCGGCGCGACCCCCGCGCAGGCGCGGCGCGAGCTCACCGACGAGGTCATGGCGTCGATCCACCGCATGAGCGGCCAGGAGCTCGCCGCCTGACCGGGCTCAGCCGATCGAGCCGAGCCCGAACGCCGTCGCGAAGCCCAGCACCGTGACGAGCCCGGTGACCGGCCCGCCGAACTCCGTCGCCTCGGGGATCATCGTGTCGACGAGCATCGTCAGGAGCGCGCCCGCGGCGAACGCCTGCACGACGGCGACGGTCGCGCCCGACGCCGAGCCGAGCGCGAGGTAGCCGGCGCCGGCCGCGACGGCCGAGACCGCCGTCGTGCCGCCCCACAGCAGCCACAGCCGGCTCTTCGACGTTCCTGCCTGCACGAGCCCCGACGTCGCCGACATCGCCTCGGGCAGGTTGGACAGGAACACCGCGGCGAGCATCGCGATGCTCACGCCGCCCCCGCCGACGAGCGTCGAGCCGAGCACCACCGACTCCGGGACGCCGTCGAGCACCGTGCCCAGCGCGATGGCGCCGCCCTGGCCCTGCGCCTGCACTCCCGTCGAGCGCTTGCGTCCGTCGCCGCCCACGCGGTCGATGAGCAGGTCGCCGACGAAGAACGTCAGCGCGCCCGCCGCGAGGCCGGCCAGCAGCACCCAGCCGCTCGTGCGCGTCGAGGCGTCCTCGACGAGGTCGTACGCGACCGCGCTGATGAGCACGCCCGCGCCGAACGCCATGACCAGCCCGACCAGCCGCTTCCCGGGCGGCCGCCACAGCACGAGCGCCGCGCCGAGGAGCAGCGAGGAGCTCGCGAGCAGTCCCCACCAGAAGCCCTCCACGTCACCCAGTGGAGCAGCAGGGCGGGGGAGCCGCACGCGGCCGCACCGCACCGCCGCCGCACCACACCCCGGGGGACGGCGCTGCGCCGGCGCCGTCCGACGCCGCCCGATCACCCGGGAGGGGGAGGCGCCCCACCGGTCGCCCGGCCAGGATGGGGGCATGACGCAAAGGGGACGGCCGGGAGCGCTCCGCTCCTGGCGGGTGGTCGTCGCGCCGCTGCGCAGCGCCGCGACGGTGCGCGCCGGCGTCTACCTCGTCATCGGCGGCGTCGTCGCGGGCGCGTACCTCGTGCTGGGCGCGGGCTTCGTGCAGATGTTCGCGTCCGCGCAGACGCCGCGCGTCGCGACGACCGTGCTCGCGGTCGTCTCCGCGGCCATCGCTGTGACGCCGCCGTTCCTCGCGCCGGTCCGTGCGCTGGAGATCGCGGCCGTGCGCACGTTCCTCGACGTCGACGTGCCGACGCCGGACGGCACCGCGTCCCCGACTGCGCCCACGCGCTGGCGTGCCGCCGCCTGGTACGGGTTGCACCTCGTCCTCGGCGCGGCGGTGCTGGTGGTGGTGCTGCTCGCCGTGCCCGTCGCGACGCAGCTCGTGCTGTCCGCCGCCGGCGTCGAGCCGGTGCTCCTCACCGACTGGCGACCGTGGGAGGTCGTGCCGCGCTGGGCGTGGGCCGTCGTCGCGGCGCTGCTCCTCGTCGCGCTCCCGTACGTGACCGTCGGCGCGCGGGCGCTCCTGCGGCAGGCCGCGTGGCCGCTGCTCGGCCCCGACCAGACCGAGCGGATCGCCGAGCTCGAGGCCGCGGCCGACCGCGCGGCCGAGCGCGGCCGGCTCGCGCGCGAGCTCCACGACTCCGTGGGTCATGCCCTCACGGTCACGACGCTGCAGGCCGCGGCCGCGTCGCGCCTGCTCGACACCGACCCGGATGCGGCCCGCCGGGCGCTCGCCGCGATCGAGGACACTGGCCGGTCGGCGATGGCGGACCTCGACCACGTGCTCGGCCTCCTGCGGGCGGAGGCCGGACCGGGCGGCGGCGGGTCCGTCCGGTCGCCCGCGCGCACGCTCGCCGACCTCGACGTGCTGCTCGACGACGCCCGGCGGGCCGGGGCGGACGTCCGGCTCGTCCCCGGGCCGGGCGGGCTCGACGACGTGCCGCGCGCGACGTCGCAGGAGGCGTACCGCGTGGTCCAGGAGGCGCTGACCAACGCCCTGCGGCACGCGCCCGGCGCCCAGGTGACCGTCGCCGTCGCCGTCGAGCAGGGGCCGCCCGCGCTCCTGCGGGTCGAGGTGCGGAACCCGGTCGGGTCCGACGGGCGCCGTCGGGCACCCGGCGGCGGGCGGGGCCTCCCGGGGATGCGCGAGCGCGTGCGGCTGCTGCGCGGCCACCTCGTCGCCGGCCCGGGGCCCGACGGCGGCACGTGGGTCGTGCGCGCGACGTTCCCCCTGGGAGGATCGGCGACATGACGGGAGCCGAGCCGACCCGCGTGGTGCTCGTCGACGACGAGCCGCTCGTGCGCACCGGCCTGCGCGCGATCCTCGAGACGGAGCCCGACCTCGCGGTCGTCGGCGAGGCCGGGGACGGGACGGAGGTGCCGGGACTCGTCGCGGCGACACGGCCCGACGTCGTGCTCATGGACGTGCGGATGCCGCGGGTCGACGGCATCGCCGCGACGCAGGCGCTGCTCGCGCGCGAGCCCGCGCCGCGCGTGCTCGTCGTGACGACGTTCGAGAACGACGACCACGTGCTCGACGCGCTGCGCGCGGGCGCGCACGGGTTCCTGCTCAAGCGCGCGCGGCCGGAGGAGGTCGTGCAGGCGGTGCGCGTCGTCGCGCAGGGCGAGTCGCTCCTCTTCCCCGACGCGGTGCGCCGGCTCGCGACCGCGCGCCCGCCGGCGGGGGACGAGCTGCGCGCCGCCCGGCTCACCGAGCGCGAGGGTGAGGTGCTGCGGCTCATGGCGACCGGGCTGTCGAACGCCGAGATCGCGGGCGAGCTCTACCTGGGCGTGGAGACGGTGCGCACGCACGTGGGCAACGTGCTCGCCAAGCTCGGGGTGCGGGACCGCACGCAGGCCGTGGTCCGCGCCTACGAGTCGGGGTTCGTGCGGGTCGGCTGAGGGCCGGGCTCCGGGTCCTCGTAGCGGGCGGCGAGCGCGGCGGCGCGGTCGCGCAGGGCGGCGCGCAGCGACGGCGGGGACAGCGCCTCCGCGTCCGTCCCGAGCTGCCACAGCGCCCACACCGCGTGCCGCAGGTCCTGGAACGTCACGTCGAGCCGGAGCCGGCCGGCGGTGTCCGGTTCCTCGGCCCGGACGGCGAGCGCCGTGTCGAGGAGCTCCTCGCGCCGCGCCGGGGCGACCCGGACGAGCGCGGTGACGTGGTCGCCGCCGGACAGGAACCGTGCCGAGCGCTCGCGCCAGGCGCGATCGAGGTCGACGTGCGCCGGGCGCTCCGCGGGCTCGGGGAGCTCCTCGGCGTCGGACGCCCGGGACAGCCGGTACGTGCGGTCCGCGCCCGACCGCGTCGCGAGCAGGTAGGCACGGTCGCGGACGGTGACCAGCCCGACGGGGTCCACCGTGCGCCACCGCGGCTCCTCGCCGGTGGCCGCGTAGCGGATGCGGAGCCGGTGTCCGGCGAGCACGGCGCGGCGGACGACGACCACGACGGCCTCCGGGACCGCCTCGGTGACGCGTCGTCGGGACAGCAGGTCGGTCTCGGGGTCGACGAGGAACCGCCGCGCGGCGTCGTTCGCGGTGGCCTGGTGGCCGGCGGGAAGCGCGTCGACGACCTTGCGCAGGGCCGACGCGAGGGCCGGACCGAGCCCGAGGACCCGCTCGCCCGTTCCCGGTCCGGCGGCCAGGAGCGCGAGGGCCTCCTCGTGGGTCACGCCCGTGAGCTCCGTCCGGAAGCCGGGCAGGAGCGCGAAGCCGCCGTGGCGCCCGCGCTCGGCGTAGACGGGGACGCCAGCCGCCGACAACGCCTCGACGTCGCGCAGCACCGTGCGCGTCGAGACCTCCAGCTCGCGCGCGAGCGTCGCCGCGCTCAGCCGGCCCCGCTGGCGCAGCAGCAGCACCAGCGAGACGAGCCGGTCCGCGCGCACACGAGGACCGTACCGAATACATGACACAGGGTGTCGGCATTCCCAGGGAGGGTCGTCGTCACGAGGTCGACGCGTCATGGCACCCGCCGCGATGCACGGCTTCCCTGACACGACGGACGGAGTGACGACACATGGAACGCACGGCGATCAACCCGGTGACGTGGTCGCAGGAGCTGGGGTTCAACCAGGGTGAGCTCGTCTCCGGGCACACCCGGACCCTCTACTGCTCCGGGCAGACGGCGACGAACGCCGACGGCGCGCCCGAGCACGAGGGCGACATGGCGAAGCAGCTCGCACTGAGTCTCGACAACCTCGAGGCGGTGCTCGCCGACGCGGGCATGTCGCTCGCGCACCTCGTCCGGCTGGGCGTGTTCACCACCGACGTGGACCTGCTGCTCCAGCACTACGGGGTCCTCGCGGCGCGCCTGGGCGCCGCCCAGGTGGCGCCGGCCACCACGATGCTCGGCGTCACGCGCCTGGCGATTCCCGGGCAGCTGGTCGAGCTGGAGGGCACGGCCGTCGACTGACGCCGACCGTGGGGCCGCTCGTGCCCGGGGGACGGCACGAGCGGCCTGCGGACCTCGGCCCAGGGTGCGACGATCGGGCGATGGACCTCTCCGTGCTGACGCGGCCCGCCCGCACGTCCGTGCCCGCCACGCTCGCGCGGGTGGCGCTCGGTCTCGCGCTCGTCGGCGCCGGGACGAGCCACCTCACCGTCGCACGCGAGGAGTTCCAGGCGCAGGTGCCGGGCTGGTTCCCGGTCGACGAGGACGTCACGGTCCTCGCGTCGGGGGTCGTCGAGATCGTGCTCGGCGGGTCGCTCGTGGTGCTGCCGCGGTGGAAGGTCGTCGTCGGACTGGTCGCCGCCACGTTCTTCGTCGCGATCTTCCCGGGGAACGTCGCGCAGTGGGCGGAGGCGAAGGACGGCTTCGGCCTCGACACCGACGAGAAGCGCTTCGCCCGCCTGTTCTTCCAGCCGGTGCTCGTCGCGTGGGCGCTGTGGTCGACCGGCGCGTTCGCCGCCCTGCGCCGGGCGCGCCGCCGTGACTGAGCGTCGCGACCACGGGGTCCGCGATCCGATGTGCGGCAGGATGACGGCTGCCGTCACGGCCGGACGGTCACGCCGGGGGAGGTACATCGTGGGCGGACGACGGGGTCACGCATCGCTGCTCCTCGTGATGTCCAGCTGCGTGCTCCTCGGCTCGTGCACGGCGTCGTCACCAGATCCGGGCGTGCCGGAGGACGGCACGGCGGGGGGATCGATCGCCGTGGACCGCTTCCCGGCCGGGGAGTCGGGCATCGCGCCACCACCGGTGGGCGGGACCAACGCGCTGCTCGAGACGTCGAGCGAGCCGGCTCTGCTGACCGTGACGACGTGGGGCAGCTCGAGCTGTGTGGACGTCCCTGTGGACATCGTGTGGAAGGACGCGTCGACGTTGTCGGTCTCGATGGGGCCGAGCGGCTCGCGCCAGTGCACCGCCGACGTCACGGCCGTGAGCCAGGTGATCGAGGTCTCCACCGACCATCCGGCCACCGGCGTGACCACCGTCGAGGTCGACGCCGAGCCGGTCCGCCTCGTCCTCGCGGACTGAGACGTCGTCGGGAGCGCGCGGCATCACCCGCGCGGGGGAGGACGGTCACCGGGCGGGGGGATCCGCACGGCTCTCGGCGGCGCGAGGGTCGAGTCATGACCACTCGAACTCCGCCCTCGACACCTCCCACCTCTTGCCGGGCCGCCGGCCCGGCCGCGCCCGCCCCGGACGTCCGTCACCCGCACGGTGACGTCCCGCCGCACCCGCACCGCCGCCGCGGCGGCTGGGTCGCCCCCGCGGCCACCGCGTGGTGGGCCGCCGGCGGCGCCCTCACGCTCGGGGTGACGTTGCTCGGCGGCACGCTCCCCGTCGGGTCCGCGAACGACACCGGCTTCGGCGCCCTGCAGGCGCTCCCCGGCGAGACGCTCACGCCGTGGGTCGCGGTCCTCGCGCTCGTCGGCGCGGCGCTCGCAGCCTGGACGTGGCTCGGCGGGCGGCGCCACCCGGTGGCGCGACCCGTGCGGACGGTGACGGTCGCCGCCGTCGCGCTGGTCCTCGCCGGAGCCGTCGCGCTCGTCGACGCGTCGATCCTCGCGCGGCTCGGCTACCTGCCGGTCACGCTCGTCATGGCCCCGTTCGACCCGGACCTGCGCGCCGCGTTCCAGGAGTTCGTCACGCCGGGGACGCTCCTGCAGGTCGCCGTCCTCCTCGGCGGCGCGCTGCTCGCGGCATCCACCGCCCGGTTCGTGCGCCGCGCCGCGGGTGCGTGCGAGTCCTGCGGACGCCGACCGGACGGCGCCGACCCCGCGTGGACCGCACCGGCGTCCGCCGCGCGCTGGGGACGCGTGGCTGCGCTCGTCGCGGCCGCGATCCCCACGTTCTACGCCGTCACGCGCATCGCGTGGGTGCTCGGCATCCCGCTCGGGTTCGCGCCCGACGACGTCGCGGAGCTCGCGGGCAACGACGGCTGGATCGCGGCGCTCGGCCTGGGCGGCTTCGCGCTCGTCGGCGCCGTGCTCACGCTCGGCCTCTACCAGCGCTGGGGCGAGGTGTTCCCGCGCTGGATGGTCGGCCTCGCCGGCCGGAGGGTCCCGGTGCTGCTCGCCGTCGTCCCGGCGACCGTGGTCGCGGTCGCTGTCCTGCCGGCAGGGCTGTCGCTCGTGGCGGCCGGCCTGGAGGGCGGTCAGCTCGCGCTCACGGCCGACTCGTGGGGCGCCGTCGGGCCGGCGCTGCTGTGGCCGCTGTGGTCCGTGGCGCTGGGGGCCGCGACGTACGCGTACTGGCTCCGCCGCCGCGGCACGTGCCGCACGTGCGGCCGCGGGTAGGGCCCGCGGGTCACCCCGCGTCGTCGGCGGGGCGCGCGACGAGCCGCACGACGCGGACGATGACGAGCCCCGCCACGGCGGTCAGCACGATCCACGGCCACGCCCGGCGGACACCCCGCCGGGCGTGGGGCCGCCGGGGCCCAGGCTGGGCGGAGCACCGCTCGGTGTCGTCGTAGCCTCTGGCAACCATCACGACGGCGGGCCGGCATCTCGAGCCGCGACGCTGCCTACCTCGGCGGTGTCGTCTGCCCGGCGAGCCCGGCCAGCGCCTCGAGCCGGTCGGACCAGAACGCCTTGAGCGCCTCGACGTCGTCGGGGGACGTCAGCCCGCCGTGCTGCGCGCTCACGCGGACCTTGCCCGCGGGCGTGCCGTCCGGCGTCCGCGGCTGGTAGAGCGTGACCGTGACGCGGCCGGGCCGGTCCGCGGGTGCGCCGACCGCGCCGACGGGCCACGCGAGGCGGACCGAGGACGTCGGTGTCGCACCGAGCACCTCGAGGCGCTCGCCGGCGCCGACGTCGGCGAGCGCGGGGTCGAGCCAGCGCGCCCGGGACTCGTCCTCCGCGACGAGGGCGTACACCTCGGTCAGCGTCCCGGCGACGGACCGGCTGGGGCTGACCTCGTAGGTCCCGTCGGACCGCTGGCCTGGGGCGCGCATCCCGCGCTCCTGCTCGTACGCGACCGTGAGGGACTGCGCCCACCACCCGTCGACACCCTGCTCGCCGACGAGCCACGCGGCGATGTCCTTGTGCGTCCACGCCGTCGCCCCCTGGGCGTCGAGGAGCGCGAACCACGTCGCCCGCGGCTGTCCCGTGGCGGCCGCGACGGCGTCGTCCCCGAGCGCGTCGGTGCTGCGTCGGACGGGTCCGGTGCTCATGCGACCAGCGTCCCACCTCGCCCCGGCGGGCGCACGGGAGTGCGGCGACGACCGCGCGCCAGGGGGCTGAGCGCCCGCGGACGTGCGGTCGTTCAGCGGCGGTAGGCGGCCAGGGCCTCGGAGAGCGACCGGGCGAGCGCGGCGCCGTCGGGCCCCTGCGCGGTGGGCACGGGCGCCTCGCGGCGCACGCGCTCCGTGTCGTCGGCCGGTGCGGGCAGCGGCGAGCCGTGGGACAGGACCTGCTGGGTGGGCGTGAGCTGGCGGATCGCGATGGCCACCACGTGCTCGGGGTGAAGCCGCGCGGCGCGCGTGTAGATCTCCGGGTCGTGCTGGCCGTCGTCGCCGATCAGCAGCCAGTCGACGTCCGGCAGCTCGCGGACCAGCCGGTCGATCGACGTGTTCTTGTGCTCCTGACCGCTGCGGAACCAGCCCGTGTTGGTCGGCCCCCAGTCGGTGAGGAGCAGCGGGCCCGGCGGGTAGCCGTGACGCTGGAGGAACCGGCGCAAGTTCGCCGCGGTGTTCCACGCGCCCGTCGAGACGTACACGAACGGCGTCCCGGGGTTCGCGGCCGCGATGCCCTGGTAGAGCACGGCCATGCCGGGCACGGGCACGCGCGCGCTCGAGTGCCGCACGAACGTGTTCCACGCCGCGAGCAGCGGACGTGGCACGGCGGTCACCATGGCGGTGTCGTCGATGTCGGAGACCACCCCGAGCCGCCGCCCGTCGCCGACGACGAGCAGGCGGCCGGTCGCCACCTCGCCCGAGGCGGGGCGGAACGTGACGTCGTGCCAGCCGGGGGTGAGCACGACGTCGACCGTCACGTCCACGTAGCCGCTGCGGTCGGAGACGACGTCGACCGTCACGTCACCGACGTGCACGCGCACCTCCTCGCGCGGCGCGGGGGCGGTGAAGAAGTAGCGCCACCCGCGGCGGTCCGCCGAGGTGGCCGGGTCGTAGGCCGGGCTCGCGAGCAGGACGCGGCCCAGCACGCGGACGCGCTGCTGGCTGCCGTACCCGGTGAACGGCTCGACGCGCGGGCGCCACCCGCGCGCCTTCTGGAACCGGGAGACGACGGCGCGCCACCGGTTCTCGAGCCGCGCCGCCCGGTGGGGTCGCTGGCTCGGGGACGGCTCCGTCGTGACGGTCGGCGGGGGCGGGGTGGTGGTCGCGGTCATCAGCGCGTGCGGTCTCCGGTCGGGGGGCGGGGGCTCCACCCTGTCACAGGCGGCGGTGCTCTGCGGCCGGGCACCGCAGGGTGCCGGGGCGGTCCGGGCCCGGGTGCGCGGTGGCCGCACCGCCCCTAGCGTGACGGCGTGACCGACGACGTGCAGGACCTGCCCGGACACCCCACCCCCGAAGGTGTCGACGACGCGACCGTCGAGGCGCTCGGTGCGCTGAGCGAGGCGCTCGAGACGGTGGAGAGGGCCCGCGGGCACCTGTACACGTTCCACCAGCTCACCGGCGAGGCCGACCTCGCGCTCGGCGAGGCCGTCGAGAAGCTGCGGGCGGCCGGGCACGACGAGGTCGCCGATCGGATCGAGCGGGAGGTCGTCGGGCGCAACGTCGTCGGCGACCGGTGGACGTTCCAGATCGTCGAGGACTACGACGACGGGTACTGGACGGCGTTCCGCGAGCACGAGCGCCGGGCGCGCGACGAGCTCGCCGGCGGCGCCCGGCACCTGTTCGAGGCCCGCATGAAGCAGGAGCGGCGCACGCACGGGGAGCCGGGTCACGACGTGGGTCCGGGCCGCGGCGAGGTGTAGACCGCCTGCGCCACCGCGGCGAGGCGCCGGGGGAGGACGGCGCCCGCGACGACCTGCAGGACGGGCTTGATCGACCGCATGACGACCGTGGCGCGGCCGGCCATGAGGCCGCGGAACGCCGTCGCCGCGACCGTCGACGCGGAGTCCTTCGTGCCGCGCCCGACCCGGGTTCGCCCCATGCCGGAGCGGACGAACAGCGCGGTGTCGGCCGGGCCGGGGAGGAACGTGGTCACGGTGACGCCGGTGCCGCGCAGCTCGTGGCGCAGCGCCGCGCCGAAGGACACGAGGAACGACTTGGACGCCGCGTACGTCGCGAACCACGGCCCCGGCATGGCCGCCGCGGTGGACGCCGTGATGAGCACGCGGCCGGCGCCGCGCTCGACCATCGCGGGCACGAGCTCCTTGGCGAGGTGCACGGTCGCGGTGACGTTGAGGGCGACGACGTCGAGGTCGCCCTGCAGGCTGCTCTCGACGAACGCCCCTCCGTGCGCGGCGCCCGCGTTGAGCGCGAGGACGTCGACCGGGCGCCCCCTGCCGCGCACGGCGGCGACGAGGGCGCGGACGCCGTCGGACGTCGTGAGGTCGGCCCGGACCGCGGTCACGACGGCGCCGGGCACGACCTGTGCCGCCTGCGGGGACGGGCCGTGGATCCGGTGGGCCGGCGGCGCGGTGAGCTCGGCCGGCAGCGCGTCGACCCCGTCGTCGTGCGCGGACACGAGCAGGTCGAACCCGTGGCGGACGAACGTGTCCGCGAGCGCGCGGCCGATGCCGCCGGTCGCGCCCGTGAGCACGGCGAGCGGTCGGGTAGGGGCGACGGCCATGACGATCCTCCCGTGGACGGGCCCGCGCTCGGCAGCGCGACGCCCGCCCGGCGTTGCCCGACGCTAGCCGTGACGCGTCCCGCACGCGCGGCGGGGCCGCCGCCGGTTGCCAGCGGGACGGTCGTCGCTACCGTCGTGGCATGGTGAGCCTCTCGCGCGAAGTGCGCGCCCCTGCGAGCGCCGTCCTCGACGTGCTCGCCGACGGCTGGACGTACGCGTCCTGGGTGGTGGGCACGTCCCGCATCCGCGCGGTGGACGCGTCGTTCCCCGCACCCGGGTCCCGCATCCACCACTCGGTCGGCGCCTGGCCCGTGCTGATCGACGACGAGACCGTCGTGCGCGCGTGGGACCCTGAGCGCGGCATCGACATGCAGGCGCGCGGCTGGCCGCTGGGCGAGGCGCGGGTGCGCGTGACGGTCGTCCCGTCGGGGCCGGACCGGTGCACCGTGCGGATGGACGAGGACGCGACGCACGGCCCGGGGAAGCTCGTGCCGAGGCCGCTGCGCAGCGCCGTGCTGACGCCGCGCAACACCGAGACGCTGCGGCGCCTCGCGTTCGCCGCGGAGGGGCGCGCGGGGCGCTGAGGACGGCCGCTCCCGCGCCGCGGCGACCGGAATTCCGGTGCGCGACGGGCGCCCGGTGGGGTGGGATCACGACATGGTGATCGGGACATGGTGATCGAGCTGCGCACGCCCACGGTCGACGAGCTCGGCGCGGTCGTGGAGGCGCTGCGCCGGTGGCAGGTCGAGGACGCGCCCCTGCAGCTGCACCCGGGAGACGTCGGGTGGTTCTGGCGGTTCGGGGCCGGGGCGACGGCCTCGGCGCTCCGGACGTGGAGCCGGGACGGGGACCTGGTCGCGGCCGGGTTGCTGGACGGATCGAGCCTGCTGCGGCTCGCGGTCGCGCCCGAGCTCCGGGAGGACGACGAGCTCGCGCGCCGCCTCGCCGACGACGTGGTCCGGGTCGAGCGCGGGGTGCTGCCCGCGGGTGAGGCGTTCGTCGAGGTGCCTGTCGGGGCCCGGGTCGACGATCGCCTGCGGGACCACGGCTGGGTGACGGACGAGCCGTGGGCGCTCCTGCGTCACGACCTCGTGGTCCCGCCGCCGGAGCCGGGCCTGCGGGTCGAGGTCGCCGACGCCGACCGGGCGCCCGTGTGGGCGGACCTGATGCGGGCGTCGTTCGCAGGCTCGACGTTCACGGCCGAGCGCTGGCGCGCGATGGCGGGCGGGCTGCCGTACGCCGACGCGCGGAGCCTGCTCGCCCACGACGCGGCGGGCCACGCCGTCGGCGTCGTCACGGTGTGGTCGGCCGGGCCGGGCCGCCCCGGGCTGCTCGAGCCGATGGGCGTGCATCCCGGCTTCCGCGGTCGCGGGAACGGCCGGGCGGTGACGCGCGCCGCGGTGCGGACGCTGCGCGACCTCGGCGCGTCGAGCGCGCTGGTGTGCACCCCTGCCTCCGACACCGCTGCGGTCTCGACCTACGTGTCCGCGGGGTTCGCGCGGCTGGGGGAGCGGCGGGACCGGCGCCGCCCGGGCCCGGACCTCGCCGGGCGCGGCTAGGCGTCGCGCAGCAACCGGTCCCAGGCCGTGCGGTGGAGCGCGCGGCGGACGGCGCCGGTGGGGCCGTTGTCGGCGAGCGCCGCCCGCGCCGCGTTCCACCCGCACGCGCCGTGCGCGCCGCCGCCGGGGTGGGCGGACGCGCTCGCGAGGAACAGGCCGTCGAACGGCGTCTCGGGGCGGCCGAACGCGGGCGTCGGGCGGAAGAACAGCTCCTGGTGGATGGCGGCCGTGCCGCCGTTGACGACGCCGCCCTGGAGGTTGGAGTTCGCCGCCTGCAGGTCTACCGGGCTCTGGACGTACCTGCCGACGACCGAGTCCTGGAACCCGGGCGCGACGCGGGCGAGCGCGCCCTCGACGAGGTCCACCTGCTCCGCGACCGTCTCGGGCGTCCACGTCAGTCCGTGCGGGACGTGCGAGTAGGCCCACGCGGACTCGGTGCCCGCCGGGGAGCGGGTGGGGTCGGCGGTCGTCATCTGGCCGAGCACGAGGAAGGGCCGGCGGGGGAGGACGCCCTTGGACAGGTCGGAGGCGACGTCGACGAACCCGAGCCGGTCGACGCCGAGGTGGACCGTCCCGGCGCCGTGCGCACCCTCGGCGGTCCACGGCAGCGGGCGGTCGAGGGCCCAGTTCATCTTGAACGTCGGGTGGTCCCACTGGAAGCGCTCGAGGTCGCGCACGAGCCGGGCGGGCAGCCGGTCCACGCCGACGAGGTCCTGGTACAGGGACGGCGCGACGACGTCGGCGAGGACCGCCCGCCGGGCGCGCACGTGCTCGCCGTGGGCGGTGCGGACGCCGACGGCGCGGCGCCCGGCCAGGTGGATCCGGTCCACGCGAGTGCCGGTGACGACCTCGCCGCCGCCCGCGCGGATGCGGGCGACGAGGGCGTCGGCGAGCGCCCCGGCGCCGCCGACGGGCACGGGGAAGCCGACGTCCTGGCCGAGCATGACGAGGAGCCAGCCGAAGATGCCGCTGCCGCCCGCGTCGGGCGGGACGTCGGCGTGCATGGCGTTGCCCGTGAGCAGCAGCGGGCCGCCCTCGCCGCGGAACGTCTCGTCGGAGAACCGCCGCACCGGCAGAGTCGCGAGCCGCGCGAGGTCGAGCGATCCGGCGAGGCCGAGGCGGCGCAGCAGCTTCACGGCGGGGACGAGGGGCGGCAGCGGGCTGAACAGCGCGTCGAGGAGCGGGTCGCGGATGCGGTTCCAGCCCTCGACGAGCCGCAGCCACGCGTCGCCGTCGCCGGCGCCGAAGGTCTCCAGGCCGGCCGCGGTCGCGTCGGGGTCGCGGTGCAGGACGGCGGCGCGTCCGTCGTCGAGCGCGTGCGCGACCACGGACGGCGCGTGGGTCCACTCGAGCCCGTGCCGGTGCAGGTCCAGCCCGCGCACGACGGGCGAGGCCGCGGCGAGCGGGTAGAACGCGCTGAACAGGTCGGTGCGGTAGCCGGGCGCGGCGACCTCCGCCGTCCGGACGGCGCCGCCGGGGGTGTCCTGCTCCTCGAGGACGAGGACGTCCCACCCGGCGTCGACGAGCGCGTTGGCGGCCACGAGACCGTTCGGGCCCGCGCCGATGACGACGGCGTCGACGGTGCGCACGGCTCAGGCCTTCTTCAGCGAGGACTCCTTGTGCGCGGCGCGCGCCCCGCTCTTGTCCGACTCCACGATCCAGTACGGGTCGTCGTCGGTCGGCACGAACGACTGCCCGTCGTGCTGGAAGCGCTCCGTGCGCTTCTCGACGGCTCGGCCGGTCGTGCGGCCCTGGGACGTGTTCCAGGAGACGTGGTCCCCGCGAGAGATGCCCATGGCCCGACGGTAGGCCGATGAGTTCGCGCTCGCGCGCCGGTCGCTGCATGGGACGACCGGCCGGGCGACCGGTGGGCCGTCCGCCCCACGAGGAATCAGGAGAGGACGCGACATGACCGCCGACCCGACACCGGCCCCGGCCGCCACCGACGAGCAGGACGGCCCCGCCGGCACCCTGGTCCCGGGCTTCAGCTCGCCCGACGCCCAGCCTGTGCCGTGGGCCGACGTGCGCCGCGTGCTCGAGCGCGCCGAGATCTCGTGGATCTCGACCGTCCGCCCCGACGGGCGCCCCCACGTCACGCCCCTCATGACCGTCGCGGCCGACGGGTGCCTGCACGTCACCACCGGCCCCGAGGAGCGCAAGGCGCGCAACCTGGCGCAGAACCCGCGCGTCGTGCTCACCACGGGCACGAACGCGTACGTCGACGCGCTCGACGTCGTCGTGGAGGGCGTGGCGCAGCGCGTGACGGACGACGCCGCGCTGCACCGCCTCGCCGAGCGCTGGCGCTGCAAGTACGGCGACGACTGGGCGTTCACCGCGCGCGACGGGTCGTTCTGGCACGGCGACGGCGGCCAGGCGCACGTCTTCGCCGTCCGGCCCGACGTCGTGTTCGCCTACGGGCGCACGGCCGAGCACGCCGCGATGCGCTGGCGGTTCGACGGCGCGCGCCCGCCCCTGGGCTGAGCACGTGCCGAACCCCGGCACGCCTCACGAGGCGGCGAAGTCCTCCGGCCGGGTCCGCAGCTTCGCCGCGATCCGGGCGAGCGCCCGCTGGTCGGTGACCGTCAGCGGGTCGAGCACGTGCTCGCGCACGGACTGCACGTGCGCGGGCGCCGCCTCGACCACCTTCGCCCAGCCCTCGTCCGTGAGGGCCGCGATCGTGCGCCGACCGTCGTCCGGGTCGGGGTGGCGGTAGGCCCAGCCCCGGGCCTCGAACTTCTTCATCACGTTGGACAACCGGGACAGGGAGCCGTTGGTGAGGTAGGCCAGCTCGCTCATCACCAGGCGCCGGTCCGGCGCCTCCGACATGTGGCTCAGCGTCAGGTACTCGAAGAGCGTCAGCCCGGCCGCGCGCTGCACGGCCGACTCCAGGCGGTTCGGCAGCAGGAGCATCAGCGAGACGGCGCCCGTCCACGCCTCCTTCTCGCTCGGGGAGAGCCAGCGCGGCTCGTCCCCGGCGTCCGCGCCGGCCTGCGCGTCGTGGGGCGGTTCCGGCATGAAGGCGACTCTAGCAGCGTGCAATCACTTCACAGATGAAGCGACGAGGTGCTACGTTCACTTCACACATGAAGTCAATCTTCGAGGAGCACCCCATGGTCACCCCGCAGTTCTTCGCCACCCCCGGCTACGGCGACACGATGCGCGAGCGCCTCCACTACGAGCAGGCGGTGCGCGTCGGCGACGTCGTCCACATCTCCGGTCAGGGCGGCTGGGACGACGAGATCCGCTTCCCCGAGGACCTGCGGGAGGAGATCGTCCGAGCCTTCGACAACGTCGAGCGCACCCTCGCGCTGGCGGGCGCCACCTGGCGCGACGTCGTCGCCGTCGACAGCTTTCACGTCCCCACCCGTCCCGACGAGATCGGCGACGAGCACACCGCGGTGATGGTCGAGCAGTTCCGCGAGCGCATGGGCGACCGCGCGCCGGTGTGGACCGAGATCGGCGTCGCCGCCCTCGGCGCCGTCGGCATGCGCGTCGAGATCCGGGTCACCGCGGTCGTGCCGGAGAGCGCCGGCTCCTGACCCGTAGACCGCACCCGACCACAGGATCCGAACGGAAGGACAGGCACGATGCGCATCCTCATCACCTCCGTCCGCGGGAAGACCGGGTCGGCGCTGGCCGACCGGCTGGTGCCGCGCGACGACGTCGAGCTCCTCGGCGGCAGCACGGACCCCGCGCGGGTCACGCACGACGGCGTGGTCTCGGTCGAGCTCTCGTGGGACCGGCCGGACGGGTGGGCCCGCGCCAACGCGGACGTCGACGCCGTCTTCGTCGTCGTGCCGCTCCGGGCGGACGCTCCCGAGCTCGTCGCCGCGTACCTCGCGACGACGTCGGCCTCGACGCACGTCGTCCTGCTGTCCGAGCGCGACTTGGAGCAGTCCGGGGCGCAGGGCTGGTCCTCCCGCGTGGAGCGGGCCGTCCGGGCGAGCGGCCGGTCCTGGACCGTCCTGCGGCCGGGTTGGTTCATGCAGGTCATGACGGACCCCCGGTTCCTGCGCGACCAGATCGCCGGCGGTGAGCTCGCCTTCCCGCACGCGGAGGCGCCCGTGGCGTGGACCGACGTGCGCGACATCGCCGAGGTCGCCGAGCTCGCCCTGCTCGACCGGGAGCACGCCGGCAGGACGTACGAGCTGTCCGGCCCGGAGGCCGTCCTCCACGCCCGGACCGCGGAGCTCCTGTCCGCGGCGCTCGGCCGGCCGGTCGTCTACACCGAGCTCGGGGCGGAGGAGGCCCTGGACGGGCTCACCGGGTTCGAGCGAGAGCTCTCCGCCCTCACGTACGAGCGCGTGCGCGCCGGGCACTTCGCCGTCGTCACGGACGACGTGCCGCGCCTGACGGGCCGGCCGGCTCGTCCCCTGGAGGCGTTCCTCGCCGACGCGGCGGCGTCAGGGGCGTGGTCGGGCACGTAGCCGCGGGCGCGGGGCTCAGTGGCGGGGGTCGCGGATCGCGGACGTGAAGAGCGTCCAGCCGGTGTCCGAGTGGGCCACGGAGAACACGTACGGCCGGTCGACGCGCAGCGCGACCGGTTGGACGGGCACGACGGCGGAGACCTCCCCCAAGCCGATCTCCGTCACGGAGGCCGCGACGGTGCCCTCGGCGTCGACCTGCAGGACGGACTGCTGCCACGCCTGCGAGACGACGAGGTACTGGTCGCTGATCCCGGTCAGGTCCGGGAGCGTGGGGAAGCCGTAGAGGCCACCGAGGCCCAGCGCGTCCAGTGCTGGGGCGAGGTCCATCGGCTCGTCGGCGGGCACGTCGAGCGTCGGCATCGTGAGGTCCACCGCGACGGGCGCGGTGGCGTCGAGCGCCTCGCGGAGCGCGGCGTGCTGCTCCGCGGTGATCGACGCCGGGTCGGTGCCGGGCGGCGGGAGCAGCACGTCGGCGTGGAACGCGTCGACGTACGGCAGGCGGACGGCGCGCCACCCGTCGACCTCGGCGTAGCGGGCGTCGTTCGTCTGCCGCAGCGCCTCGGCCTGCACCTCCTCGCCCGACCCCAGGAAGAACGGCTGCGGGGCCGTCTCCGACTCCTCGAACGGCTCCTCCCAGCGCGCCGCGAACAGCACCGCGTTCTGCAGCACGAGCCGCAGGTCACCGTCGGGCCGGATGGCGGACTCCTCGATCAGGCCGCCCGTGTGGTACCGCACCCAGTCCGACAGCGGCGCGAGCCCGGCGTCGGTGCCGAGATCCGTGTGCAGCACGCCCGCGCCGTACCCGGCCCAGCGCCTCGAGGTAGGCGTCGTGGATGTCGGCCTGGTCGTCGACGACGACCTGGTTCGCCACGTGCGCGAGCGGCTCCTCGGGCAGCTCGTCGGCCTGCACGGTCGCCGGGTCGCCGTCGTGCGCCTGCAGCGCCGCGAGCAGTGCGCCGACCGCCGCCGTGCGCTCCGGCCCGACGGCGCCCAGCACCTCGTCGAGCGACGCGGCGGTCTCCTCGCGCGCACCCTCCGCCAGCATCGACAGCGCGACGACGGCGCTCGCGGGCGACACGACGACGTTCCCCTCGAGCGGTGCGGACGCGAGCATCGTGGCGCCCACGTAATCCGTCGCGGCGACGACGTCCGGGACCGAACCGGCGTCGGCGACCGTGACGACCTGCCGCTCGACGTCCGCCGTCGCCATCGGCAGCTCGGGCGGCGTCGACCGCGGCGCACCGCACGCGGCGAGCAGCGCGAGCGCGGCCGTCACCGCGAGCATGTCGCGAGCGCGCTCCGCCGGTGCGCGGCGAGCTCGTGCGACCGATTCCGTCGTGGGCGCCATGGCCGTCCCCTCGTCCGCGCCTCCGGCGCCGACGGAGCAGGTCTCGTCGGCGCGGCTCTGCACGGACTGTGTCGCGACCCGGGCAGGTCTTGCGCGAGGCGCGCGCCCAGCTCCCGCCGCCCGGCCCCACGCCGAGATAGAGGGTTCTCTCCGAGATAGAGGGCGATTGCCCTCTATCTCGGTGGATTCCCTCTATCTCGCGGACGACAGGGCGGTCAGTCCGACGCCGGGCCGAAGCGTTCGGTCTTCACGCGGGCCGGGTCGTGGCCGAGGGCGACGAGCGTGCGCGACACCGCCTCGACGAAGCCCGTCGGCCCGCACACGAAGCACGCCGGCTCGAGCTCGGGCGGCCATCCCCACGCGGCGAGCTCGGCGAGCGTCAGCCGCCCGGGCTCGCGCCGTGCGTCGAGCGGTGCGGCGCGCGTGAACGCCACCTGCACCTCCAGGCCGTCGCCCGTGCGGGCGAGGCGGCTGAGCTCGTCGACGTACAACCGGTCGTCCGGCGTCCGTACGGAGTACACGAGACGGAACGGCGTGCGGTCGCCGTCGTCGCGGCGCGTCCGGATCATCGCCATGAGCGGGGCGAGCCCGGACCCGCCGGCGGCCAGCAGGACGGGCGTCCCGGCGTGCCGCTCGGGCGACCACACGAACCACCCGCCGATCGGTCCGCGCACCTCGATCGCGTCGCCCACGGTGAAGGCGTCGGTGAGGTACCCGGAGACCTCGCCGTCGGGGACGCGCTGGACGGTCACCTCGACGCGCGCGGACGCCGCGGCGTCGCTCGCCGGGCCGGCGATCGAGTAGCTGCGCTCGGCCGTGTACCCGTCGGGGGCGGTGAGGCGCAGGTCGAGGTGCTGCCCGGCGAGGTGCCCCGGCCAGTCCGGGACCTCGAGGACGAGCGTGCGCGCCGTCGGACTCTCCGCCCACGCGTCGACGAGCCGGGCGACGCGCCAGCCCGACGGCATGGCGTAGCGCGCGCCGAGGCGCAACCCCGTGCTCGTCCCCGTCCCGGTCGACGGGCCCGAGGGCCCCGAGGACACGGCCTCAGTCACCCTGGTACCTCTGCTCGCGCCACGGGTCGCCGAGGTCGTGGTAGCCGAGCTGCTCCCAGAACCCCTGCTCGTCCATGGGCATGAGCGTGATGCGGTTGACCCACTTGGCGGACTTCCAGAAGTACAGGTGCGGCACGAGGAGCCGGGCCGGGCCGCCGTGCACGGGGTGCAGGGGCGCGCCGTCAAACGTGTGCGCGATCCACGCCTTCCCACCCAGCAGCTCGGAGACCGGCAGGTTCGTCGTGTAGCCGCCGTACGAGCCGATCATCGCGAAGTCCGCGGTCGACTCGACGTCGGCGAGCAGGGTGTCGAGCGAGACGCCGCGCCACGTCGTGCCGAACTTCGACCAGCGCGTCACGCAGTGGATGTCGACCGTCGGCTCGTCCTGGGGGAGCGCCATGAGGTCTGCCCACGTCCAGGAGCGGGCGTCGCCCGACTCCGTGACGACGTCGAGCCGCCAGGTGGCCGTGTCGACGCGCGGGGTGGGGCCGGCGGAGAGGACCGGGAAGCCGGTCTCGACGTACTGCCCGGGCGGCAGGGCGACGCCCTGCGGCCGCGGGCGACCGTGGAAGCCTGGGGTGAGGGTGGCCATGGCTCACGGTAGACCCGCGCCCGGCGCCGCGTCACCGGTCGGACGGCGGCCCGTCGTCGCCGGGCGGTGCCGCCACGAGACGGACGACGGCGTCCCGCAGCCACGCCCGGTACGCCTCCCGGGACCAGCCCGCGCCGTCGACGAAGTGCGCGTACCCCTCCGGCGCGAGGAGGTAGGACAGGGTCTCGGCCGCGACGTCGCGCGGAGCTCTGAGCGAGAACCCGTGGGCGACGAAGAGGTCGACGCTCGCGCGCAGGTCGGCACGCCGCCGCTCGAGGAGGGCCCTGAGCTCGGCCGCGACGGCGTCGTCCGACCGGGCCGCGGTCGTGAACGCGGACCACAGCCCTGCGGCGCGCTCGTTGGCGGTCGCGACGAGGTCGACGACGCCGTCGAGGAACGCCTCGGGCTCCTGTGTCGCCAGGACCGCACGGCCCTCGGGGCGCTCGGCCAGCGACTCCCGGCCCTCCGACCCGGCGAACGTCACCTCGAACGCCGCGAGCAGGAGCGCGCGCTTGGGGCCGTGCGCCTTGACCGTCTCGAGCGACACCCCGGCGCGCTCGGCCACGCGCGCGAGCGTCGTCCGCTCGTAGCCGTGCTCGCCGAGCTCGGCGGCGGCCGCGCGCACGACCCGGTCGCGGGTGCGCGCCGCCTGCTCGGCACGCAGGTCGGACGTGTAGGTGCGGCGGACCACTATTGACTACCCCCAGATGGTGGTGAATACTCCGAACGGTTACCGATTTTGCCACACGCCCGGACGGCCCGGTCCGCGCGCTCTCCCCGCACCCGCGCCACCCGTCCTCGAAGGGTCTCTCCCATGGCCTCCGTCCTGCTCTGCTCCACCCCGGTCCACGCCCACGTCACGCCGCTGCTCGCCGTGGCCCGCGGCCTCGTCGCCCGCGGGCACGACGTCCGGTTCCTCACCGGCGCCCGGTTCGCCGACGCCGTCCGCGCCGCCGGGGCGCGCCACCTGACGCTCCCGCGCGCCGCCGACTTCGACGACCGCCGCCTCGACCAGCACTTCCCCGGCCGGGAGGGGCGGACCGGGATCGACGCCATCCGGTACGACATGCTCGAGATCTTCGTCGGCCCGGGCGTCGCGCAGCACCGGGCCGTCCTCGAGGCGCTCGCGGCCGAGCCCGCCGACGCCGTGCTGGTCGAGCCGCTGTTCCTCGGTGCCCTGGGACTGGCGGCCACCCCGCGCACCGCGCGTCCGCCGCTCCTCGCCCTCGGGATCTTCCCGCTCGGGCTCACGAGCGACCGCACCGCGCCGTTCGGCCTGGGCCTGACGCCCGCCCGCGGCTCGCTCGGGGTGCTGCGCAACCGCGCGCTCCAGCGCGTCGTCGAGCGCTCCCTCGCCCCGGCCCAGCGCGCGGCGGACGACCTCGTCCGCGCCACGGGCCACGACCCGCTCCCGGGCCTCTTCCTGAGCTGGCCCTCCCACGCGGACGTGGTCGTCCAGCTCACCGTCGAGGAGTTCGAGTACCCGCGGCCCGACGTCGCGACGCCCGTGCGCTTCGTCGGGCCGCCCGCGCCGTCGGGCACGACGCCCGCGACGGAGCTGCCCGACTGGTGGGGCGACCTCGACGGCGGGCGCCCGGTCGTCCACGTCACGCAGGGCACGGTCGCCAACGCGGACCCCGGACAGCTCCTGCTGCCCACGCTCCACGCCCTCGCGGGTGAGGACGTCCTCGTCGTCGCCGCCACCGGTGGCCGGCCGGTGGAGACCCTCGGTGACCTGCCCGCCAACGCGCGCGCCGCGGAGTACCTGCCCTACGAGCTCCTGCTCCCGCGCACGTCGGCGTACGTGACGAACGGCGGCTACGGGGGCGTGCACCACGCGCTGCGGCACGGTGTCCCGCTCGTCGTCGCGGGCCGCACCGAGGACAAGGCCGAGGTCGCGGCGCGCGTCGCGTGGTCCGGGGCCGGTGTCCGGCTCCGCACGAACGCCCCGCGTCCCGCGCGGGTGCGGCGCGCCGTCCGCCGGGTCCTCGACGACCCGTCCTACGCACGGGCGAGCACCCGGCTGGGCGAGCGCATCGCCGCGTCGCCCGGGACGGACGGGGTGGTCGACGTCGTCGAGGAGCTCGTCGCGAGCCCCGGCCGGACGGCGCGCGCGGGCGGGCGGTAGGCCGGGCCCGCGGAGCCCCCGAGGTACCCGCGGCGGCCCACCGGGCACGCCCTGTTCACCCGGCCGTCGGCTCCCGCTCGGTCGGTTGCCACCTCCCGTGCCTAGCGTCGTGGGCGCGGCACGCGGCCGCGTGCCCGTCGTCGGAGAAGGGAACGGACCCGTGAACCGTCGTACCCCCGCCCTGGCCGCCGCGCTGGCGGCCCTGCTCGCCTGCGGCACCGCTGCCTCGTCGAGCGCCGCGCCCGCCGAACCGCCGCCCGGGTCGGACCTCCCGGCGTTCGACGTGCAGGCGCACCGCGGCGGCGTCGGGCTCCACGTGGAGAGCTCCGTCGCGTCGTTCTCGGAGGCGCTGCGCATGGGCGTCACGACGCTCGAGCTCGACGTGCAGATCACGCAGGACGGCGAGGCGGTCGTCACGCACGACCGGCGCACGAACCCCGCCGTCTGCCGCGACACCGCGCCCGCGACGCCGGGCGACCTCGAGTTCCCGTACGTCGGGCGGTACGTCAAGGACCTCACGCTCGCGCAGCTGCGCACCCTTGACTGCGGGTCCGTGACGAAGCCGCAGTTCCCCGAGCAGCAGCCGTCGCCGGGCGCCCGGATGATGCTCCTCACCGAGGTGTTCCAGCTCGTGCGCGACCACGGCGCCGACGACGTCGTGCTCAACGTCGAGACCAAGGTCGAGGCCGGCGCGCCGCACGAGACGGCGCCGCGCGAGCAGTTCGTCCAGGTCGTCACCGACCTCGTGCGCGAGTGGGACATGGCCGACCAGGTGACGATCCAGAGCTTCGACTGGGGTTCGCTCATGCGCGTGCGGGAGGTCATGCCCGAGCTGCCGATCGTCGCGCTGACGAACGGCCAGCAGTTCCTCCAGGTGGGGATGCCCGGGGCGTCGCCGTGGCTCGGCGGCATCGACATCGATGACTTCGACGGTGACCTCGTCGCCGCCGTCGACTCGTTCGGCGCCGACGCGCTCTCGCCTGTGCACGGCGACCCGCAGAACGGCTCGATCGAGGACCCCGGCTACGTGCCCTTCACGACGGCGGAGCTCGTCGCCGACGCGCACGCCGCGGGCATCCGGGTCGTGCCGTGGACCGTGGACGACCGCGCGACGATGGAGCACCTCGTCGACCTCGGCGTCGACGGCCTCATCACCGACCGGCCCGACGTGCTGCGCGACGTCCTCGCCGACCGCGGGTACGACCTCCCGGAGGGCCACACGTGGGCGGGCGAGACGGAGCTCGTGGACCTCGTCGCGGACGCGCGGTGCCTCAACGGCCGCGCGTACGTCGCGGTGCACGCCGTCAACGGCGAGCCGTCGCCCGTCGACGTCCGCCTCGCCACCGCGTACGGCGAGGTCCGTCGGACCGCCGTGCGGCCGGACGTCGCCGCGTACGGCACGGTCGCCGCGCGCACGACGAGCGTGCCCGCGGGCGAGGTGACGGTCACCGCGTCGCCGGGGGCCGGCGTCGGGCACGACGCGGCGCGCACCGTGCCGTACGACGGCGTGACCTGCTGAACCGAGCCGACTGCCGTCCTCCGACCGGGCGGGCCGCGCGTGTCACACGCCCGGCCCGCCCGGTGTCTTGATGCCGAACGCACCAGACACCAGGAGGAGCCATGACGAGCACGACGAGCACGACCAGCACGACGAGCACGGCGGGCGCCGCACGGGTGCCCGCGATCGAGATCACCGGCCTCTACGGCGCGGCGGTCAGGACGTTCAGCCGCAGGATGCTCGGCCAGGTGCCCGACTCGGCCGGCGTCCTGTGGAACCACCCGAAGGTCTTCAAGGACTTCATGGCGCTGGGGCGCCGGTCCGAGAAGTGGGGCGAGCTCGACCCGACCCTGTCGACCTTCGCGCACATGGCCGCCGCCGCGGCCGTCGGGTGCAGCTTCTGCCTCGACCTGCACTACTTCCTCGCGCACGACCACGGGCTCGACGAGGTCCGCGCCCGCGAGGTGCCGCGGTGGCGCGAGTCGGACGTCTTCACGCCCACCGAGCGCCGCGTCATGGAGTACGCCGAGGCGATGTGCCGCACCCCGGTCGAGGTCGGCGACCAGCTGTCGGCCGCACTCCTCGACGAGCTCGGGCCGGCGGCGCTCGTCGAGCTCACGGCGAAGGCCGCGATGATGAACGCGACCGGGCGCATGAACATCGCGCTCGGGATCCGCTCGCAGGAGTTCGCGGCGTCGTGCGGGCTCCCGCCGCTCGCGAGCCGCGCGACCGGGGCCGGGGCCGCCGGGGATGGCAGTCTGACCGCATGAGCGACGACCCGTTCGTCACCCACCGCAGCCTGCTCTTCACGGTCGCGTACGAGCTCCTCGGCTCGGCGGCCGACGCCGAGGACGTGGTGCAGGAGACCTGGCTGCGGTGGGCCGGCGTGGACCGGGCGGAGGTCCGCGACGCACGCGCGTACCTGGTGCGCGTCGTCACCCGCCAGGCGTTGAACCGGCTGCGCACGCTGGCCCGCCGGCGCGAGGACTACGTCGGCGAGTGGCTGCCCGAGCCGCTCCTCACCAGCCCGGACGTGGCCGACGACGTCGAGCTCGCCGAGAGCGTGTCCATGGCGATGCTCACGGTGCTCGAGACGCTGAGCCCGGCGGAGCGCGCCGTCTTCGTGCTGCGCGAGGTGTTCGACCTGCCGTACGACGAGATCGCCGAGGCCGTGGACCGGTCCCCGGCCGCCGTCCGGCAGATCGCGCACCGGGCGCGGGACCACGTGGCCGCGCGACGCCCGCGCGTCCACGTGGACCGGGCCGAGCAGCAACGGGTCGTCGACCGGTTCGTCGCCGCGCTCGAGACCGGCGACGTGCAGGCGCTCATGGACGTGCTCGCTCCAGACGTCGTGCTCGTGCCCGACGGCGGCGGGATCGCGGGTGCGGCGCGTCGCCCGGTCGTGGGCGCGGACCGCATCGCCCGGTACCTCGTCGGGGGCATCGGCAAGGCCCGTGGCGCGTTCGCGATGGAGAGGGCGTGGCTCAACGGCGCCACCGGCCTGCGGGTCGAGGTCGACGGCGTGCTCGCCGCCGCGGTGAGCCTCGTGGTCGAGGACGGCCGCGTCACGCGCATCCTCGGCGTGGCCAACCCCGACAAGCTCGCCCGGCTCGACGCCGAGGCGCCTCTCGCGCGGTAGCCCTCACCGGCCGCGGACCAGCGCGGCGAGCCGCCCGGCCGACGCGCCGGGCGGCTCGCCGCCGGTGACGAACGTCGACGTCGCGAGCGACCGGGTCCCCGCGTCGTCCACCCATCCCGCGAGCAGGTCGTGCCCGTCGCGCACCCAGTCGGTGCCCTTCGACGCGAGGGACCGGCGACGCAGCTCGGCGAGCGCGGCGTCGCGGCCCACCGACGGCAGCACGAGGACGACGTGCGGCACGTCGGCGAGCGCCGCGCGCACCGTCCCGAGGTGCTCGGTGTCGGTGAACGCGGTGTGGCCTGCCCCCAGGGCGACGACGGCGCCGGGATGGTCAGCGACGACGCGGCGCACCGCGTGCGCCCGGGCCGGCTCCCACTCGCGCTCGGCCGCGACCCGCCCGACGGCGCCGACGCGCTCCACGAGGCGCGCCACGCTCCACCCGACCTCGGCGTAGTAGCGGTCGCCGACCTCGTCGACGTCGACGAACGGCACGCCGAGCCGCGCCGCGACGAGCTCGCCGAGCGTCGACTTGCCGGCGGCGGGCGGGCCGATCAGGACGATCGCGGGTGGTCGGCGGGGCACGGCCCGATGCTCCCACGGCGTCCCCGGCGTCGGCGCCATGACCTGCGCAGTCGTCCTGTCGGCGCGGCCTCCGCGGCCTGAAGCGGCCGGATCTCGTCGAACCCGTTCGACAGCGGTGTCGCCAGATCGTGATGTTTCCTCACCCGCGCGACGCTTGCACGAGCTCGAACGAGCGCGCTACTGTCGAACCGGTTCGCAAGGAGGAGGCACAGTGGCCACCATCGGTGACGTCGCCCGTATCGCGGGCGTCTCGCGCAGCACGGCGTCGTACGCGCTCTCGGGGAAGAGGGCGATCTCGGCGGACGTGCGCCGGCGCGTCGAGGACGCGGTGCGCACGCTCGGGTACACGCCCAACGCCGGTGCGCGCGCCCTCGCGACCACCCGGACGATGGTCATCGGTCTCCTCGCCCAGTTCCTTCCCGACGAGTTCGCGCCCGCGATGCTCCAGTACATGCTCGGCGTCTCCGACACCGCGCGGGAGCACGGCTACGACATCCTGCTCGCCACCGACGCGGACGGGACGCGCGCGCTGCGCCGGATGACCGACTCGCGGATGGTCGACGGCGTCGTCCTGCTCAACGTGGCCGAGGACGACGAGCGCCTGCCGATCCTGCGCGCCGCGTCCCAGCCGGGAGCGCTCGTGGGACTGCCCGCCGACTGCAGCGGCGTCGACGTCTTCGACCTCGACTTCGAGGAGGCCGGCCGCCTCATGGTCGACCACCTCCACCGCCTCGGGCACCGCGAGCTCGTGCTCGTGTCCCAGCCCGAGCACGTCGTGGAACGCGGCGGCGCGTACGTGTGGCGCCTGCAGAACGCCGCCCTCGAAGCGGCGCGTGCCCGCGGCGTGACGCTCCACGCGGCGTTCGGCTCGTCGCGCCAGCCCGACGTCGGGCGCGACCTCAACGCGCTGCTCGACGCCCACCCGGGCGCGACCGGGCTCCTCGTCAACAACGAGGCCGCCGCCGCGGCGCTCCCCACGGTCCTGCACGAGCGCGGCCTGTCCGCGCCCGCGGACCTGTCCGTCGTCGGGCGCTACTCGGACGAGTTCGCCCGCACGTTCTCCCTGCCGTTCTCCTCCGTGGAGTCCGCACCCGACCGGCTCGGCCGCATGGCCGTGCGCCAGCTCGTGCGGCGCATCGAGGGGGAGGTGGGGCCCGACGAGCCGCACGTCGTGCGGTTCGTCTCGCCCGAGCTGGTCGACCGGGGCAGCACGGGGGCGCCGCCCCGGCGCACAGGGGCCTAGGTCCCGGACCGAGAGGGGCCGCCACCGGAGCGCGGCCCCCGCACGCCTGGTCGCCGACGTCGTCGGCCGGCCACGTTCAAGGAGGAACATCGCATGCAGAACACGAGGCGCAAGCCCGTCGCCCTCGCGACGACCGCCGTGCTCACCACCGTCACGCTGGCGCTCGTGGGGGCCTGCTCGTCGGGCGGGTCGACCGACAGCGCATCGGGTGACGACTCGACGTACACCTGGTGGGACCCGTACCCCCAGCACGACGGCTCGTCCGACTGGGAGCAGCGTGTCCAGCAGTGCGGCGAGGACGCCGGCGTCACGATCGAGCGCACCGCGTACGACACGACCGCGCTGACGAACCAGGCGCTGCTGTCCGCGCAGGAGGGCACGTCCCCCGACGTCATCCTGCTCGACAACCCGGCCGTCTCGACGCTCGCCGACACCGGCATGCTCACCACGACCGAGGAGCTCGGCCTCGACACGTCCGAGGTGGACGAGAACCTGCTCGCCGCCGGCGTCGTCGACGGCGAGGAGTACGGCATCCCCATCGGCGCCAACACCCTCGCGCTGTACTACAACAAGGAGATCCTCGACGCCGCGGGCGTCGACCCGGCGTCGATCACCGACTGGGCCTCGCTCACCGCCGCGCTCGAGGCGGTCACCGCCGCCGGGCACGAGGGCATCACGTTCGCCGGCATCGGCACCGAGGAAGGGTCCTTCCAGTTCCTGCCGTGGTTCTGGGGCGCGGGTGCCGACCTCACGCAGCTCGACTCACCGGAGGCGGTCGAGGCCCTCGAGCTCTGGAAGGGGTGGCTCGACGCGGGCTACGCCCCCAACTCGGTCATCCAGAACTCGCAGAACACGACGTGGGAGGAGTTCCTCACGGGCAACTTCGCGTTCGTGGAGAACGGCACGTGGCAGGTCAACAGCGCGGCGGAGGCCGGGTTCGAGACCGGCGTCATCCAGCTCCCGGCGCAGGACGGCGGCGTCGCCCCCGCGCCGACGGGCGGCGAGTTCATCGTCGCGCCCGTCCAGTCGGACGAGGCCCGCTACGACATCACCCGCCAGATCGTCGAGTGCATGACGACGCCCGAGGGCTTCGTCGAGACGGCGACGACGTTCGCGTACTACGTGCCCCCGACCGAGGCCGGTCAGGAGCAGCTCCTCGAGGAGAACCCCGAGCTCGAGACCTGGGTCGAGGCCGTGCGCAGCGCCAAGGGCCGTACGAGCGACAACCTCGGCACGGACTACCCGAAGATCTCCGAGGCGCTGTGGGGCGCGGTCCAGGACGCGCTCTCCGGCGCGGCGACGCCGCAGGAGGCCCTCGAGACCGCGCAGGCCGAGGCCGAGTCCGCCACGAGCTGACGCCGCGCGCACCACGCGCGGTTGTGAGCGATCACACCACTCGAGCGAAGGACGAGTCATGACGACCCTCCCGACCGCCGTCGGGACGAGCGAGAGCACCCTGGGAGCGGCGGGCACCACGCCCGCCGCCCCCGGGGAGCGCCGCCGCCGGCGGGGACCGAACGCCAGCCAGTGGGCAGCGGTGGGCTTCGCGGCCCCGCTGCTGGTCTACCTGGTGCTCTTCTACGCGTACCCGCTGTGGCGCAACATCGACCTCAGCGTGCACGACTACAACATCCGGGCGTTCGTCCAGGGCAACGCCGAGTTCGTCGGCTTCGAGAACTTCGCCGACGTGTTCGCGTCCTCGACGTTCCCGACGGCGCTGTGGAACACGGTGGTCTTCACGTTCGTGTCGATCGCGTTCCAGTTCGTCATCGGCCTGGCGCTCGCGGTGTTCTTCCGGTCGAGCTTCCGGCTGTCGAACGTGCTGCGCGCGCTGTTCCTCGTGCCGTGGCTCCTGCCGCTCATCGTGTCGGCGTCCACGTGGGCGTGGATGCTCAGCAGCGAGAACGGCATCGTCAACTCGGTGCTCGGCGCGTTCGGGGTCGAGCAGATCAACTGGCTGACGTCGCCCGACACCGCGCTGGTCGCCGTGACGATCGCGAACGTCTGGCTCGGCATCCCGTTCAACCTCGTCATCCTGTACTCCGGCCTGCAGAACATCCCCGGGGACGTGTACGAGGCGGCGTCGCTCGACGGCGCCGGGGCGTGGCGCCAGTTCCGCAGCATCACGCTGCCGCTGCTGCGCCCGGTCTCCGCGATCACGATCCTGCTCGGCCTCATCTACACGCTCAAGGTCGTCGACGTCATCTGGGTCATGACCACCGGCGGTCCGGGCGACGCGTCGACCACGTTCGCCGTGTGGTCATACCGGGAGGCGTTCGGCACCGGCCAACCCGACTTCTCGCCCGCGGCGGCCGTGGGCAACATCCTCATCCTCGTCGCGCTCGTCTTCGGGTTCCTGCACCTGCAGCTCCAGCGCCGTCAGGAGGCGTCATGACCACGACCCGTCCCTGGTGGAAGACCGTCCTCGGGATCGTCTTCACCGCCGTCATGCTGTTCCCCGTCTACTGGATGGCGAACGTCTCGCTGACCAGGACGTCGGACCTGCGCGCGAACCCGCCGCACTGGTTCCCGTGGGACCCGACGTTCGAGGGGTACACCCGGGTCTTCGAGCAGCAGCTGCCCGCGCTGGGCACGAGCCTGGTCGTGGGTCTCGGCACCGTCGTGCTGACCATCGCCATCGCCGCCCCGGCGGGCTACGCGATCGCCCAGCTCCACCTGCGGGGCCGGCGGACCCTGAACTTCCTGCTGCTCGTCGCGCAGATGATCCCGGCCGTCGTCATGGCGATGGGCTTCTACGCCATCTACGTGCGGCTCGACCTGCTCAACACGATCCCCGGCCTGATCATCGCCGACTCGACGATCGCGGTGCCGTTCGGCGTGCTGCTGTACACGGCGTTCATGTCCGGCATCCCGCGCGAGCTGCTCCAGGCGGCGCGCGTCGACGGCGCCGGCCCGTGGCGCGCGTTCTGGTCGGTCGTCGTGCCGATCAGCCGCAACTCGACCGTCACCGTGGCGCTGTTCGCCTTCCTGTGGGCGTGGTCCGACTTCATCTTCGCGTCCACGCTCAACCGCAACGGCGACATGATCCCGATCACGCTCGGCATCTACAACTACATCGGCAACAACACGACGCAGTGGAACGCGATCATGGCGACCGCCGTCGTCGCGTCCGTGCCCGCCGCCGTGCTGCTCGTCCTCGCCCAGCGCTTCGTCGCGGCGGGCGTCACCGCCGGCGCCGTCAAGGACTGAGCGCGCGCACCCTCGCCGTGCGCACCCTGCACGGCGTCGCGCCCGCCCGGCCCGATCCACCACCGAAGGACTCCTCGTGACCGACCACGCCACACTCACCACGCCGCCCGCCCCGGGCGCGGCGGGACCCGCCGTCGACGCGCGACGGGCGCGACCCGTCGTCCCGCCGACGCCGGGCCGCCGGGGCCTCGGGATCGGCGAGGTCCGTCTCGCCGGCGGGTTCTGGGGCGACCTGCAGGAGACGAACGCGCGCGCGACGTTCGACCACTGCCTCACCTGGATGGAGCGCCTCGGCTGGCTCGCGAACTTCGACGCGGTCGCCGCCGGGAGCACCGAGCGCGAGCGGCCGGGCTGGCAGTTCTCGGACTCGGAGGTCTACAAGCTGCTCGAGGCGATGGCGTGGGAGCTCGGCCGCACGGAGGACGCGGCGCTCGAGGCGACGTACGAGCGGCTCGTCGAGCGCGTCGCGGCGGCGCAGGACGCCGACGGCTACCTCAACACGTGCTTCGGGCACGCCGGCCAGGCGGCGCGCTGGAGCGACCTCGAGCGCGGGCACGAGCTGTACTGCGCGGGCCACCTGCTCCAGGCCGCCGTCGCGCGGCTGCGGACGGCGGGGGAGGACCGGCTCGTCGAGGTGGCGCGGCGCGTGGCCGACCAGGTCTGCGCCGAGTTCGGGGCCGACGGGCGTCAGGGCGTCTGCGGCCACCCGGAGATCGAGGTCGGCCTCGCCGAGCTCGGCCGCGCGCTCGGAGAGCCGCGCTACACCGAGCAGGCCCGCCTGTTCGTCGAGCGCCGCGGGCACGGCACGCTCACGCCGATCCCGCTGCTCAGCCCCGCCTACTTCCAGGACGACGTGCCCGTGCGCGAGGCCGACGTGTGGCGTGGCCACGCCGTGCGCGCGCTCTACCTCGCGGCGGGCGCCGTCGACGTGGCTGTCGACACGGACGACGCCGGGCTCCTCGACGCCGTGACGCGGCAGTGGGAGCGCAGCGTCGAGCGGCGCACCTACCTCACGGGCGGCATGGGCTCGCGTCACCAGGACGAGGGCTTCGGCGACGACTGGGAGCTGCCGTCGGACCGTGCGTACTGCGAGACGTGCGCCGGGGTCGCGTCCGGCATGGTGTCCTGGCGGCTCTACCTCGCGACGGGCGACGTGCGCTACGCCGACCTCATGGAGCGCACCTTCTACAACGTCGTCGCGACGTCCCCGCGCTCCGACGGGCGCGCGTTCTTCTACGCCAACCCCCTGCACCAGCGCGTGCCGGGACAGGACGTCGAGCCCGACGCGGAGAACCCGCGGGCCGAGGGCGGCGTGCGCGCCCCCTGGTTCGACGTGTCGTGCTGCCCGACGAACGTCGCGCGCACGCTCGCGTCGTGGCACACGTACGTCGCGTCGGTCGAGGGCGACGAGCTCACGCTCCTGCAGCACGCGGCCGGGGAGGTCGGCGCGGCGCTCGACGACGGCGGGGAGCTCGCCGTGCGCGTCGAGACGCGGTACCCGGACGACGGCGTGGTGCGCGTCGAGGTGCTCGCCGCGCCGGAGCGCGAGGTGGGCCTGCGCCTGCGCGTGCCGTCCTGGGCCCACGGTGCGACGCTCGCCGCGCCGGGGCAGGAGGCCCGGCCCGTCGCGCCGGGCTGGGCCGAGGTTCGCGGCACGCTGGCGCCGGGCGACGTCGTCGTGCTCGACCTCCCGACGGCGCCGCGCCTGACCTGGCCCGACCCCCGCGTCGACGCGGTGCGCGGCTGCGTCGCGGTCGAGCGCGGCCCGCTCGTCCTGTGCCTCGAGTCGACCGACCTGCCCGACGGCGTCGCCCTCGAGGACGTGCGCGTCGACCCGGCGGTCGCCCCGCGGGCGGAGGGGGACGGCGCCGTCGTGCGCGGGTCCGTCGTCCCGCCCCGCGCGGACCGGCACGGGCTGCCGTACTCCGGCGCGCCGGAGACGGCGACGCCGCGCGAGGAGGTCGACCTGCCGCTCGTGCCGTACCACCGCTGGGCCGAGCGCGGGCCGTCGACCATGCGGGTGTTCCTGCCCACCCTCTGACGCCCGCCGGCACCACCAGGACAGCCGGCACACCAGGACATCAGTCACCGTCATCGTCGAAGGAGACCGGATGAGCACCGCGAGCACCGACCGCACCGACAGCACCGCGGGCCAGCCGCCCGTCCATGTGGACGGCACCCGCCTCGTGTGGCGCGGCGACGGCGAGACGCTCGTCGTCGAGCCGTGGGGGCGCGACAGCGTCCGTGTGCGCGCGACCCTCATGGGCGACGTCGTCGACACCGAGCACGCGCTGCTCCCGCGCGACCAGGTGATGGCCGCCGCAGGCGGCGGTGACGAGCCGGACGACGTGCAGGTCGAGACCCGCGAGGACGGCGCGACGCTCGTCGTCGGCGGCCTGCGCGTCGAGCTGCGCGTGACGCGGTGGTTCCACGAGCCCGTGGGCTACGAGCGCTCACGGTGCGAGCTCGCGTTCTACGACCGCCACGGGAGGCTGCTTCTGCGCGAGCACGACCGCGGCGGGTCTCTCGACCTCGTGGCGCGGCGGTTCCGGCCGCGGCTCGGCGGCGACCTCGAGCTCACGGCGTCGTTCGAGTCCGACCCGGACGAGAAGCTCTACGGGATGGGCCAGTACCAGCAGCACGTGCTGGACCTCAAGGGCTCGACGTTCGAGCTCGCGCACCGCAACTCGCAGGCGAGCGTGCCGTTCGTGCTGTCGAGCGCCGGCTACGGGTTCCTGTGGAACGACCCGGCGATCGGGCGCGCGACCTTCGCGCGGAACCGGACGGAGTGGTACGCCGAGGCCACGCGCCAGCTCGACTACTGGGTGACGTCCGGCGACACCCCGGCGCAGATCACGCGCGCGTACGCCGACGCGACCGGGCACGCCCCGATGATGCCGGAGCGCGGGCTCGGGTTCTGGCAGTGCAAGCTGCGGTACTGGAACGCCGAGCAGCTCCTCGAGGTGGCGCGCGAGCACCGGCGGCGCGGTCTCCCGCTCGACGTGATCGTCGCGGACTTCTTCCACTGGCCGAAGATGGGCGACTACCGGTTCGAGGACGAGTTCTGGCCCGACCCGTCGGCGATGGTCGACGAGCTGCGCGAGCTCGGGGTCGAGCTCATGGTCTCCGTCTGGCCGCAGGTCTCCCTCGAGTCCGAGAACTATGCGCACCTGCGGCGCAACAACCTCCTCGTCCGCGCCGAGCGCGGTCTCGACGTGCAGATGTCCTTCGAGGGGCCGAGCGCGTTCCTCGACGTGACGAACCCCGAGGCGCGGCGGTGGCTGTGGGAGACGTGCCGCCGCAACTACGGCGAGCACGGCGTCCGCACGTTCTGGCTCGACGAGGCCGAGCCCGAGTACGGCGTCTACGACTTCGACGCCTACCGCTACCACCTCGGGCCGAACCTGCGGGTCGGCAACCTCTACCCCCAGCTCTACGCCCGGGCCTTCTGGGACGGGCAGCGGGCCGACGGCGAGGAGGAGGTGGTCAACCTCGTGCGGTGCGCCTGGGCTGGCAGTCAGCGGTACGGCGCGCTGGTGTGGTCCGGCGACATCAGCTCGACGTTCGAGGACATGGCCCGTCAGGTCACCGCGGGCATCCACATGGGCGTCGCCGGCATCCCGTGGTTCACCACGGACATCGGCGGCTTCCACCGCGGGGACGTCACCGACCCGGCGTTCCACGAGCTCCTCGTGCGGTGGTTCCAGCTCGGCGCGTTCAGCCCGGTGATGCGGCTGCACGGCGACCGGCTCCCGTACGAGGAGGTCGAGGCCGCTGACGGCTCGCGCCGCCTGCGGTCCGGCGGGCCGAACGAGCTGTGGAGCTTCGGCGACGAGGTGTACGGGGTGCTCGAGCGCTACGTCCACCTGCGTGAGGCGCTGCGGCCGTACGTGCGCGACGTCATGCGCGCCGCGCACACCGACGGCCAGCCCGTCATGCGCGGGCTGTTCCACGACTTCCCGGGCGACCCCCGGGCGTGGGACGTGGACGACGAGTTCCTCCTCGGCCCGGACGTCCTCGTGGCACCCGTGCTCGAGGCGGGCGCTCGTGAGCGCGAGGTGTACCTGCCTGCGGGCGCGCGGTGGACCGACGCGGCGACCGGCGAGGTGCACGACGGCGGGCGGACCGTCCGGGCGGACGCGCCCCTCGACGTCGTGCCCGTGTTCCTGCGCGACGGCGCGCTGCCGCACGTCGTCGGGCGCACGACCGGCGCGGTGGCCCCCGGGACGCCCGCCTCCTGACCGGCGGGCGCGGGTCAGCGCCCGCGTGCCGCCCGCACGACCCGCCCGCACGAACGCCGTCGAACCGGTTCGACGGCACCCCTCCGCACGACGACGAGACGGAAGGAGGACCAGGGCCCCGGCAGGGGCAGAGCTCGAACGACGACGTCCGAGCGTGCGCCGCACGGCGCGCGACGACCAGAGAGGTACTCGACGATGAGCACGACTTCCTCGCGGCGCTCGCCGCGACGGACGGCGGTCGCGCTGTCCACGACCATGGCGCTCACGGGCGGCATGCTCGGCGGCGCGCTCGCGCTGCCGGCGTCCGCCGAGACGCCGGACCCCGACCTGCACTACACGATGGACGACGTCACGGGGTCCACGGTCCCCGACGCGTCCGGGAACGGCCTCGACGGCACGGTCTCCGGCAGCACCGCCGTGGTGGACGCCGAGGACGGCGGCACCGCGCTCGACCTCGCCGGCGGTGCCGCCGGCGGCTACGTGACCATCCCGCGCGGCGCGCTCGCCGACGCGACCGACCTCACCGTGTCGGCGCGCGTGCGCTGGGACGGCACCGGCGGCGCGTGGCAGCGGGTCTTCGACCTCGGCAGCAGCACCACCCGCTACCTGTTCGCCACGCCGTCGAACGGCGACGGCCGGCTGCGCACCGCGGTCACGACGAACGGCGGTGGCGGCGAGGCGCAGGTCACCGGGTACGGGCCGCTCCAGGCCGGCGACTGGGTCACCCTCACCACGACGCTCGACACCGAGGCCGACCGCGTCACGACGTACCTCGACGGCGTGGCCGTCGCGTCGGCGCCCACGACGATCACGGCGCGCGACCTCCTGACGTCAGGAGCGACGTCGGCCGGGTACATCGGTCGGTCCTTCTACCCCGACCCGCTGTTCGACGGCGCCGTGGACGACTTCCGCATCTACCGGTCGGCGCTGACCGAAGAGCAGGTCACGGAGCTCGTCGGCGACGACGTCCCGACGGCCACCGGGCTGGCCGACGACGCGTTCGACGTCCGTACGACGGTCGGCGTCGCGCCCGAGCTCCCGGGCGCCGTCCGCGGGTCGTTCTCCGACGGCTACGACCGCGACGTCCCTGTCGTGTGGGACGAGATCGCGCCCGAGCAGTACGCCACCACGGGGACGTTCACGGTCTCGGGCGACGCCGCGGGGACCCCGGTCACCGCGGAGGTCACCGTGCACCGCGGTGAGCTGCGCGTCGACCTCGGGACGAACACCGGTGACTTCCTCGGCGGCGCGTCCGGCCTGCTCTACGGCCTGTACGGCGAGGGCATGCCGACGGACAACCTCATCGAGGGCATGAACGTCCGCACGGTGGCGACCAAGGCGCAGGACGGTGCCCAGCACCCGGGGTCCGACGCGCTCGAGGTCGTCAAGCCGCTCGCGGACGCGACGGACGGCGACGTGTACCTGCGCGTCACCGACTACTACCGGGGCTTCCCGTACCAGTGGCCGGGCGACACCCCGGAGGAGAAGCTCGCCGACTACGCGCGCGTGCTCGACGACCAGCTCGCGAAGATCGGCGAGCTCGACCCCGAGTACCGCGACAACCTCGTCATCGAGCCGTTCAACGAGCCCGAGGGCAACATGTTCGGCACCGGCGAGTGGAGCCTCGACCGCACGTCGTGGCTCGACGACCCGACCGACTACTTCGCCGCGTGGGACGAGACGTACCGCACGATCAAGGCCGCGTACCCCGACATGCGGATCGCCGGCCCGGGCACGAGCCAGCTGTTCGGCCAGGTAAGGGGCTTCCTCGAGCACGCCGTCGAGGCGGGCACGGTGCCGGACATCATCACGTGGCACGAGCTCACGCACCCGCAGGCGATCCGCGAGTCGGTCGCCAAGTACCGCGGCTGGGAGGCCGAGGTCTTCGCCGGTACGGAATACGAGGGCACCGAGCTGCCGGTCAACGTCAACGAGTACGCGTTCAACTACCACACGTCCGTCCCCGGCCAGATGATCCAGTGGATCTCCGCGATCGAGGACTCCAAGATCGACGCGATGATCGCGTTCTGGAACATCAACGGGAACCTCTCGGACTCGGCGGTGCAGCAGAACCGCGGCAACGGCCAGTGGTGGCTGTACAACGCGTACGCGCAGATGAGCGGCCACACCGTCGAGGTGACGCCGCCGTTCCCGGGCGAGAACTACACGCTCCAGGGCGTCTCGACGCTCGACGAGGAGCGCGCCGTCTCGCGCACCATCCTCGGCGGGGCCGACGGCGCCGCGCCCGTCGAGCTGGTGAACGTGCCCACCGACGTGTTCGGCGACGAGGTCCGCGCGTTCGTCCGCGAGATCCCGTGGACCGGCCAGCTCGGCGACTCCGAGCAGCCGCGGCACCTCGCCGAGCTCACGCTCCCCGTCGTCGACGGCAAGGTCGTCGTCGAGTTCGACGGCGAGGCGCTCCCGCAGCTCCAGGAGTCCTCGGCGTACGAGATCGTCGTGACGCCCGCGGGCGTCGGCGACTCGACGTCCTCCACGCCGACCCTCTGGCAGGGCAGCTACGAGGCCGAGGACGCCGCGCACACCGGTAGCGGCTACTCGCTGAACGGCCCGGAGGGCTCGCCGTCCGACGTGGGCAAGTTCTACACGTCCGGCGGATACGACGTGGGCGGTCTGCGCGCGGGCTCCGACGTCGTGCTGGACTTCGAGGTCACCGTGCCGCAGGACGGCACCTACGACCTGTCGGTCTTCGCCAACAGCCTGAACACGTACGGCCTCGTGCAGGAGCAGGGCCCGACGAACGTGTTCGTGCGCGTCGACGGCGAGCAGGAGCAGGAGATCTTCCTGCCGCTCGGCTACAAGTGGGTGGTCTGGGACCACGCCGACACGACCGTCGACCTGACGGCCGGCACGCACACCATCTCCCTCGCGGCGCAGAGCACCCAGGGGAACGGCTCGACGCAGGGCGACGCGATCGTCGACCGCATCACGCTGTCGCTCGCCAACCCCGACGCGACCACGGCGGTCTACGAGGCCGAGCTGGCCGCGACCGAGGGCGGCGAGCCCGTCTATGGAGCGCCGGACGGAGCATCGAGCGATGTCTCCGGCTCGGGGACCGTCAGGCTCGGCGAGGGCGAGTCGGCGACCTTCTGGGTCTACGGCGAGCGTGACGCCGAGGCGACGTTCGGCGTCGACCTCCTCATGGGCGACGACGGCACGCTCACGGTCAACGACCACGACGTGCTCGACCTCGCCGACGGCCAGCAGGTCGCGGCGCACCTGCAGGGCGGCGTCAACGAGGTGGTCATCACCGGCGGCGCCGACGGGCTCGTGCTCGACCGGCTCACCGTCGCCCCGGGCGAGGGCGTCCTGCCCACGGCCGACTACCAGGCGGAGGACGCCGACCTCACCGGGTCCGCGGCCGTCGTCGACCTGTCCCTCGCCGAGGGCGGCCAGGCCGTCGCCGGCGTGGGCGGTGCGCCGGGGAACGACAGCTCGCTGACGTTCCACGTCGACGCCACCGAGGCCGGGCCGCACGCGGTCGTGTTCCGCTTCTCCAACCCGGAGCAGGTGGACGGGACGCACTACAACCCGAACCCGGTCGCGCGGCACGCGGACATCTCGGTGAACGCCGGCGACGCGCACCGCGTGCTGTTCGTCCCGACGTTCCACGAGAACAACTTCTGGGAGCGCACGGTCGTTCTCGACCTCGCCGAGGGCGAGAACACGATCTCGCTGCGCTCCGAGGAGGCGACGAACTGGGACGGCGAGACGTACGCGTCGCAGACGTGGCCCGCGGACTACAACCTGCGGGCCGACGAGGCGCCGATCGTCGACCGCATCACCGTCTCGCCGCTCAGCGCGACGGCGTCGACGCCCGCCAGCCCCGTCGAGGTCACGGCCCAGGCCCGCTGCCTCGCGGGCAAGGCGTACGTGGCCGTGCGCGCGACGAACACGTCCGACGCGGCCGTCGCGGTCGAGCTCTCGACCCCGTACGGCTCGAAGGCGTCGGACGCTGTCGCACCCGACGCGAGCCTCTACCAGGCGTTCGCCGTCCGCTCCGCGGGCGTCGACGCCGGTGAGGCGACCGTCACCGCCGGCGGCGTGACCACCACGCACGCCTTCGACGGCGCCACCTGCGGCTGACCCACCGGGCCGAACACGACGTTGGTGCCGTTATCCGCGGGATAACGGCACCAACGTCGTTCTGGGCCCTGGGAGCGGGTGAGCCACCGGCGCGGGGCAGGAGGGTGGCACGTCCCGCCCCCCTGACGCGCGGACGCTCGCTGCTCCCGGCTCAGCGCTCAGCGCTCAGCACTCGATGACGTTGACCGCGAGGCCACCCGTCGACGTCTCCTTGTACTTCGTCGACATGTCGGCACCCGTCTGGCGCATCGTCTCGATGACGGTGTCGAGCGAGACGACGTGCGAGCCGTCGCCCTGGAGGGCGAGCCGGGCGGCGGAGACGGCGGTGCACGCGGCGATGGCGTTGCGCTCGATGCACGGCACCTGGACGAGCCCGCCGACGGGGTCGCACGTGAGGCCGAGGTTGTGCTCCATGGCGATCTCCGCGGCGTTCTCCACCTGCGCCGGCGTGCCGCCGAGCACCGCGCACAGCGCGCCGGCCGCCATCGAGCACGCGGACCCGACCTCGCCCTGGCACCCCGCCTCGGCGCCGGAGATCGACGCGTTGCGCTTGTACAGCGCGCCGATCGCGGCGGCGGTCAGGAGGTACGTGCGCATGGCCCGACGGCGCCGCTCGCCGTCCGCGGCGACGTGCGGGTGGGTCCGCAGGAAGTGCCGCCCGACGGCGGGGATGATGCCTGCGGCGCCGTTCGTGGGCGCGGTGACGACGCGACGCCCGTCGGCGTTCTCCTCGTTGACCGCCATCGCGAACGCCTGCAGCCACTCGATCGTCGTGTCCTCGCCACGCTCGTCGGCGGCCTCCAGGCGCTCGCGCTGCGCGCGGGCCCGGCGTCGCACCTTCAACCGCCCCGGCAGCACGCCGTCGCGCTCGAGGCCCGCGTCGACGCACGCGCTCATCGTGTCCCAGATGCGGTCGACACCGGCCTCGACCTCGGCGGCCGGGCGCAGGGCGACCTCGTTCTCCCACGCGATGCGCGCGACCGACAGGCCTTCACGGGCGCACAGGGCGAGGAGCTCGGCGGCGTTCGCGAACGGGAAGGGCACGTCGTCCGCGTCGGCGGCGCGGTCGGCCGCCTCGGCGTCGAGCGCTGCGCCGACCTCGTCGGCGGTGAGCACGAAGCCGCCGCCGACCGAGTAGTACTCCTGCTCCGCGACGACCGAGCCGTCGGTCGCGACGGCCGTGAACCGCATGCCGTTGGGGTGGCCGGGCATCCGCGTCAGGGGCGCGAGGCGGACGTCGTCCTGCGTCACGACGACCTCGTGCCGGCCGAGCAGCGGCAGCCGGACCCCCTCGCCGAGCTTCTCCCAGCGGCCGGGGACGAGGTCGGGGTCGCACGTCTCCGGGTCCAGCCCGACGAGCCCGGCGACGACGGCGTCGGGCGTGCCGTGGCCCACGCCGGTCGCCCCGAGGGACCCGCACAGCACCACGCGCAGACCGGAGACGCGGTCGAGCTCGCCACGTTCCTCGAGCCCCGCGACGAACGCTCTGGCCGCCCGCATCGGCCCGACCGTGTGCGAGCTCGACGGGCCGAGGCCCACCGAGAACAGGTCGAGGACGGACACGTACGGGCTCATGCCCCCATCGTCGCACCTTGTCTCACGATGTGGGCGCCGGGCGATGGCGGCGCCGCGGCGGATCGAGTTCAGGCGGACCAGTCCCTGCGGAGCGAGGACGAGGCGGGGCGAGGACTACGCGGACCGCCTCGTCACCACCGGGCACGTCGCGAGGTGGTCGTCGACGAGCCCGCACGCCTGCATCGCGGCGTACGCGGTCGTCGGGCCGACGAACCGGAAGCCCTCCTTCTTCAGCGCCTTCGACAGCGCGACCGACTCGCTCGTCCACGACGGCACGTCGGTCCACGTGCGGGGGCGCTCGTCGCGCGGGGGAGGGGCGAAGGACCAGAACAGCTCGTCGAGCGTGCGCCCGCTCTCGTGCAGCGCGAGCAGCGCACGGGCGTTCCCGATCGTCGCCTCGATCTTCTGCCGGTTGCGGATGATCCCCGCATCGCTGACGAGCCGGGCGACGTCGTCCTCGCCGAACCGTGCGACCGCCGCCGGGTCGAAGCCCGCGAACGCCTCGCGGAACGCGGGCCGCTTGCGCAGCACCGTGATCCACGACAGCCCGGACTGGAACCCCTCGAGCGCGAGCCGCTCGAACAGCGCCTCCTCGCCGTGGACCGGCACCGCCCACTCCGTGTCGTGGTACTCCTCGTACAGCGCGTCGCCGTCGCCGAAGCAGCGGGCTCCGGGCGGGGGAGCGGCCGGGGCGTCGTCGGGCGCGGCGAGGGGGGTCGTGGGCTCGGCGGAGGCGTCGGTCGTCATGGCGTCACTCTGCCCCGCACGGCCGACACCCGACCACCACCGACCGCGCCCTGTGGAGCGGACGGCCGACGACCCGGGCTGTGCACGGTCAGGCCTCGTCGTCCGGCGCGTCGACGGTCACCGCCGCGATCGCCCGGAGCGCGGCGAGGTGGCCGGCCAGGGCGGCGCGACCCGCGGGCGTCACGCTCACCCAGGTGCGCGGTCGCCGTCCGACGCGGTCCTTCGCGAGGGCGACGTACCCGGCCGTCTCGAGCGCCGACAGCTGCTTGGACAGCGCGGAGTCGCTCAGCTCGACCGTGTCCCGCAGGCCGCGGAAGTCGGCCCTCTCGACCCCCGCGAGCGCCGCGACGAGCGAGAGGCGCACGGGGGACTGCAGGAGCTCGTCGAGGTCGTGCCGCGGGTGGCTCGCCGCGGCGGTCATCGCGCACCGGCCGGGACGTCGGCGCCGGTGTCGGCGGCCGTCTCGGCAGCGGGGGCGGGCCACCACGCCGCCGCGAGGAGGGGGACGGCGCTCACGACGGCGGCCGGGACCCAGTAGCGGGCGTCGCCCGCGAAGACCGTCAGCCCGACGGCGAGGAGCGCGCCGTACGTCGCCGCCCACAGCCCGGCCCCGATCCCGATGCGCCGACCCGCGACGGCCAGCGCGAAGCCCTGGCGCCGGGCCCAGGTCACGCCGACGGCGACCAGCGCGCCCCACACGGCGAGGCCGACCACCATGCCGACGCGGCCGCCCAGGCCGATCGCCGCGACGAGCGCCACGCTGCTCGCCGCCCAGCCGCTGAGGTAGATGCGGACCCAGCGCCACGCGGCGGCACGCGTGCGCGTCGTCAGCTCCGCGGCGCGGGCCAGCTGGGTGCGGGGGTCGAGGGCGTCGGGGGTTCCGGAGGTGCTCATGGGTGCCATCGAAGCACGTACTTTCCGTAGCGGCAAGTACGTGCGCAGGTGCCAACTCCCCATCGGGAAGCGCGTCGGACGTCGCCCGAGCGGTGCAGACTAGGGCCGGCCCTGTCCGCCGAACGAGGAGATCGCATGTCCGACGCCGCCCTGTCCGCGCTGTCCGCGGCCGTCCGGGCAGCGCCCGAGAACGCGCCGCTGCGGGTGAGCTACGCGTCGCTGCTGCTCGCGTCCGGGCGGGCCCTCGAGGCCGTCGAGCACGCGAGCGTCGCGCTGCGCCTGGACCCGACGAGCGCCGAGGCGGTCGACCTCCTCCAGCGCGGCACCGCGGAGCTGTCCGCGGGCGCGCCGGCCTCGACGGTGGCGCCCGCATCGACGGTCGCGCCCGCCCCGACGGTGGCGCCCATCCCTGACGCGGCCCCCGGCTCCGGAGCCACAGCCGTCCCGCCGGCGGCCGTCGGCGCCGACGCGCCGGGCGACGTCGACTGGACGCGCCTCGAGTCGGAGCTCGACCTGCGCGTCCCGCCGCCGTTCGTCACGGACGGGGCCTCGACGTCTCCCGCCCCGCGACCCGTCCCCGCGCGCGACGACGAGCCCGACGACGGCTCGGGCCTGCTCGAGGTCTCGCGCGAGACGGTCACGCTCGCCGACGTCGGCGGCCTCGAGCCCGTGAAGAAGCGCATCCGCGAGGCGTTCCTCGAGCCCATGCGCAACCAGGCGATCGCGCGGGCGTTCGGCAAGTCGCTGCGCGGCGGACTGCTGCTCTACGGTCCGCCCGGGACGGGCAAGACGTTCATGGCACGCGCGGTGGCGGGCGAGCTGGGCGCGCGGTTCCTCACCGTGACGCTCGCGGACGTCCTCAGCCGCTGGCAGGGGGAGTCGGAGCAGACCCTGCACGACATCTTCCAGCGCGCCCGTCGCATGGCTCCCGCGGTGCTGTTCCTCGACGAGGTCGACGCGATCGGCGGCAAGCGCGCCCAGTACTCGGGCTCGTCCGGCATGCGCACGATCGTCAACCAGCTCCTGCAGGAGATGGACGGCATCGGCTCGGACAACGACGGCCTGTTCGTCCTCGGCGCCACGAACCACCCGTGGGACGTCGACACGGCGCTGCTGCGCCCGGGCCGGTTCGACCGCGTCGTGCTCGTCCTCCCGCCGGACGAGCCCGCGCGCGAGGCGATCCTGCGCCACCACCTCGCGGGGCGACCGGTCGCGGGCATCGACCTGCGGGCGATCGCCGCGCAGACCGACGGCTTCTCGGGCGCCGACCTCGAGCACCTGTGCGGCTCGGCGGCGGAGAAGGCGATGATGGACTCGATCGCGTCCGGCGAGGTGCGCCCGGTGACGATGGACGACGTCCGCGCCGCGCTGCAGGAGGTCCGGCCCTCGACGACGGCGTGGCTGCAGTCGGCGCGCAACGTCGTGACGTTCGCCAACGCCGACGGCCGCTACGACGACCTCGCGGCGTACCTGCGCGCGCGACGCATGCTCTGAGGCGGGCCGGGTGAGCACCACGACCGACCCGTCGGCCGTCGTCTCGCGCGCCGAGCTCCTCGTCCAGATGGGGCGGCCCGAGCGCGCGCTCGACGAGGTGGACGCCGCGCTCGCCGCGACGCCGGACGACCTGCGCCTCCTGGCGACGGCTGGGTGGGTGCGCCTGCGCCTCCAGCGCTCCGCCGAGGCGGTCCCCCTGCTCGAGCAGGTCGTCGCGGCACAGCCCGACGCGGACGGCGCCCTCTACCTGCTGTCGATCGCGCAGCAGAACACGGGCGACGTGGTCGCTGCGCGCGAGACGGCCGCCCGCGCCCTCGAGCTCGACCCGGACGACGCGCGCTACCACCTCCAGCTCGCCGACGTGCACCTCCTGGGGAAGGTCCGCCGGCAGGACCGGGCGCTCGCGCGCGAGCGCATCGCGTCCGCTCTCGAGCTCGCCCCCGAGCATCCCGACCGGCTGCTCACGGCCGCCCGGCTCCGGTCCCGTCTCGGCGACGACGCCGGGGCGCGCCAGCTCGTCGAGCGAGGCCTCGCCGCGGCGCCGGACCACCCCGACCTGCTCTACGCCCACGCGAGCCTGTCGCCCGACGCGGGCGCGAGCGCGCGCGGGCTGAGCGGCGTCCTCGCGCTCGACCCGGACCACGCCGAGGCCGGGTACCTCCTGCACCTGCGCGTGTGGCAGGAGCTCCTGCGGCTCGTCGCGACCTCGGTCATCCTCATGGGCGCGGCCGCGCTCGTCGTGACGCTCGCGATGAGCGACTCCCTCGTGGGGTCCGTCGCGATCTGGGGCTGGGTCCTCGTGGTGTGGGTGGGGATCACGGCGCTGCGCACGCTGCCCGTGCTCCGGCGCGTGCCGCGGGCGCTCGTGCGCCGGTCGCTGCGCGCGACCCCGACGGGTCGTGCGACCGGCTGGATGGTCCTCGTCGCGTGGTCCGGCGTGCTCACGGCGCTCGTGCTGCTGCTCGTCGTGCGTGACGCCGTCGTCGTGCGCTGGGCGCTCGTGGTGCTCGCCGTGGCGGTCGTCGCGGCCGGGACGGTCTCCGCCGTCGGTCACCGGGCGCTCCTGCTGCAGGCCCACGAGCTCGGGTACCTCTCGCCGGACGCGGTGGGCCTCGCGCGGGTCGGCGCGCTGCGCGCGGGCCTGCGCCGGAGCCTCGTGCGCTGGGGCCTCCTGCTGGCGCCCGTCGCCGTCGTGGTCGCGGCGGTCGGTCCCGGCACCCTCGCCCGGCCCGACGCGCGGGGTGTCGCC
>NZ_LWGL01000069.1 GCF_001722485.1 Cellulosimicrobium cellulans | reverse complement strand
GACGAGGACGAGCGCCGCGGCGCCGACGCCCGGCGCGGCCGTCGTGCCGCTCACCGCGACGTCGACGACGGGCTCGAGCGCGGTCGCGCCGGTCGTGGTCGACCACGTCGGGGCGGCTGCGGCGAGCGTCGCCCCACCGAGCAGGAGCAGCGTCCAGACCGCGGTGCGGCGCGTCGGGGTCCTCACGCGAGGCCCCGCAGCCGCGCCGCCACCTGGACCGCGCGCACGGCGGCGGCCGCCTTGTTGCGCGACTCGGCGTACTCGAGCGCGGGCACCGAGTCGGCGACGATCCCGCCGCCCGCCTGGACGCTCGCACGCCCGTCGCGGATCAGCGCCGTGCGGATCGCGATGGCCATGTCCATGTCGCCCGCGAAGTCGAAGTACCCGGCCGTGCCGCCGTAGATGCCCCGGCGCGCCGGCTCGAGCTCGTCGATGAGCGCGATGGCCCGCGGCTTCGGCGCGCCCGAGAGCGTCCCGGCCGGGAACGTCGCGCGGAACGCGTCGAGCGCGGTCGCGCCCTCGCGCAGCGTGCCGACGACCGTCGAGCACAGGTGCATGATGTGGCTGAACCGCTTGGTCGCCATGAACTCCACGACCTCGACGGACGTGGGCTCGCAGACCTTGACGAGGTCGTTGCGGGACAGGTCCACGAGCATGATGTGCTCGGCGCGCTCCTTGGGGTCGGCGAGGAGCTCCTCCCCCAGCGCCACGTCCTCCTCGGGCGTCGCGCCGCGCGGGCGCGACCCCGCGATGGGGAACGTCACCACGCGCCCGTCGGTGACCTTGACCAGCGTCTCAGGGCTCGAGCCGACGACGGCGAAGTCGCGCCCGTCGGGGTCGGTGAGCTGGAAGTAGTACATGTACGGGCTCGGGTTGATGGTCCGCAGCGCGCGGTAGACGTCGAGCGGCTCGGCCGGGCAGTCGAGGTCGAGGCGCTGGGACAGCACCACCTGGAAGACCTCGCCGTCCCGGATGGCGTCCTTGCCCGCGACGACCGCGTCCTCGAACTCCTCGCGCGTCGAGCGGAACTCGAGCTCGGGCTCGGGCGCGTCGTGCGCGGCCGAGACGACGTGCGCGCCGCCCGCGACGAGGCGGGCCTGCATCGCGTCGAGGCGCGCGACGGCGTCGGCGTACGCCTCGTCGACGCGCTCGTCGGTGTCGTCGAAGTTGATCGCGTTGGCGACGAGCCACACGCTGCCCTCGCGGTGGTCGACGGCGGCGACGTCCGTCGCGAGGCACAGGGTCAGCTCGGGCACGCCGAGCTCGTCCGGGGCCGCCGCGGGCAGCGTCGGCTCCCAGTGCCGGATGACGTCCCACCCGATGGCCCCGGCGAGCCCGCCGGTGAGCGGCGGGAGGCCCTCGAGCTGCGGCGTCCGCAGCGCCTCGAGCGTCGCGTCGAGCACCTCGACGACGTCGCCCTCGGTCGGGATGCCGACGGGCACGTCGCCGGACCACACGGCCCGGCCGTCGCGCGCGGTGAGGGTGGCGCGGGACGCGGCGCCGACGAACGACCAGCGCCCCCACGTCCCGTCCGACTCGGCGGACTCGAGCACGAACGTCCCCGGTCGGCCGCCCGCGAGCGTGCGGTAGAGACCGACCGGCGTCACGTCGTCGGCGAGCAGGCGGCGCACCACGGGGATCACCCGGCGCGACGCGGCGAGCTCGCGGAACCCCTCGGCGACCGGCCACGTCTCGCCCCACGCCGGCCCTCCGGCGGGGACGGTCGTGCGCTCGGCCGTTCCGGTCGCGTTCACTGGTTCTCCTCCTCGGGATCGGACGGCGGCGTGGGCGAGGACGGTGCCGGGGCGCCGGCGTCCGCGGCGGGCGCCGTGCCCGGCAGCTCGCCGACGACGGCGCCGAGGTCTCCACCGGCCTCAAAGCACGTGCGCGTCCCGGTGTGGCAGGCGGCGCCCACCTGGTGCACGCGCACGAGGAGCGCGTCGCCGTCGCAGTCCAGCGCGACGGACCGCACGACCTGGACGTGCCCGGACGTGTCGCCCTTGCGCCAGTACTCGCGGCGCGAGCGGCTCCAGAACGTCACGCGCCCCGTGGTGAGCGTGCGGTGCAGCGCCTCGTCGTCCATCCAGCCGAGCATGAGCACCTCGCCGGTGTCGTGCTGCTGGACGACCGCCGCCACCAGGCCGGCGTCGTCGCGCTTGAGGCGCGCCGCGACGTCGGGGTCGAGGGACGTGGCCGGGGCGGGGCGGGTCGAGTCGTCGGGCACCCGAGAATCCTGCCAGACGACGCGACCTCGGCCGCCGGTCCCGCTCGTCGCGCCCGTCACGCCCGTCACGCCCGTCACCGGGTCTGCGTGACCCACGCGTCGTGCATGCGCGCGTACACGCCGCCCGTCCGCGCGAGCTGCTCGTGGGGGCCGACCTCGACGACGTGCCCCGCGTCGACCACGACCACGAGGTCAGCGGCCTCGGCCGTGGACAGGCGGTGGGCGATGGTCAGGGTCGAGCGCCCGGCGGTCAGGGACGCGAGCGCCCGCGCGATGCGCACCTCCGTGGCGGGGTCGACGGCGGACGTCGCCTCGTCGAGCACGAGGAGGTCCCCCTCGGCGAGGTAGGCGCGCAGGAGCGCGACGAGCTGGCGCTCGCCCGCGGACAGGGACTCGCCGCGCTGGCCGACCTGGGTGTCGAGCCCGTCCGGGAGGTCCGCGACCCAGTCCGCGAGGCCGAGCCGGCCGACGGCGGCCTCGATGCGCCCGCGCGCGTCCGTGCCCGTCGCCCGCGCCTCGGGCGCGTCGGCGTCGCGCAGGCCGTACGCGACGTTGTCGGCGAGCGTCCCGTCGAAGAGGAAGCCCTCCTGCGGGACGAGCACGACGCGCTCGCGCAGGCTCGACGCGCGCAGGTCGCGCAGGTCGACGCCGTCGAGCAGGACCCGGCCCGCGGTCGGGTCCATGAGCCGCGTGACGAGCTTGGCGATCGTCGTCTTGCCGGAGCCGGTCGCGCCGACGACGGCGACGGACGCGCGGGCCGGCAGGTCGAGGTCGACGCCGTGGAGCACCTCCGGGCCGCCCGGGTAGGCGAACCGGACGCCCTCGAGCCGCACGTGCGCGGGGCCGCGCGGGCTGACGACGCCGTCGTCGCCCGCGTCGGCCACCTCGACGGGCGTCTCGAGGACCGCGAGCACGCGGCGCCAGCCCGCGACGGCGTTCTGCAGCTCGTTGAGGATCTCCGTCGCCATCTGGACCGGGCCCGTGAAGAGCTGGACGAGGAAGAGGAACGCGAGCAGCCGGCCCACGGAGATGTCGCCCGCCACGCCGAGGAGCGACCCCACGACCACGACGACCGCGAGCACGAGGTTCGCGACGAGCACGCCGCTGGAGAACACGACGGCGACGAGCTTCTGCGCCCGGACCATGGCGCGCCGGGTCTGCTCGACGGCCGCGTCGATGCGGCGGGCCGTGCGGGCACCGACGCCGTAGGCGCGGATCGTCTCGGCGCCCACGACGGACTCCGAGATCGCGCCGAGCATCGCGCCCACGCGGGCCCGCACCGCGGTGTACGCGTCGTTGACGCGCCGCTGCGCGGGGCGCAGGACGAGGAACAGCGGCACGAAGCATGCCCACACGACGAGCGTGAGCTGCCACGAGTAGATCGCCATGAGCACCGTCGCGACGGCGATCTGCAGCACCGAGACGAGCAGCATGATGCCGCCCCACTGCACGAACAGCGAGATCGTGTCGACGTCGCTCGTCACGCGCGACACGAGCGAGCCGCGCCGCTCGGTGCTCTGCGTGAGCACGGACAGGTCGTGCACGTGCCGGAACGCGCGCACGCGCAGCGCCGCGAGGCCTGCCTCGGTCGATCGGAACAGGCGCACGTTCACGAGGGCGGAGCACAGGCCCGCGAGGACGAGCACGGCCGCCGCCGCGCCGACGAGCACCGCGACGCGCGTCGTGTCCGGGCCGCCCTCGGCGAGGACGCCGGTGTCGATGGTCTGCTGCACGGCGACGGGCACGACGATCCGGCCGAGCGCGGCGGCGACCGCCAGCGCAAGGGTGATCCACAGCCCGTCGAGGATCTGCGGCGACACCTGGACGCCGCGGCGCAGGGTCGCGAGCACGCCGAGCGTGCTCGCTGAAGCGATGCGCGCGTCGGCGTCCCGGGGCGCGGCCTCGTCGGGCGCCGTGCCGGTGCGCTGGCCGGCGGGAGCCGGTCCGGTGGTCCTCGTGCTCATTCCTCCAGCGCCCCTGCCTCGGCGCGACGCACGACGACGTCCGCCTCCTCGTCCTCCTGGCGGTCCAGCGCGTCGCGCTCGTCCGCCGCCCGTCGCTCGGCCTCGCGCGCGTACGCGGTCGCGAGCTCGCGGTACCCCGGGTCGCGCGCGACGAGCTCGGCGTGCGTGCCGACGTCGACCACGCGCCCCGACTCCACGTGCACGACGACGTCCGCGAGCGCGACGCTCGCCATGCGGTAGGCGACCATGACGACCGTCGGCCGGTCCGCGCCGTCGCGCCGCAGCCCCGCGAGGATCTGCTGCTCGACGCGCGGGTCCACGGCGGACGTCGCGTCGTCGAGGACGAGCAGCCGCGGCCGCCGCACGAGCGCGCGGGCGATCGCCAGGCGCTGGCGCTGCCCGCCCGACAGGTTCGCCCCGCGCTCCCCGAGGGGGGCGTCGAGGCCCTCCGGCAGCCGCTCGACGACGTCGTCGAGACGCGCGAGCCGCAGCGCCTCCCAGACCTGGTCGTCGTCGGGCCCACCCGCGCCCTCGTCCGTGAGCGTGACGTTGCCGCGCACGGTGTCCTCGAAGACGAACGCCTGCTGCGCGACGAGCGCGACCTGCCGCGTGAGCTCGTCCTCGCGCACCTCGCGCACGTCCGTGCCGTCGAGCAGCACGCGCCCGCGCGTCGGGTCGGACAGGCGCGCGAGCAGCGAGACGAGCGTCGTCTTGCCGGCGCCGGTCGGGCCGACGACGGCGACGACCGATCCCGGGGCCAGGTCGAGGTCCACCCCGTCCAGGAGCGTGACGTCGCGGGCCCCGGCGCGGACGTCGAGCCCGACGCCCTCGAGCCGCACGCCGAGGCCGCGCCCGGTGCCGGGCAGCGGGCGCGTGCCGGGGACGAGCACCCCGCCGGAGTCGATGACGCGGCTGATGCGCTCGTAGCCGACGAGGCCGCGCGGGAGCTCGCCAAGCACCCAGCCGAACGCGCGGACGGGCACGGCCATGACCGTCAGCAGGTAGGCGGCGGTGACGATGTCACCGGCCTCCACGCCTCCCGCCGCGAGCCGCACCGTCCCCACGCCGAGCACGAGGAGCGTGCCGAGGGACGGCAGGAGCTCGATCACGGGGTCGAAGAAGGCGCGGACGACGCCGACGCGGACGTTGGCCGCGCGCAGCGTGTCGGCGCGCTCGGCGAAGCGCCGCTCCTCGCGCGCCTCGGTCCCGAGGGACTTGACGAGCAGCGCCGCCTCGAAGCTCTCGTGCGCGACGTCCGCGACCTCGGCCCGCAGCTGCTGGGCACGGGTGACGGCCGGCGACATGTGGCGCTGGAAGACGACGTTGACGACGACGGCGAGCGGGATCACGACGAGCGCCGCGCACGCGAGCCACACGTCGACACGGAAGAGCATGACGGCGGCGACGCCGATCATGACGACGACGCCGAGCGCGAACGGCAGCGGGTTGAACACGCCGGTCGCTGCCTCGACGTCCGAGCTCGCGTTGGACAGGAGCTGACCGGCCGGGTGCGCGCGGTGCCACGACATGGGCAGGCGCAGGTACTGCCGGGAGACCGCGGTCCGGTGGCGGGCCTGCAGCGCCGCGTAGCCGTTGCCGGCGAAGATGCGGCGCGCGGCGACGCTGAGCGCGAGCGAGAGCGCGATCCCCGCGAGCACCAGGCCGGCGACCCAGATACGGTCGCGCGCGGCCTCGTCGCCCGCGAGCGCCGGCACGACGACCTCGTCCGTGACCGTGCCGACGGCGCGGCTGACGCCGACGGTGAGCGCGCCGAACGCGGCCGACGCGCCGATCGCGAGCACGTACGTGCGCCACTCGTCGCGGATGCCGCGCCCCATGAGCACGAGCGAGCGCCGCACGCGCGAGCCGGTGAGCCCGTGCGGGCGGCGGACGGACGGCTCGTCCGGCAGGGTGCCGGCCGGCGGGACGGTGGTCGTGGGCGGGGTGCCGGGACGCGCGGTGCGCGGTGTCGTGCTCGTCATCGCGTCAGCGCACCTCGACGCCGGCGGCGCGCATCGCGTCCTTCACCTGCGCCACGGTGAGGGCGCCGAAGTGGAACACGCTCGCCGCGAGCACCGCGTCGGCCCCGGCGCGGGCCGCCTCGACGAAGTGCTCGGGCGTGCCGGCCCCGCCGCTCGCGATGAGCGGGACCTGCACCTCACGGCGGACCGCGGCGAACATCTCGAGGTCGAAACCGGCCGTCGTGCCGTCGGCGTCCATGGAGTTCAGCAGGATCTCGCCCGCGCCGAGCGTCGCGGCGCGTGCCGCCCACTCCACCGCGTCGATGCCCGTGCCACGCCGCCCGCCGTGGGTCGTCACCTCGTACCCGGACGCCGTGCGCGTGTCGCCCGTCGTGCGCCGCGCGTCGACGGACAGCGTGAGCACCTGGCTCCCGAAGCGGTCGGCGATCTCGGCGATCAGCTCCGGACGGGCGATCGCCGCGGTGTTCACGCCGACCTTGTCCGCGCCGGCCCGCAGCAACCGGTCGACGTCGTCGGCGGTGCGCACGCCGCCGCCCACGGTGAGCGGCACGAAGACTTGCTCCGCGGTGCGGCGCACCACGTCGTAGGTCGTCTCGCGGTTGCCCGACGACGCGGACACGTCGAGGAACGTGACCTCGTCGGCCCCCTCCCCGTCGTAGCGCGACGCGAGCTCGACGGGGTCGCCGGCGTCGCGCAGGTTCTCGAAGTTCACGCCCTTGACGACCCGGCCGGCGTCGACGTCGAGGCACGGGATCACGCGGATCGCCACGGTCATGAGGAAGCTCCTTGGTCGGCCGGCTGCTCGCCGGTCTGGTCGGGGGCGGCGGGCGGGGCCTCGGAGGACTCGCCCGCGGCCTCCTCGGCGGTCACGGGGAAGTGCGCGTCGAGGATGTCGACGACGTAGACGAGCGTCTCCTCGGCGAGCGGGTTCGCGGTCCCGCCGTACCCGAGCCCGGGCGGCACGACGAGGAGCACGCGGCTGCCCACCGACTGCTCGAGCAGGCCCTGCTCCCAGCCCTCGATGACCTCGCCGATGCCGATCATCACCGACGAGGGCGCCGTGCCCTCCGCCCACGTCGAGTCGAACACCTCGCCGTCCGACCAGCGCACGCCCGTGTAGCGCACGGTGACGACCTGCCCCGCCTCGACCTGCGCGCCGTCGCCGCGCACGAGCGGCTGCACGACGAGGTCCGTCGGGGGCGGCGTGTCCGACGGGACCGTGACGGTCGGTGCGCCGTCCTCGCCCGCCTCCACGGTCGGGGCGCCCTCCACGGGCTCGACGGGCTCGCCGTCCGCCTGGGTCGGCAGCACGTCCACGACGAGGACGACCGGGACGTCGTCGTCCTGCTCGACGAGCAGCAGGCGTGCCCCGACGCGTTGCCCGCGCAGGAGGTCCGCGAGCGCGCTCCCGACGGACTCGTCGGTGAGGGAGTACCACTGCGGCGCGTCGGTGTACGTGTTCTGCAGCACCGTGCCGTCGCGGGCGTCCTGCGCGTACATGTTGAGCAGCAGCGGGCCCCCGTCGACGAGCTCGCGCCCCGTGCCCGGCCACACCACCTCCGAGCGCGTGTCCGGCACGTCGAGCGGGGTCGTGTAGGTCAGCGTCGGCGGCTCGCCCGCGGAGCCCGCGACCTCGACCGCGGTGTTGAGCGGGGTCGGGGTCGCGTCCTCGGGCTCCTCGCACGCGCCCAGGACGAGGGCGGCGACGAGCGCGAGCACGACGGCGAGCACGCCGCGCGGGCCGCGCACCGGCCCGGGCGCGCGACGTCGTACCGGCCGTGCCGGACCCCGGAGGGATCGGACGGCCGTGGGAACCACGGTCCTCACATCACGCCCCGCACGTCACATCGACTCGATGAGTCGTTCCACGCGCTCGTCGACGCTGCGGAAGGGGTCCTTGCACAGCACCGTGCGCTGCGCCTGGTCGTTGAGCTTGAGGTGCACCCAGTCGACCGTGTAGTCGCGGCGGGCCTCCTGCGCGGCGCGCACGAAGTCGCCGCGCAGCTTGGCGCGCGTCGTCTGCGGCGGGACCGCGGTCGACTCGAACACCTCGAGGTCGGTCGTGATCCGCTCGACCATCCCGCGCGCGGCGAGCAGGTTGTACAGGCCCTCCGTGCGCGAGATGTCGTGGTAGGCGAGGTCGAGGCGCGCGATGCGCGGGTCGTCGAGCTCGAGGCCGTGCTTGGCCCGGTACCGCTCGATGAGCCGGTACTTGATGACCCAGTCCAGCTCGCGGTCGACGAGCGACAGGTCGCCCGTCTCGAGGGCCCGCAGGCCCCGCTCCCACAGGTCGAGCACCTGCTTGACGACCGGCGTCGGCGAGACCTCCGCCTCGACGAACTCCTTGACGCGCTGCAGGTACTCCGCCTGCAGGTCGATCGCCGTGACGGTGCGCCCGCTCGCGAGCTGGACGGGCTGCTTGGCCGTGACGTCGTGGCTGATCTCGCGGATCGACCGGATCGGGTTCTCCAGCGCGAGGTCGCGCATCGGCATGCCGGCCTCGACCATGCGCAGGATCAGGTCGGTCGCCCCGACCTTGAGCATCGTCGTGGTCTCCGCCATCGAGGAGTCCCCGACGATGACGTGCAGGCGCCGGTAGCTCTCGGCGTCCGCGTGCGGCTCGTCGCGCGTGTTGATGATGGGCCGCGACCGCGTGGTCGCGCTCGAGACGGCCTCCCAGATGTGGTCGGCGCGCTGCGACAGGCAGTAGACGGCCCCGCGCGGCGTCGACAGCACCTTGCCCGCGCCCGTGAGGATCTGGCGCGTGATGAGGAACGGCACGAGTACGTCCGACAGGCGCGCGAAGTCGCCCTGGCGCCGCACGAGGTAGTTCTCGTGGCAGCCGTAGGAGTTGCCCGCCGAGTCGGTGTTGTTCTTGAACAGGTGGATGCGCCCCGGCAGCCCCTCGTGCTCGAGCCGCTGCTGCGCGTCCGCGACGAGGCCCTCGAGGATCCGCTCTCCCCCGCGGTCGTACGCGACGAGCTGACGGACGTCGTCGCACTCGGCCGTCGCGTACTCGGGGTGGGACCCCACGTCGAGGTACAGGCGCGAGCCGTTGCGCAGGAACACGTTCGACGAGCGCCCCCACGCGACGACCTTGCGGAAGAGGTAGCGCGCGACCTCGTCCGCCGACAGCCCGCGGCCGTCGTCGGAGGCGCACGTGACGCCGTACTCGGTCTCGAGGCCGAAGATCCTGCGGTCCATCCGGGACTACCCCCCGTCCGACGTGTCGGTCGTCGCTGCCGTGCCGCTCTCGTCGCCGTCCCGGAGCAGTCCCTCGAGCACGGAGCCGGACAGCCGGCGGAACGCCCGGCGCGGGCGCGTGCGGTCGAGCACCGCGACCTCGAGCTGGCTCGCCGGGATCTCCCGCGCGTCCGACTCCTCCGGCCCCGCGCCCAGCGCGCGCACGCCGAGGCGCAGCGCGTCGTCCAGCGCCATGCCCGCGCTCCAGCCGTCCGCGAGGATGCGGCCGAGCTGCTCCGACTGGCCGCCCATCACCACGTAGCCCTGCTCGTCGGCCACCGAGCCGTCGTAGGAGATGCGGTAGAGCTGGTCCTGCGCCGGGGTCGCGCCGACCTCCGCGACGACGATCTCGACCTCCATCGGCTTGGACTCCGTCGTGAACACGGTGCCCAGCGTCTGCGCGTACGCGTTCGCGAGGCCGCGCGCGTTGACGTCGGTCCGGTCGTAGGAGTAGCCGCGCAGGTCGGCGTAGCGCACGCCGGCGACGCGCAGGTTCTCGAACTCGTTGTACTTGCCGACGGCGGCGAACGCGATCCGGTCGTAGATCTCCGAGATCTTGTGCAGCGCGCGCGACGGGTTCTCCGTCGCGAACGCGATCCCGTCCTCGAACGCGAGCGCCACGACCGAACGGCCCCGGGCGATGCCCTTGCGCGCGAAGTCCGCCCGGTCCTTCATGAGCTGCTCGGGCGAGACGTAGAAGGGCATCGTCATGCGGGGTCACCTCCCTGCTCGGCGCGGCCGCCGGCCGCACCCTGGCGGCGCTCGGACACGATCCGGTCGACCACGGCCGCCAGCTCGGTCTCCGGCACGCGCTCGTACCCGGCGCCCGTCACGACGGCGACGACCGGCCAGATCCGCCGGACCGTGTCCGGTCCGCCGGTCGCGGAGTCGTCGTCCGCGGCGTCGTAGAGCGACTCCACCGCGACCCGCACGACCGCGTCGCGCTCGAGCCCCGGCCGCCACAGCTTCTTCAGCGCGCCGCGGGCGAACACCGAGCCCGAGCCGACGCTGTGGTGGTCGCGCTCCTCGTACCGCCCGCCCGTCACGTCGTACGAGAAGATCCGGCCCTGGCCGCGGTCGAGGTCGTAGCCCGCGAAGAGCGGCACGACGGCGAGGCCCTGCATCGCCATCCCGAGGTTCTGCCGGATCATCGTCGACAGGCGGTTCGCCTTGCCGTCGAGCGACAGCAGCGTGCCCTCGATCTTCTCGTAGTGCTCGAGCTCGAGCTGGAAGAGCCGCACGAGCTCCACGGCGAGGCCGGCCGTCCCGGCGATCCCGACGGCGGAGAACTCGTCCGCCGGGAAGACCTTCTCGATCTCGCGGTGCGCGATCATCGACCCCATCGTGGCGCGCCGGTCACCGGCCATGACGACGCCGCCCGCGCCGTCGGCCCCGAACGTGGCCGCGACGATCGTGGTCCCGTGCGGCGCGTCGGGCGCGGTGCCCGCGTGCGAGGCCGCACGGCGCGACGGCAGCAGGTCCGGTGCGTGACCGGCGAGGAACTCGAGGAAGGACGACGACCCGGGGGTCGTGAAGGAGTCGGGCAGCCGGCCGGGCAGGCGCTGCGGCTGGTGGGTGCTCATCGGCGCTCGACCACTCTTCCTACTCGCCGCCCTTCTGCACGAAGCCCCGGACGAAGGACTCCGCGTTCGTCTCCAGGACCTCGTCGATCTCCTCGAGGAGTGCGTCGACCTCCGCGTCGCGGGACTGGGCCTGCGGCGCGGTGGGGACCTCCGGGGCGTCCGGCTCGTCGTCGGGACGCCGGTCCTCGTGCGACGCGTGCGTCCGTTCCGTACCCGCCATGGCTGCCTCCTCGTCCGCCGGGCACGCCCGGCGCTCGTCGTCCCAGACTCGCGTGCGACCCGGGGCCGACCGCGGACCGCGACCGGTTCCTGCTCGCACGCGGCGCCCCGAGGGGCGGGGCGCCGTCATGCCTCCAGCCTAGTCGCCGGACCCTCACCCCGGTGCGGCGAGACCCGCCAGGAGGGCCGTCGCGTCCGGGCTCGCGTCGAGCAGCGCCCCGATGTGGGCGCGCGTCCCGCGCAAGGGGTCCATCATGGGCACGCGCTGCAGGCTCGGCGCGCCGGGGACGTCGAAGATCACCGAGTCCCAGCTCGCGGCCGACACCTGGTCCCCGTACCGGGCCACGACCTCGCCCCGGAAGTACGCACGCGTGTCCTCGGGCGCGTGGTGGACGGCCGCGCCGACCTCGCGCTCGGTCACGACGCGGTCCACGGCGCCCGCCGCGAGCAGGCGGTGGTAGATCCCGCGCTCGGGCCGCACGTCCGACCACTGCAGGTCCATCGCCGCGAGCCGCGGGTGCCCCCAGTCCAGGCCGTCGCGCTCGCGCAGGCGGTCGAGCAGGCGCAGCTTGGCGACCCACTCGACGTCGCGCGCGCACGAGTCCCGGTCGGTCGCGAGGCGCCCGAGCACCGACTCCCAGCGCGCGAGCACGTCCCGCGTCGGTGCGTCGATGCCCTCGGGACCGGCCAGGCGCGCGGACGCGTCGGCCGCGATCTCCAGGTACTCGCGCTGGATCTCGAGCGCCGTCAGCGAGCGCCCGTCCGCGAGCCGCAGCCGCTGCGTGAGATCCAGGTCGCGGCTCACGCGCTGCACGTCACCCACCGGGTCCGCGAGGCGCAGCCCGGCGATCCGGGACCGCACCTGCGGCCCGAGCTCCTCGAGGTGCTCGACGACGAACAGCACGAGCGACGTCGTGCCCGTCTTGAGGTACGTCGCCGTCTCGAGGAGGTTCGCGTCGCCGATGATGAGGTGCAGCCGGCGCCAGCGCTGGCGGTCCGCGTGCGGCTCGTCGCGCGTGTTGACGATCGGACGGCGCAGCGTCGTCTCCAGGCCGACCTCCGCCTCGACGTAGTCGGCGCGCTGCGAGACCTGGAAGCCGTGCTCCTCCCCCGCCGGCCCCAGCCCCACGCGCCCCGACCCGGCGAACACCTGCCGCGTGACGAGGAACGGCGTGAGCACCTCGACGAGCACGCCGAACGGGACCGCCCGGTCCACGAGGTAGTTCTCGTGCGTGCCGTAGCTCGCGCCCTTGCCGTCGACGTTGTTCTTGTACAGCACCACCGGTGCACCCGGCGCGTTCGCGAGCTCGCGCGCCGCGGCCAGCATCACGCGCTCGCCCGCGACGTCCCAGCACACGACGTCGTGCGGCACCGTCACCTCCGGCGACGAGTACTCCGGGTGCGCATGGTCCACGTACAGCCGCGCCCCGTTCGTGAGGATGACGTTCGCCGCGCTGGGGTCGTCGTACTCCTCGCTCGTCGGCCGCGCGAGCTCCTGCAAGGACCCCGCCCGCGCGCCGTCCGCGACCGGTCCCGACGGCGCCGGCACCGACGGGTCGTCGGTCAGCATCGACGGGTGCGCCGACGCGCGCGGCACGTGGAACCCGCGTGCGTCCTGCAGCGGGTCCTCGTCGTCGTAGTCCCACCGCGCCCGGCCCCGCGCGCCGTCGCTGCGCGCGGCGAGCGCCCGGTACGTCGTGACGACCTGGCTCGACATGAGCATCGGGTTCGCCAGGGGCTGGCCCGGCTGCAGGACGCCGTACTCGGTCTCGATCCCCATGACCCGTCGCACGCTCACGCGCCCACCCTATGCCGCACCTGCGACGACGCGCCGCGCGGTCCACTGTTCGCGGTCCGTGGTCGGGTCCGCGGGCAGGGCGCCGTCGGTGCTCGGGCCTCGTGGCCGGGTCCGCGGGCAGGGCGTCGTCGGTGCTCGGGCTGCCGCGCCGTCACCGTGGCCATTCGGCCGTCGGTTCGCGCGCGCGGCTTCTACGCCCTTCGCATCCGACGCCGCCCCACCCGCTCGTCCGTCAGCTCACCTCGTCCGCCACACCGCGTGCCCCTCCCGCACGACCGCGCGCCCGTCGGCTGGTCTCATCGGCCACGCCGACGTCTGCCGCCCACGCTGGCACGTCGGCGTGGCGCCCGGCCCTGCTCCGCGGACGAGCCACGTGGGCGGTGATCATCGCCCGAGGCGACGTCGCGTGCGCGACCGCGCCGGGGCGGGGCCGGAGGGGCGGCCGTGCCGGGTCGTGGCGGGTCTGGCGGGAGCGCCGCGAGGGACGAGCGGCGCGGATGGTAGACCCGGCACGGCCGCCCCGGAGGTCACGCCCCGGCGCACCCAGCACCCGCACGACCCGACGACGCGTTACAGGTACTGCCCCGTGTTGGTCACCGTGTCGATCGTGCGCGGCGAACCGCCCTCGCCCTTCTTCTGGACGATCGTGCGGATGAAGACGATGCGCTCGCCCTTCTTGCCGCTGATCCGCGCCCAGTCGTCGGGGTTGGTGGTGTTGGGCAGGTCCTCGTTCTCCTTGAACTCGTCGACGCACGCGGCGAGCAGGTGGTCGACGCGGATGCCGCGCTGGCCGGTCGCGAGGAGGTCCTTGATGGCGGACTTCTTCGCGCGGTCGACGACGTTCTGGATCATCGCGCCGGAGTTGAAGTCCTTGAAGTAGAGGATCTCCTTGTCGCCGCTGGCGTAGGTGACCTCGAGAAACTGGTTCTCCTCGTCCTCGGAGTACATGCGCTCGACGACGGAGCGGATCATCGCGTCGACGGCCTCGCGCTGGCTCCCGCCGTGCTCGGCGAGGTCGGCGGCGTGGATGGGCAGGTCGTCGGTGAGGTACTTCGCGAAGATCTCCTTCGCGCCCTCGGCGTCGGGTCGCTCGATCTTGATCTTCACGTCGAGGCGGCCCGGGCGCAGGATGGCCGGGTCGATCATGTCCTCGCGGTTGGACGCGCCGATGACGATGACGTTGTCGAGCCGCTCGACGCCGTCGATCTCGGACAGCAGCTGCGGCACGATCGTCGTCTCGACGTCGGAGGACAAGCCGGTGCCGCGCGTGCGGAACAGCGACTCCATCTCGTCGAAGAACACGACGACAGGCGTCCCCTGGGACGCCTTCTCGCGCGCCCGGGCGAAGATCAGCCGGATGTGCCGCTCGGTCTCGCCGACGTACTTGTTGAGCAGCTCGGGGCCCTTGACGTTGAGGAAGTAGCTCTTCACCGCGCCGGTCTCCACCTGGTCGCCGCGCGAGCGCGCGACGGTGTGCGCGAGGGAGTTGGCGACGGCCTTCGCGATGAGCGTCTTGCCGCACCCGGGCGGGCCGTACAGCAGCACGCCCTTGGGCGGGCGCAGCCCGTGCTCGCGGAAGAGGTCGGGGTGGGTGAACGGCAGCTCGACCGCGTCGCGGATCTGCTCGATCTGGGGCCCGAGACCGCCGATGTCCTCGTACCGGATGTCCGGCACCTCCTCGAGGACGAGCTCCTCCACCTCGGACTTGGGGATGACCTCGAAGACGAACCCGGAGCGCGTGTCGATGGTCAGCGAGTCGCCGACGCGCAGCGACGTCCGGGCGACGGAGCCGGCGAGGCGCACGACACGCTCCTCGTCGGCGCGCCCGACGACGAGGACGCGGTCGGCGTCGATGATCTCCTTGACGGTGACGATCTCGCCCGTGCGCTCGTACCCGCCGGCCGCGACGACCGTCATGGCCTCGTTGAGCTTGACCTCCTGGCCGGGGCGCAGGCGCTCGACGTCGATGGTCGGGCTCGCGCCGACGTGCATCTTGCGCCCGGAGGCGGACACGTCGACCGACCCGTCGGGGTGCGCGGCGAGGAACACCGCGTACGTCCCCGGGGGCTTCGCGAGCTCGTCGATCTGCCGCTTCAGCTCGAGGATCTGGTCGCGGGCGGCGCGCAGCGCCTCGGCGAGCCTCTCGTTCTTCGCGGAGAGCAGCGCCAGCTCGCGCGCGGTGCTCGTCGCGCCCTCGTCGCTCCGGCCGAATGTCTCGCTCATCGGGTGTCCCCTCTCGCCGTCGGCACGCCCGGCGCGGGACGGTCCCGAGGGAGCGCGGCGGGTGCCGCGCGGCCCGTCGGTGGTCCGCCGTCCGCGGTCGGGTTCTAGACCTTAGGCACAATTGTGGTCCGCGTACACGGACGACACCCGTGGTGAGACGACGCGACGCGGATCGTCACCCGCTCGTCACGCCTCCGGCACGTCGTCCGACTGCTCGCCCTGACCGTCCGTGGCCGCCTCCGACGCGGTGCCGCCGGCCGCCTGCTCCGGGGCCTGCCCGACGTCCCGCCGTACGCGCCGGATCTTCTTCTCCGACACGGGTCGCTCGCCGAGCTCCTCGGGCGACCACTGCTCCTCGTCCGTGGGGTACGCGCCCTTGGCGGGGCGACGCTTGCGCTCGGGCGGCGCGACGCCGTCGGCGAGCCGGCGCGCGGTGAGCAGGAAGCCGGTGTGCCCGATCATGCGGTGCTGCGGGCGCACGGCGAGGCCCTCGAGGTGCCAGCCGCGCACCATCGACTCCCACGCGACGGGCTCGGCGTACCGGCCGTCGGCGCGCAGGTCCTCGGCGAGCCGGGACAGCTGCGTGGTGGTCGCGACGTAGCAGACGAGCACGCCACCGGGCACGAGCGCGCGCGCCACGACGTCGAGGTTCTCCCACGGGGCGAGCATGTCGAGCACGACGCGGTCGACGGTGCCGTCGGCGGCGACGGTCGGCAGGACGTCGGCGAGGTCGCCGACGGACAGCGTCCACGCCGGGTGGGGGCCGCCGAAGAACGTCTCGACGTTGCCGCGCGCGATGGCGGCGAAGTCCTCGCGCCGCTCGATGGAGTGGAGCTCGCCCGCGTCGCCGACGGCGCGCAGCAGCGACATCGTCAGCGCGCCCGACCCCACGCCGGCCTCGACGACGCGCGCGCCCGGGAAGACGTCGGCCATCGCGACGATCTGGCCCGCGTCCTTGGGGTAGACGACCGCGGCGCCGCGCGGCATCGACAGCACGTAGTCGGACAGCAGCGGGCGCATCGCGAGGTACTCGATCTCCGCGGTGTTGCGCACCACCGTGCCCTCGGGGCGGCCGATGAGGTCGTCGTGGCGCAGGTAGCCCTTGTGCGTGTGGAACGTCGCGCCGGGCGCGAGCGTGATGGTGTGCAGCCGCCCGCGCGGGTCGGTGAGCTGGACCTTGTCACCGACCCGCAGGGGGCCGCGGCGCTGGTCGGCCCCGGTCGCGGTGGGCGGGGCGGACGTCGTGGAGGCGGGCTCGTCGGTCACGGGCGACCATCCTACGGGCGCCTGCGGGCGGGCCGTCGCGTCAGCCGCGCCGCGCCTCGCGCAGCGCGGTCACGACCCGGGCGACTGGTTCCAGACCCACGAGCACCTCGTGCGCGAGGGCTACGCGTGGGTCGGCGTCTCCGCGCAGCGCGCGGGCGTGCACTCCGCGACCGGCCTGCGCGCGTGGAGCCCGGAGCGCTACGGCTCG
>NZ_LWGL01000068.1 GCF_001722485.1 Cellulosimicrobium cellulans | reverse complement strand
CCGGCCGCGTGCGCCGCCTGCGCGACTCCGAACCGGCGTGCCGGCGTCGCGTCCGGGCCGAGGGCGACGAGCGCCACGACGTGCGCCCGGCCGACCTCGCGGACCGCGAGCTCGAGCAGCAGGGCGGACCCCGGGTCGCCCGTGCAGCACACGCCCACCCTGCCCCCCGTGCCGGCCCGGGCGACCGCGGCCGACACCGTCTCGACGAGCGTGCCGGCGTCCGGGCGGGGTGCCGTGCGACCTCGTGCGCGCATGATCACCCCGTCATTGGAGGCCCGGCCGGCGGGCGGGTCAAGGAGTTGCCACCACTTGCCGCGCGCCGGACGTCCGGCCGCGGGACGGAGCGGCACGACACGGACGACAACCGGTTGTCGGTCCGCGCCGCGCCCCGCTACAGTCGCCGCCCATGGACAACGCTGTCCCCCCGGGGCCCAGCCCCACGATCTACGACGTCGCCCGGGCCGCGGGCGTCGCGCCGTCCACCGTCTCGCGGGCCTTCTCCCGGCCCGGCCGCGTCAACTCGGAGACGGCGGAACGCATCCGCCAGGTCGCGCACGAGATCGGCTACCGCACGAACCCGCTCGCGCGCGGGCTGCCCACCGGCCGGACCGCGCTGCTCGCGATCCTCGTGGCGGACGTGACCAACCCGTTCTTCTTCGAGATCATCCGCGGCGCGGAGAAGACCGCGAGCGACTCCGGGTACACGCTGCTCGTGGTCGACGCCCAGGAATCCGACGAGGCGGAGCGCCAGGCGCTCGCCCGGACGCTCCCGCTCGTGGAGGGCCTCGTGCTCGCGACGTCGCGGCTCTCGGACTCCTCCATCCGGGTCGTCGCGAAGCAGCGACCGACCGTCGTCATGAACCGCGTGATGACGGACGTCCCGAGCGTCGTCACCGACAACGCCGAGGGGATGCGGCGCGCCGTCAAGCACCTCGCCGAGCTCGGGCACACGAGCCTCGCGTACGTCGCCGGGCCGGAGGCGTCGTGGGCCGACGGGATGCGCTGGCGCGCGTTCCGCGAGGCGACGCACGAGCACGGGCTGCGCTCGCGCCGCGTCGGGCCGTTCGCGCCGACGCTCGCCGGCGGGCTGTCGGCGGCCAAGTCGCTCGTCAAGCACCCCGCGACGGCCACGATCACCTACAACGACCTCGTCGCGATCGGCGTGATGCGCGGGCTGACGCGCCTCGGCGTCGACGTGCCCGGGGACATGAGCGTCGTCGGGTTCGACAACATCTTCGGCTCCGACTTCTGCACCCCGCCGCTCACCACGGTCGCCGCGCCGCTGCGGCACTTCGGCGCCTTCGCCGTCCAGCGGCTGCTGGGGCAGCTGCGCTCGTCCGCGCCCACGACGCCCGCGACCTCGCCGACCCTGCTGCCCGCCAAGCTCGTCGAGCGTGGCTCGACGGCGAGGGTCGCCTAGAGCGTGTCCTCCTGAGCCTTCCCGGGCTCCTCGCCAGCGAGACCGTCCCTGGTCACGACGTCGACGGGCTGGGAGAGTGACGCGGTGGACACCTTCGCCGCCATCGCGGACGAGCGCCGACGACTTGCGGACCAGCTCGCCGACCTCACCCCGGAACAACGCGCGGCGCAGAGCCTGTGCGACGCGTGGACGGTGCACGACGTGCTGGCACACCTCACCATGCCGCTCGACGTCGGCATGGCGCGGTTCGCGCTCGCCATGGTGCTCGCGGCAGGGGACTTCGACCGGGCCAACCGACGCCTCACCCGGCGCCAGGCCGCACGCCCGTACGACGAGATCATCGGACTCCTGCGGCGCAGGGCGGACTCGCGGTTCACGCCTCCGGGAGAGGGCCCGGAGGCACCGCTCACCGACGTGCTCGTGCACGGCCTGGACATCAGGTGGCCGCTCGGCCTTCCGTACGACATCCCGGAAGATCGTGCGGCCACGGCGCTCGACGCGGTGATGCGGGCCCCTTCCGGCGTCGTCGCGAAGGGTGTCGTGGACGGTCTCCGTTTCGAGGCGACGGACATCGACTGGCAGCACGGGACCGGGCCCACGGTCAGCGGGTCCGCCGCCGCGCTGCTCCTTTCCGTCACGGGCCGTGCCGCAGCGGTCGACTCCCTGGTCGGCGACGGCGTCGTGGTCCTGCGGCGCCGGATCGTGCGGTAGGGGCGCGCGACACGACCCGCGACAGCCGGGAGGCGTGCGCCCTTCCCGCTCCCCGCGCGCGCCGTAGGCTACGCCCATGGCTGTGGACCTCGAGCTCGCCGAGCGGGTGCGCTCGCTCCTGGCGGGCGAGGACGCCCGCGAGCGATCGATGTTCGGTGGTCTGGCGTTCTTCGTGGCCGGCCACATGACGGTCGCCGTGGGCGACGGGCTGCTCGTGCGCGTGGACCCCGGCGCGGCGTGGGTCGCCGACGACCCGCGGGCCGGCGAGGCCATGCCCGGCCGCCCGATGCGCGGCTGGCTCTCCTTCGACGTCGGCGCCGACACCGAAGACCTGCCCGAGCTGGTCGCCCACGCCCTGGCGCAGGTCCGCGCCCTGCCGCCGAAGGGCTGAGCCCTCCCGTCAGGACGAGCGGGCTCCACCACGCACCCGATGTCGGGGCAACTGGTGGCAACTCGTTGTCCGCGCCCTCCGAGGCACCCATAGTGGCGATGGCCCGCGCTGTCGTGCGCGGGACCCGGACCACACGAGGCCCTCGACGGAGAGGCAGGCTCATGGAACCCCGCTCGACCCCATCCCTTCCCGCACGCACCGGCAGACGGCGGGGCGGCCCGCCGACCCGGCGCAGACGGTCGGTCGCCGCGGCGGCCGCGCTCGCGCTCCCGCTCACCGTGCTGCTCCCGGTCACCACGACCGCGCAGGCCGACGTCACGCAGGACGACATCCGGCCGCAGGAGCCCGGCGTGACGCTGCGCGTGTTCGACGTGCAGGTCGTCCTCGACGACTACTGCACGCTCAAGCCCGGGCAGACGCCCAACGTCGACAAGATCATGCCGACGATCGACTGGACGACGGACGCGGACTTCGGCATCGCGAACCGGTTCGTCACCGAGGTCACGGGATACCTCAACGTCCCGGAGGCCGGCACGTACGACTTCCGGATCACGAACGACGACGGGGCCCGCCTGCTGCTCGACGACGAGCTCGTGGTCGACCACCCCGGTCGTCACGGCGCGACGCCCAAGGAGGGGTCCGTCGACCTCGAGCCCGGCTACCGCGCGCTGCGCATCGACCACTTCGACGGCGACTTCGACCAGCGCCTCAAGCTCGAGTGGCGTCCGCCGGGCGCGGCGGGCTTCACGGTGGTGCCGAACTCGGTGCTCAGCACGGACGCCGACGTCACGCGCGTCACGGCGCCGGGCCGCAAGGAGTGCGAGGGCGTGACGGAGGCGCCCGGCGACGGCCTGCCCCTCACCGAGGTGCACCCGGACTACACGCTGACCGACCTGCGCCCCGAGGGCTTCGAGCCGCAGGTCACCGGCATGGACTGGCTCCCGGACGGCCGGCTCGCGATCTCGACGTGGGGCGGGGACCGGCTGACGGAGCTCGGCGAGGTGTACCTGGTCGACCACGTCACCGGCGAGACCGGTGCGGACGAGGTGACGTACACGAAGGTCGCCGAGGACCTCCAGGAGCCGATGGGCATCAAGTACGTCGACGGCTCGCTCTACGTGTCGGAGAAGCACGGCCTCACGAAGCTCGTCGACACCGACGGCGACGAGGTCGCCGACGAGTACGACACGATCGCGACGTGGCCGTTCGGCGGCAACTACCACGAGTTCGCGTTCGGCCTCCTGTACGAGGACGGGTACTTCTACGTCACGACCGGCATCGCGATGGTCCCGGGCGGCAACTCCCTCGACCCGCAGCTCGCGGAGAACCGCGGCTCGGTCATGAAGATCTCGAAGGACACCGGCGAGGTCGAGTACGTCGCGGGCGGTCTGCGCACGCCGAACGGGCTCGGCTGGGGCGCCGACGGCGGCATGTACGTCACCGACAACCAGGGCGTGCGCACCCCGACGTCGAAGCTCGTGCGCGTCGAGGAGGGGGCGTTCTACAACCACTTCACGAACCCCGACGGCCCGTACGACGACCAGCCCGTCACCGAGCCCGTGCTGTGGCTGCCCCACAACGAGATCTCCAACTCGCCGAGCAACCCGGTCGTGCTGACCGAGGGCGTGTTCGCCGGGCAGATGGCGATCGGCGACGTGACCTACGGCGGCCTGCAGCGCGCGTTCCTCGAGGAGGTCGGCGGCGTCGAGCAGGGCGCGGTGTTCCGCATGACGCAGGGGCTCGAGTCCGGCGTGAGCCGGACGAGCGTCGGGCCGGACGGCGCGATCTACGTCGGCGGCATCGGGTGGTCCGGCAACTGGGGCCAGGCGGGCAAGCTCTCGTACGGTCTCCAGAAGCTCACCTACGACGGCAACCACGCGTTCGACATGCTCGAGATGCGCGCCGTCGACGGCGGGTTCGAGATCGAGTACACGCAGCCGCTCTCCGAGGAGACGGCGCAGGACCTCGCGTCGAAGTACACCGCCTCGCAGTGGCGCTACGTCGCGACCCCGCAGTACGGCGGGCCGAAGGTCGACGAGGAGGACCTCGAGGTCACCGCGGCGACGGTGTCGGAGGACCGCACGACCGTGACGCTCCAGATCGACGGGCTCGAGCCGGGACGCGTCGTCAACGTCCACTCGCCGCGCCCGTTCGCGTCCGAGACCGGCCAGGAGCTGTGGAGCACCGAGGCCTGGTACACGCTCACGCGCCTGCCGGACGGCACGGCCGCGCCGGCGGTGTACGAGGCCGAGGCCGCCGACATCACGGGCGGGGCCGGGTGGAACAGCAACCACGCCGGCTACTCGGGCTCCGGGTTCGTCGACCGCAACTGGGAGCCGGGCGCGACCACCACGTTCGCCGTCCGCGCGGAGGAGGCCGGCATGCACGACCTCGCGATCCGCTACGCCAACGGGCAGAACGCCGACCCGCAGCCGAGGCCCAGGAACCTGAGCCTGTACGTCAACGGCGAGAAGCTCAAGCAGGTCTGGTTCGACAGCACCGTCGAGTGGTCGACGTGGGCCACCCAGGTCGAGACGGTCCCGCTGCGCGAGGGCGCGAACACCATCACGATCCGGCACGACGACGACGACATCGGTCACGTCAACCTGGACAAGCTCACCGTCACGCCGACCGAGCGGACCGTCCTCTTCGACGGCAGCGACCTCGACGCGTGGGAGCGCGTGGGCGGCGGTCCGGCGACGTGGCCGGTCGCGGACGGCTCGATGGAGTCGTTCGGCGGTGACATCCGCACGAAGGAGAAGTACGACGACTTCCGGATGCACGTCGAGTGGTACCAGCCCGAGCACGACCCGTCCCAGACGGGCCAGGCCCGCGGCAACAGCGGCGTCTACATCCAGGAGCGCTACGAGGTCCAGGTGCTCGAGTCGTTCGGCCTCCCGCCGGCGGACAACACGGCGGGCGCGATCTACCAGCGCAAGGCGCCGGACGTGAACGCCGCGACCCCGATGGGCACGTGGCAGACGTACGACATCGAGTTCCGGGCCGCCCGCTACGACGCGTCGGGCACGAAGACCGAGGACGCGCGCCTCACGCTCGTCTGGAACGGCCAGGTCGTGCACGACGACGTCGCGATCGCGGGCAAGACCGGCAACGGCCGGGAGGAGGGGCCGACGGCGGGCCACATCAAGCTCCAGGACCACGGCGACCCCGGCCTCAACCCGCGGTTCCGCAACATCTGGATCGAGCGCCTGCCGGCGCAGGACGCCCAGGAGGAGGTGGCCGTCTCCGCGGTCGCCGAGCCCCGCTGCCTCGCCGGGAAGCCCTACGTCGCCGTGCGGGTCGCCAACGACGACACCGTCCCGGTCGACGTCGAGGTCGAGACGCCGTACGGGTCGAGGTCCTTCGCGGACGTAGCACCCGGCAAGAACGCGTACCACTCGTTCGCGGTACGCGACGCGGACCCGGTGGCCGACGCCGTGACGGTCACGGCCCGGCCGTCCGACACCGGGGACGCGCGCGAGACGGTGGCGGAACCGGAGCACGACGCGCCGACCTGCGGCTGACGCCGCACCACCGCCCGGGCCCGCCGCTCGTCCGCGAACGGCGGGCCCGGGCTCGCCCGTCCGTCCGTCCGACGGATCCCTCGGATGCCTTGCGAACGATTGTCACGCACGAGGCACGCCCCACAGAAGCAGAGGTGTCGTAGGATGCAAACGTTCGCAACGATGCGCCGGGAGGACTTGTGACCACCATGACTGACCGTGACCCGACGACGACCGGGACCTGGTCCCTGCACCCGGACCGCGCCCTTCCTGCGGACCCCGTCCTGCGCCCGATCGCGCGGCAGGTCTACGCCGCGACGCGCGGCCTGCCCGTCGTCTCGATGCACGGGCACGTCGACGCCGCGCTCCTCGCGGACGACGCACCGTTCGGCGACCCCGCCGGGCTGTTCATCACGCCCGACCACTACCTCGTGCGCATGCTCGTCGCGCAGAGCACGTCGCCGCACGGCGCCCCGGGCGTGCGCGGTGTCCACAGCCTCGGGGTCGCGCCCCTGCCCGGCGCACCCGCCGGGACCGCCCCGGCCGAGACCGACCCGCGCGAGATCTGGCGCCGGTTCTGCGCCGGCTGGCGCCTGTACCGGGGGACGCCGACGCGCTACTGGCTCGAGCACGCCCTCGTCGAGGTCTTCGGCGCGCCCGTCGCCCCGTCCGCCGAGACGGCCGACGCGCTGTACGACCACCTCGTCGACCGCCTCGCCCGGCCCGAGTACCGGCCGCGCGCGCTGTTCGAGCGCTTCGGGCTGGAGATCCTCGCGACGACGGACCCCGCGCAGTCCCCGCTCGCCGACCACGCGCGCCTCGCCGCCGACGGCTGGGGCCAGCGCGTCGTGCCCACGTTCCGGCCCGACCCGCTCCTGCACGTCGACCGCGCCGACTGGACCGCCCAGGTGGCGGAGCTCGGCGCGGCGGCGGGGATCGACGTCGTCGACTACCGCAGCTACCTCGCGGCGCTGCGCGAGCGCCGCGCCGCGTTCGTCGCCGCGGGCGCGCGCGCGACCGACCACGGCCACCGGTCCGCCGACACGACGCCGCTCGACGACGCGGACGCGTCCCGGATCCTCGACGCCGCGCTGCGCGGGGAGGTCACGGGCGCCGAGGCCAGCGCGTTCTCCGCGCACATGCTGTTCGAGATGGCCGCGATGTCGGCCGACGACGGGCTCGTCATGCAGCTCCACCCGGGCGTGCTGCGCGACCACTGCGACGGGATCGTGCGCGCCTACGGCCCGGACAAGGGCTACGACATCCCGGAGCGGACGGACTACGTCCGGTCGCTGCGGCCGGTGCTCGAGGCGTTCGGGCACCACCCGCGGTTCCGGATGATCGCGTTCACCGTGGACGAGACGTCGTTCTCGCGCGAGCTCGCGCCGCTCGCGGGCGTCTACCCCGCCCTGCGCCTCGGTGCGCCGTGGTGGTTCCTCGACACCCCCGACGGCATGCGGCGCTTCCGCGAGGCCGTCACCGACACCGCCGGCTTCTACAACACGAGCGGCTTCGTGGACGACACGCGCGCGTTCTGCTCGATCCCCGCCCGCCACGACCTGGCGCGCCGGATCGACGCCGGGCACCTCGCCCGTCTCGTCGCGGAGCACCGGCTGGACCTCGACGAGGCGGTGGAGACGGCCGTCGACCTCGCCTACCACCTGCCGCGGGCGTCCTACCCGCCGCTCGGCTGAGTCCCCGCGGCCCGACGGCGGTGCCGCACCTCCGCGAGGACGGTCGCCAGGCGCTGCGGGAAGTCCGGCGGCGTCCCGGCGGGCAGGTCGTCCACGGCGAACCACGCGACGTCCTCGCTCTCGTCGCTCACCGCGGTCGGGGCCAGCGGGTCGGCGAAGGCGACGAAGCCGACGTCGCGGTGGGCGCGGCACCGGCCGAACGCGGCGTCGAGCTCGTGCCGGTGGACGTCGACCGGGAGCGCGCGGTCCTCCGGCTCGAACGGCCGGAGGTCGGCGAGGCCGCTCTCCTCGCGCGCCTCGCGCAGGGCGGCGCCGGGCAGCGTCGCGTCGCCCGGCTCGACGTGCCCGCCGACCTGCACCCAGAACCGGCCCTTGCGGTGGTAGCACAGCAGCACCCGGCCGAGGTCGGGCGACAGGACGAAGCAGCTCGCGGTGAGGTGCTCCGGGCCGCCGGCGCGGGCGACCGCCTCGGCCCGGGCGGGCGCGTCCGGCGCGTCGCCGCGCAGGAACGCCACGTACTGCGCGGCGAGGTCCGCCTGCGCGAGGTCGGCCGGAAGCCAGCGGGCGAGGCGGTCCAGGGCGTCGGCGGCGAGGAGGGCGGTCGTCACCGGGGCAGCCTACGGGCGGCGGCGGGGTGCGCCGCCCGCTGCGACAATGGTGACCCGTGAGCGACCCCTCCCCCGCGCCCGACGACCAGGCGCTGTTCGACCTCCCGCCCGGCTCGCGCGAGGTGCCCACGCGCGTGGTGCTCCTCACCGGGGCGTCCGGCTCGGGCAAGACGTCGCTCACGCGCCGCCTCGGCCTGCCCGTCGTCGAGCTCGACGACTTCTACCTCGACCACGACCACCCGGGCCTGCCGCGGCGCTTCGGCATCGTCGACTGGGACGACCCGCGCAGCTGGGACGCGGACGGCGCGGTCGCGGCGCTCGTCGAGCTCGCCCGCACCGGCCACACCGACGTGCCGGTCTACGACATCCCGACGTCGCGCCGCACCGGGACGACGCACGTCGACGTGACCGGTTCCCGGGTCGTGCTCGCCGAGGGCATCTTCGCCGCCGAGATCGTCGCGGCCTGCCGCGAGCACGACGTGCTCGCCGACGCGATCTGCCTGCGCCGCCAGCGCGTCGTCACGTTCTGGTTCCGCCTGCTGCGTGACCTCGCCGAGATGCGCAAGCCGCCGCTGACGCTCGTGCGGCGCGGCTGGGCCCTGCTGCGCGAGGAGCCGCGCCTCGTCGGGCACTGGGTCTCGCTCGGCTGCCGCGCGTTGTCGCCCGAGCGGGCGGAGAAGGAGATTCGCGCGCTGCTGCGCTGACGGCCCGTCACGAGGAGCGAGCGGCCGCGGTCCCGACGACGCCCGTCGCGCCGATCTCGTCGTCGCGCACGACCCGGACGTCGAGGCCCGCGCCGCGCAGGACGTCGACGACGGCGGCGACCTGGCCCTCGCTCACCTCGGTGAGGAGGTGCCCGCCGGCAGCGAGCCACGACGCCGCCCCCGCCGCGACACGGCGCAGCACGTCGAGCCCGTCGGAGCCGCCGTCGAGCGCGACCCGGGCCTCGTGGTCGCGGGCCTCGGGCGGCAGCGAGGCGATCGCGTCGGTCGGTACGTACGGGACGTTGGCGAGCAGCACGTCGACGCGCCCGCGCAGCGCGGACGGGAGGGCGTCGAACAGGTCGCCCTCGTGGGCGCGTCCACCGACGCGCGCGACGTTGTGCGCCGCGCACGCGACCGCCGCCGGGTCGACGTCCGCCGCGTGCAGCTCGACGCGCGGCACGCCGTACGCCCCGGTCCCGGCGAGCTCTGTCGCGAGGACGAGCCCGAGCGCGCCCGAGCCGCAGCACAGGTCCACGACGACGAGCGGCCCGTCGCCTCCCGCGTCCGCACCGGGTTCACGCCGCCGGACGAGCCGCGTCGCCTCCTCGACGAGCAGCCCGGTCCGCTGCCGCGGCACGAACACCCCGGGGTCGACGCGGACGCGCACGCCACGCAGCTCCGCCCAGCCGAGCACGTGCTCGAGCGGCTCGCCGCCGACGCGACGCGCGGCGAGCTCTTCCAGCCGCTCCCGGTCCCCGGCGGCCTCCTGCTCGAGCAGCGCGGCCTCGTCCTCGGCGAACACGCACCCGGCGGCCCGCAGGCGGGCGACGAGGGCGGACGAGGGCGGCGGCACAGCCTCACCGTAGCGGCGTGGCCGTCCGGGCACGACGACGGCCCCGGCCCTCCCGCAGGAGGACCGGGGCCGTCGTGGTGTCAGGCCGTGCCGTCAGGAGCGCGTCACCGACGGCTCACTCAGCGCCGGCCTGCAGCTCGCCCGTCGGGGGCAGGTCGCGCACCGAGACGCCGGTCGGGGCGTCCAGGGCAGCGGCCGCGCCGACGCTCACCGGGCCGCGGTCGTGGTCGCCCTTGGGGACCCCGCGGAAGGTGAACTCGCCGAGCAGGCCCTCGCCCTCGGCGTCGACCAGGACGATCTCGCCGGCCTTGAGCTCGCCGAACAGGATCTTCTCGGACAGCGCGTCCTCGATGTCGCGCTGGATCGCGCGACGCAGCGGACGAGCACCGAGGACCGGGTCGTAGCCCTTCTCGGCGAGCAGGACCTTCGCCGCCGGGGTGAGCTCGATGCCCATGTCCTTGTCGCGCAGCCGCGTGTCGAGGCGGGCGATCATCAGGTCGACGATCTGGATGATCTCGTCCTGCGAGAGCTGCGGGAAGACCACCACGTCGTCGACGCGGTTGAGGAACTCGGGGCGGAAGTGCTGCTTGAGCTCCTCGTTGACCTTCGCCTTCATGCGCTCGTACGACGTCACCAGGTCGCCGCCGGCGTTGAAGCCGGTCTGGACGCCCTTGGCGATGTCCCGCGTGCCGAGGTTGGTCGTCATGATGATGACGGTGTTCTTGAAGTCCACGACCCGGCCCTGCGAGTCGGTCAGGCGACCGTCCTCGAGGATCTGCAGGAGCGAGTTGAAGATGTCCGCGTGGGCCTTCTCCACCTCGTCGAACAGCACGACCGAGAACGGCTTGCGCCGCACCTTCTCCGTGAGCTGACCGCCCTCGTCGTACCCGACGTAGCCGGGGGGCGAGCCGAACAGCCGCGAGACCGTGTGCTTCTCGGAGAACTCCGACATGTCGAGCTGGATGAGCGCGTCCTCGTCCCCGAAGAGGAACTCGGCGAGCGCCTTGGCCAGCTCGGTCTTCCCGACGCCCGTCGGGCCGGCGAAGATGAACGACCCACCGGGGCGCTTGGGGTCCTTGAGACCCGCACGCGTACGGCGGATGGCCTGCGACAGCGCCTTGATCGCGGCCTCCTGGCCGACGACGCGCTTGTGCAGCTCGTCCTCCATGTGGAGCAGGCGGCTGGACTCCTCCTCGGTGAGCTTGAACACCGGGATGCCGGTCGCCATGGCGAGGACCTCGGCGATCAGCTCCTCGTCGACCTCCGCGACCGTGTCGAGGTCGCCGGACTTCCAGGCCTTCTCCTTGTCGGCCCGCTTGGCACCGAGCTGCTTCTCGGTGTCGCGCAGGCGCGCGGCCTTCTCGAAGTCCTGCGCGTCGATCGCGGACTCCTTCTCGCGACGCGCCTCGGCGATCTCCTCGTCGAGCTCCTTGAGCTCCGGCGGGGCCGTCATGCGGCGGATGCGCAGGCGCGCGCCCGCCTCGTCGATGAGGTCGATCGCCTTGTCCGGCAGGAAGCGGTCGTTGATGTAGCGGTCGGCGAGCGTGGCCGCGGAGACGAGCGCGGAGTCCGTGATGGACACGCGGTGGTGCGCCTCGTAGCGGTCGCGCAGGCCCTTGAGGATCTCGATCGCGTGGTTGAGCGACGGCTCGGCGACCTGGATCGGCTGGAAGCGGCGCTCCAGGGCCGGGTCCTTCTCGACGTGCTTGCGGTACTCGTCGAGCGTCGTCGCGCCGATGGTCTGCAGCTCGCCGCGCGCGAGCATCGGCTTGAGGATGCTCGCCGCGTCGATCGCGCCCTCGGCCGCGCCGGCGCCGACGAGCGTGTGGATCTCGTCGATGAACAGGATGATGTCGCCGCGCGTGCGGATCTCCTTGAGCACCTTCTTCAGGCGCTCCTCGAAGTCACCGCGGTAGCGCGAGCCGGCCACGAGGGCGCCCAGGTCCAGCGTGTAGAGCTGCTTGTCCTTGAGCGTCTCGGGCACGTCGCCGCGCACGATGTCCTGCGCGAGCCCCTCGACGACGGCCGTCTTGCCGACGCCGGGCTCGCCGATGAGGACGGGGTTGTTCTTCGTGCGGCGCGACAGCACCTGCATGACGCGCTCGATCTCGAGGCTGCGCCCGATCACCGGGTCGAGCTTGCCCTCGCGGGCGGCCTGGGTGAGGTTGCGCCCGAACTGGTCGAGGACGGCCGAGCCCGACGGCTGGCCCTCGGCGGGGCCGCCGGCCGAGACCGGCTCCTTGCCCTGGTAGCCCGACAGCAGCTGGATGACCTGCTGGCGCACCTTGTTGAGGTCGGCGCCCATCTTCGTCAGGACCTGGGCGGCCACGCCCTCGCCCTCACGGATGAGGCCGAGCAGGATGTGCTCGGTGCCGATGTAGTTGTGGCCGAGCTGCAGCGCCTCGCGCAGCGACAGCTCCAGCACCTTCTTGGCGCGCGGCGTGAACGGGATGTGCCCGCTCGGGGCCTGCTGGCCCTCGCCGATGATCTCCGTCACCTGGGTGCGGACGCCGTCCAGGGAGATCCCGAGGGACTCCAGGGCCTTGGCCGCGACACCCTCGCCCTCGTGGATGAGGCCGAGCAGGATGTGCTCGGTGCCGATGTAGTTGTGGTTGAGCATCCGCGCCTCTTCCTGGGCGAGGACGACGACCCGACGGGCTCGGTCTGTGAATCTCTCGAACATGTGCTGCTCCTCACGAGCGGCGTACACCTGCCCGTCGGACGACGGGTACAGCCTGACCGCATTGACTCTATGTGCTCCCAACGAGGCGCACCGCCCCCATATGCCGTTGTTCGCCAGGGGCGTGAAAGAGGGCTCGTGCCGTGACCTCGCGCCGGCCGCGCGCGCACGTCCGGCGGTCGACACGCCCGTCGCACCGTTGACCGGGGACCGCGGTGGCGGCAGGCTCGGGAGTGCCGCACCCCACGGTCGGCAGGAGGGTGGACGATCCCGATGTCCCGACCGGAGCAGCACCCGCCGGAGCAGCACCCCGAGGACCCGGCCCCCCGGCACGACGACGACCCTCGCGCCGGCCGCCACCGCGCGCCCGGCACCCCCGCCTCCTGGGAGCAGGTGGTCGACCGCTTCCAGGGGCACGTCGCCGAGGTCGCCGACCCCCTGACGTGGGGCCTCGACCTCGACGAGGAGACCCTCACCGGCGTCGGCGACGGCACGCACGACCCCACGGACGAGCGCTTCCTGCGCTCCTACGTGTCGTACGCGGGCGAGACGCTCGACGTCGAGACGCTGCGCGTCGTGCCCTCCGACGAGCTCGCCGAGGAGATCGTCCGCACCGCGCTCGGGGGCGCGCTCGCCGCCCCGCTCCACGGGGAGAGCGACGACGACTTCCTCGACTCCTACCAGGAGTACCGCGCCGCGATGCGCGCCATCGTCGAGGAGGTCGACGCGGCACCGCTGGAGCGCACGACGTTCGAGGTCGACGGCGTCGCCCGCCCCTGCGTGCGGGCGGCCGTGCGCGACCGCGGCGCGGTCCTCGTCGTCGTCGGCGAGCGCGCGGTCGTCGCGGCCGGGCCGGCGGGCCTCCTGGAGCAGGTCGACGTCGTGACGGCGCCGCTGCGCGCCATCCTGCTGGACGACGGACGGCCGGAGCACTAGCGACCGGGACGTCGAGGAACGCACTCCTGATCGAGGGACACTCCTGGAGGTGGCGAGATGGGCGACGTGGTCGTCGGCGTGGACGGGTCGCAGTGGTCGGAGGAGGCGCTCGACTGGTCGCTGCGCGAGGCGGCGGGCCGCCGCGCCCGGGTGACCGCCGTGCTGGCCTGGGACCCCGGGCGTCATCACGGGCACGACGACACCGGTGACGAGGAGGCTCGTGCGCAGCGTCGGCTCGCCGCCGTCGAGGCATGGGTGGAGGCCGCGCGTGCGCGCACCGGCCTGAGCGCCCAGGACGTCGAGACCGTGGCCACCGAGGTGCGCGGCCGGCCCTCGACGGCGTTGCTCGCCCTGGCCGAGCGCGAGGACGCCCGGGCCGACGTGCTCGTCGTCGGCCGCTGCGGGCGCGGACGCCTGAGCCGTGCGGTGCTGGGCTCGGTGTCGTCGGCGCTCGTGCAGCACGCGACCGTGCCGGTGACCGTCGTCCGCGGCTCGCGGCCCGCCCCGGGGGCGCCGGTCGTCGTCGGCGTCGACGGTTCCGCGACGTCCGTGCACGCGCTGCGCCACGCCGCGGCGGTCGCGCGCCGCACCGGCGCGACCCTCGAGGCACTGTTCTGCTGGCAGATCGTCTCCCTCGCACCGCTGCCCGACTCGTGGGGATGGGCGCCGCCCCTGGACGACTACGCCGCGTTCGCGGCGACGAAGCTCGACGCGGCGATCGCCGCCGCGGACGTCGACCTCCCGGAGGACCGCGTCGTGCACACCGTCCGGCACGTGCAGGCGGCCAAGGGCGTCATCGAGGCGTCGTCGCACGCGGACCGCCTCGTGCTGGGCCACCGCGGCGTCGGCGGCTTCGACCGTCTCCTGCTGGGCTCGGTCAGCCGGCACGCGGTGGAATACGCGCACTGCCCGGTGACCGTGATCCGCCCGCCGGAGGCGCGGCACGCGCCCGTCCGGGGCGACGCCGACGCGGCTCAGGCCACCACCGAGACCGACGCCGAGGCCTGATCCCGCCGACCGTCGCCGACCGCGCGGCGTCCGGCGCCACGCGGCAGGATGGGACTCCCCGACAGGTCGGAGCCTGCCCATGACGAACGTCGACCTCCTCACCGACGCGCACCTCACCGACGCCCGCGCCGCCGCGAACGGCCGCAGCACGGAGGTCGTGGTGCACGACGGCCCGCTGCGCCAGTCCGTCATCGCCCTCGTGGCGGGCGTCGAGCTCGGCGAGCACAACTCGCCGCCCGCGGCGTCGATCCAGGTGCTGCGCGGGCGGGTGCGCGTGACCGCGCTCGACGAGGGCGACACGGAGCTGGGCGCGGGCGAGCTGCGCGTCCTCACGCACGAGCGGCACGCCGTGACGGCGCTCGAGGACTGCGCATTCCTCCTCACGACCGTGACGAGCGTCCCGAACCCCTAGACCCGGTTGCGGACGCGGGGCCGCCGACCGCCACCGGGAGGCCGCCCAGCGTGAGCGCGGACGGCGGGGGCAGCGGCCGGCCGGCCGTGTCGGCCGTGTCGGCGCGGAACGACTGGAGCAGGTAGGCGACCAGGCGTCGCGACGCCGCGCCGTCGTCCGGGAGGGCGTTCACCAGGCCGCAGTGCGCGAGCAGGACCACGGCGAGGTCGGACGGGTGGAAGTCGGCCCGCAGCGCCCCCGCCTCCTGCGCCCGGCGCACCAGGGTCGCGACGTCCCGCTCGGCTCGTCGCCGAGCCTGCGCGTGGTCCGACGCGCTGCCGGGGAAGGCCGTGAGGAAGGCGGCCGGGAACCCGCGCTCCTCCCGCTGCAGCATGCACACCGTCTCGACCAGCTGCTGGAGCCCCCGCCACGGGTCGGGGTCGGCCAGGGCGTCGGTGAGCGCGCGCACGCAGGTGTCCATCTGCTCCGCGAACGCGCTCCGCACCAGGTCGTCCCGGGTCGGGAAGTGCCGGTACAGCGTCGCCACGCCGACCCCGGCGCGACGGGCCACCGTCGCCATCGGGGCGTCGATCCCGTGCTCCGCGAAGACCGCGCGGGCGGCGGCGAGGAGGCGCTCCCGGTTGCGGCGGGCGTCCGCGCGCACGCCGTCCCCTGCGCCGATCCGAGAGGATCCCACCGTCACTCCTTCTCGCTTCCGCCTGAAACGGACGACCGCGTCCGTTTGTGAGCCTACCGTCGGCGTCGGTTCCCGGACGACGACCGACGGCGAAGGCAGGACGATGGACGACGGCACGATGACGGCAGTGCTCTACGACCGCTACGGCGGACCCGAGGTGCTCTACGCGGGCCGGGCGCCACGACCCGAGCCGTCCGCCGGCGAGGTCCTGGTGCGCGTGCGCGCGTTCAGCGTCAACGGCAGCGAGCTGGCCGCCCGGGCCGGTCGTCTGCGCCTCCTGAGCGGCCGGCGGTTCCCCCAGCGCGTCGGCCTGGACCTCACCGGCGAGGTCGCCGCCCTGGGCGCCGGCGTCGCGGGGCTTGCCGTCGGCGACCGCGTGTGGGGAGTCCTCGGCCGCGCGTCGGGGTTCGGCAGCGCCGCCGAGTACGTGACCGTGCCGGCCGAGCGGGTCGGGCTGGTCCCCGACCGGCTGGACCTCGTGGAGGCCGCGGCCCTCCCGGTGGCCACCACGGCCGTCACCGCCCTGCGCGACAAGGCCGGGCTGCGACCCGGCGAACGGCTCCTCGTGCGGGGCGCTGCGGGCGGCGTCGGCAGCGCCGCCGTCCAGCTCGGCCGGGCGTACGGAGCCGAGGTGACGGCCCTCGCCCGCGCCGCCAACCTCGACTTCGTGCGCGGGCTCGGGGCGCACCACGCCGTCGACCACCGGGGCGTCCGGCCGCAGGACCTGGGCCGCTTCGACGTCGTCCTGGACGCCGTCGGCACCGACCTGCGGGCCTACCGGCGCCTGCTGGCTCCCGGCGGACGCATGGTCACCATCGCCGTCGACCTGGGACGGCCCGCGGCCTGGCTCGGCGCCCTCGCGGCCAGCGCGGTCCACGGGCGCGGACGGGTGCGCTTCTTCAGCGGCAACCCGCAGCGGGCGGACCTCGACGCGCTCGCGCACCACGTCGTCGAGGGCACGCTGAGGCCCGCGGTGGACAGGGTCTTCCCCCTGGAGCAGACGGCGGAGGCGCACCGGGCGCTGGAGGCGGGCGGCGTCCGGGGCAAGTACGTGGTCAGGGTCGCGTAGGCCCCGGGCAGGCCGGGCAGGGTCAGCGGCGCACGGCCCACGTCGCGAGGGCGAGGGCCACGACGTCCTCCGCGACGGCGCCCGGCCAGTCCGGCCGGCGTCCGACGGCGAGGCCTCGCCACGCCGCCCCGCCGTACGCCCCCGCGGCGGCCCCGG